>CALAQS010000197.1 GCA_937888435.1 uncultured Acidobacteriota bacterium
CCCGCGCCGCGACCCGCATCGCGGGCGTCATCTCCATCGGGTTCGGCGCCTCGGCGGGATCGACCCCGCGCCGCGCCACGCCCGCGTTCCACCGCTCGGGGCTCATGGCGAAACCGACCGGCGGATCGAACGAGGCGCAGCCGGACAGGAGCGCCGCGAGCACGGCGACGGAAAGGGTCAGGGCGCGCCGAGCGGTCCGGCACATGAATGACACTCTAGCCGAGGCACATCGGGAACCCGAGTCTCGCCGTCGACTTCATGTGTGAGCTACGACACCAGCGTCTACTGGTTGCGCGCCGGTTCGCGCGCCCCGAGGCTCGTTCTCCAAATCCCTGCACCACGAACGGCGCCCTTAATCGCCCGAACGAGGAGGCCTCGATGGATGCGATAGCGGCATTAGAGTGTTATCTTTTCCGGAGGAGCTTCAAGAGAAATGTCACTGGGAATAGCATTCAAGAGCCCTGAGGGGGTCATCTTGGCTGCCGACAGCCGAGTCACCCTGACGGCCACGTTACCGCAGGCGCAGCCTGTCCTCCCCGGCACGCCATCGCCGCCGACAGTACTTCTTCCGTGTACCTACGATAACGCGACAAAGTTGCTGCACGTCAAGAGTCAGCCGCATATCGGCGCGGTCACATACGGCGCGGCCGCAATTGGCATCCGTGAGCCCCGAACAGCGCATAGCTACTTGCCAGAGTTGGAAGAGATAGTTAACAAAGAGTTTCCAGGGAAAAGAATGACAGTGGCTGAATACGCGAAAGTTCTGTCAGACTTTTTCATGGGAAAGTGGACATCGCAAAACATGCCAACCGGGCCGGGGCAGGACATGATTTTTCTGGTTGGTGGCTACGACTTTGGCGGGGTATATGGGAAGCTGTTCGAGATCTTCATTCCGAATAACCCGACGCCCGTAGAGAGGTGCGGTTCAGCGGGCGATTTCGGCATGGTCTGGGGCGGGCAGAGAGAGTTCGCCGATAGGCTCGTCGGAGGATTCGATGGAAGGCTTCCCGGGATGGCGCAGGCATTCCTGAGCCTCGACGACGCGAAACGCGATGCTTTGGAAGCACATTTAAAGGGAAACCTCCAGACTCAGATTCCATTCGCCTTCTTACCGCTTCAAGACTGCGTCGACTTGGCGATTTTTCTTATTCGAATGACGATCGTAATGCAGCACTGGATCATCGGCGTCCGCGGAGTCGGGGGGGCCGTCGATGTCGCGGTCATTACTCAGACCAGCGGCTTTACCGAGATCCAAAAAAAACAACTTCGAGGGGAGGAATCGTGGCAGAAGTGAGAAGGGATCATTACGATCAGTCAAGAAATAGCAGCGCCAGCACCTCCGACTGGATTGGACAGCTCGAGGGCCAGCCGATTTTCGCCTGCGACTTGGAGGCGATCCTTAAGCCGGGCACAACCGCCATGGGTTTCACGGAGGGCGATCTCGAGGTCGTTCCATCCAAGGCCACCAAGCAGCTCCAACCTCTGAAATCCGACTAAGTATCCAGCTTTCTCGGCCCCGGCACCTTCATGTCCCGCTGTGCTTCGCTCCGCGAGGTTACCCCGCGACCCTTAGCCTAACGCGGGCGCTACGCTAAACGCCGTCGAGCGACCGGAGCGCGCGTGGCGCGCGGGCGGCTAAGGGCCGTCGATCTACACCCAGGTGACGATCGACAAGCTCGCGAAGATCCACGACGCCATGCACCCAGGGGTCAGGCCGAGAGAGCCGAGCGAGAAAGAGCGGGAGAACGAGGGATAAAATGTTTCTCGTGACGAACGAAGACGTCCTCGCCGCCGCGCTTTCGCTCGACCGCAAGGAAAGAGCCGAGCTCGCCCACAGGCTCATCGTCAGCCTGGATCCAGAAGGGGAGGAGCTCCCCGAGGCCGAGTGCGAGGCCGCCTGGGTCCAGGAATCAGAGCGCCGGCTTCAGGACCTCAGGGAAGGCAGCGCCAAGGAAATCCCCGCCTCGGAGGTCTTCGCGCGTGCCCGAGCGTTGGTCGACGCCCCGCCCGGGCCGCCGTCAAATGCGACGACGGCCAAGCGGATTCTCCGGACGCCGACACCCGGGCAGGACCTGACGAGGACGCTCTTTCCCCCCGCTCCGGCAAGAAAGCGTTGAAAACGTGCGCTCCGGACCCGGTTAGAATCGGGTTTTTGTGAAATTTGCCGTGACAATCAACAGTGACGATGATGGCGTCTTCGTCGCCGAATGCCCGGCCATCCGCGGGTGCCTCGAAGTCAGAGCGGAGAAGGGCATGCCGCTGACGGTCACCGTCCATCAGGTGGAAATATCGGTTGAAGCGTCCGAGTAGGTGTGTCCGCTCCCACCGGGTCCGCTGGAGTCTCCCCATCTGGCACGTAAGTAGATGTCGACGCGACAAGAAGGCCCTGAGCAGATCGCGGAGCGTCGGCGGGCCCGTGATCAGCGCCGAGGGAGTTCCCCCTTCCCGCCCTTTGTCGGATAATTCCCGCTCGGAGGTTCCTCTTTGCTCGAGCCTGAGGCGTTCCACGAGCTGCGCCGGAGTCCGCGCGTTGCGCTGCGGATTCCGATTTCGATGCGCTGGGAGGGCGAGAGGTTCAGCGGATCGACGCTGATCGTGAACAGTTACGGGGCGCTCGTGTACGCGCAGCGGAACGTCGAGGTCGGCGACATCTTCGAGCTGGAGAACGTGCGGACGCGCGTGCTGTGCCACTGCCGGGTGGTGTGGCAGGCCGGACTCGATCAGTCCGGATTCTTCAAGCTGGGGGTCGAGATGCTGGAGTCGAATCCGGCGGTGTGGGGCTCGGACTATACGATGGCTCTGGCACAGGTGTCGCCGCGAGGCTCCGCAGGCTGAATCCGCCCGCGACCAGGAATCCGAGCCCGATCAGCGTGATCGGGACGAACGAGAGCGCGTGTGAGACGAGCGCGAACGCCGCCGCCGTGTTCTTCGCCACGCCGTAGAACCCCGTCAGTGAATACGCGATGGCGGCGTGATAGCCGCCCACGCCGCCCGGCGTGGGAATGGCGAGGCCGAGGACGGCCCACGTGAGGACGAAGAACGAGACGGGAAAGGGAAACACGAGGTCGAAGGCGCGCATCGTCGACCAGATCTGGAAGCCGATGAGCGTCCACAGGAACAGCGAGGCGGCCGCCACGACGAGGACGTCGCGCAGCGAGCCGAGCGAGCCGAGGCCGTCCAGGAACGACAGGAGGATCGACTCCAGCTTCGCTCCGATCTTCGGGGGCAGCGGCCTGAGGAACGGCTTCACGAGGCGGTCGCTGCGTTCGGGTTTTGCCGCGAGGAAGCCGAGGAACGCGAGGCCGAGAAGCGTGACGAGACCGAACAGCAAGGCCGAGCGGCGCAGCAGCGCGAAGCGCCCGGCCTCGTCGCCGCTCATCGCGGACGGCGCCCATCCCACCGCGTACACGACGAAGAGGACGATGACGGTGACGAGGTCGATGAGGCGTTCGAGCGCGATGGAGGCGAGGCATGGCGCGACGGGAAGCCCGGAATTTTTCGCAAGGGCGACGGGGCGCACGATCTCGCCGGCGCGCGCCGGGAGCAGCGTCGAAGCCGCGAAGCCGATGGCCGTCGCGGAGTTGAGGGCGAGAGCGGACGGGTGCCCGGCTTTCTTCAGGAGCAGAGCCCAGCGCCACGAGCGGAAGAGCGGCGTTCCGAGAAGGCCCGCCGTCGTCGCGACCGCGAGCCAGCCGACGTGCGCCGAGGCGATGGCGCGGCCCACGGCCGCGAAGTCCAGCGTCCTCAGGAACAGGACGAGGAGGATGGCCGCGAGGCCGAGCGAGATCGCGACGCGCACGCCCTTTTTCGATGCTGGCACGCGTCGATGGTAGCCCACGGTTGCTGTAGGCTCGCGGGGTGCTCACCGTGCCGGTCTACTTCGATCCCGCGGTCCTCCAGCACGATACTGGCCTCTATCACCCGGACACGGCGAATCGGCTGGAGGTCGTCGTCGAGGCGCTTCGCCAGGACGGACGGCGCATCGAGGCGCCGCCTGCCCCCGAACGCACTCTGAAGGCCGTCGAGCGGGTGCACGACAAGGCATACGTGCAGCGCTTCTCGGCGCTCTGCAGAAACGCGCCGGCCGATTACGTGGGACCCTTCGCGCTGTTCGATTGCGCCGACAACGTGATTTCGGCCGGCACGTTCGAGGCGTCGCTGCGCGCCGTGTCACTCACGCTCGCCGCGACGGATGCGGTCGTCGCCGGGCGCGCGGGGTCGGTCTTCGTGGCGGCGCGCCCGCCGGGGCACCATGCGCTCGCATCGCGCGCGATGGGCTTCTGCTTCCTGAATTCGATCGCGATCGCCGCGAAAGACCTGATCGAGCATCACGGCGTCGCGCGCGTCCTCGTGGCCGATTTTGACGTGCATCACGGCAACGGGGTGCAGGACGTTTTCTGGGACGACGGGCGCGTGGCGTACCTCTCTGTTCACCGGTACCCTTTCTATCCGGGTACGGGCGCGGCGGACGAGGAGGGCGCGGGCCGCGGGCGCGGGACGACGGTGAACGTGCCGCAGCCCGCGGATGCGGGCGACGCGGCCTATGCGGGCGGGTTCGCGGCGGCGCTCGAAAGGCTTGCCGAGCGCTTCCGGCCCGAGGTCGTTCTCGTGAGCGCGGGCTTCGATGCCCACGAGGCCGATCCGGTCGGCGGCATGCGCGTCTCGACGGAGGGCTTCTCGTGGATGTCGCGCGCCCTCGAGGACGTGGCCGACAAGTTCGCGGGAGGGCGCATCGTATCGCTGCTGGAGGGCGGCTATCACCCTGAGGCCACGGCGGCGGCGGCCGTCGAGCACGTGCGCATTCTCGCGCGCGGGAACGAGATGGTCTGACGCGACTTCCGGCCGTAACCTCCGGTTTGACAAGACCTTTCGCGGGGGATAAACTCCATCTGCGTCAATCTCTCTATTTGTCGGTCCCGGTCGAGCGTATCCCCGAAATCTCTCGACGCACGGAGGCTCGTGATGAAGCGGAAGGCCCTCATCCTCCTGGTGATTGCCGCGGGCGCGGCCCTGCTCGCGGCGCCGTCCGCCCAGGCGATGCGCGCGGAGCAACAGGCGATGCGCGCGGAGCCACAGGTGATTCGCGCGGTGCCGCAAGCTCTCGCCTGCCCGTCGCAAACGCTGGGATCCATTGACGTTCCGGCCGACGGCGCCACCGTTTCGGGTTACATACAGGTGATCGGCTACGCGCTGGACGGCAACCTGGTGTCCAACGTCGATGTCTTCGTGGACGGCACCGACGATTCGAACCTCGTCACGACCGCGGGCGGCGCGAACATCAACCTGCCGCGCCCGGACGTGATGCAGTTCTTCCCGCAGTACCTCGGAACCGTCGGCCAGTACCCCGGCTACCAGGCATCCTTCAAGGCGTCCCTCTTTTCGAACGGCTCGCACACGGTGTACGTGCGCATCACGGACGTGAGCGGCTGCTCGTACTTCCTGACGCCGCGGGCCGTGAAGGTCGACAACACGCTCAACCAACCGCCGTTCGGCGGCGTGGACTTTCCGCTGCCCGACAGCGGCGTGAATGCGAACGGCGTTCTCGAGGTGGCGGGCTGGGCGCTCGACGACCGCAGCGTCGATCACGTGGACGTCTTCGTGGACGGCCTCATCGAGCGGCAGGCCGTGACGGGCATCTACCGCGCGGACATCGCCGCGGATTATCCCGACAACCCGCAGGCGATCGTCGCGGGGTTCATCCTGAACATCGACTCGACGCGCTACGCGAACGGCGTCCACAATGTCACCGTGAAAGCCGTGGACGACCAGGGCCAGCAGGGCCTGCTCGGCACGCGCCGCGTCCAGATCTTCAACAACTCCCCGAACCTCGCGCCGTTCGGTGAGGTGGAGTTCCCGCTCCTGAACTCCACGTGGTTCGGCAACTGCGTCGAGATACCCACGGGCGGTCCGTCCGGCGGCGACGGCGCGATCACCGACTCGCGGTACCTGATGTTCGTCAATGGCTGGGCGATGGACACGTCGGTCGCACAGGAGCGCGGCGGCGTCGCGGCCGTCACTCTCGAGATGGACGGCGTCGTCCTCGACGACACGCGCGTGAACTGCCATCGCGAGTTCCTGCTCGCGAACGCCCTCGTCGACTGCTACGGCTACTACCGGCCCGACATCGAGGTCCTGTACCCCGGCTTCCAGCAGGCCCCGAACGTGGGTTTCCAGTTCTTCGTGGACGTGGGCTACCTCATCACGCAGGTGGGTTTCAAAGAAGGTGCGCACATCCTCCAGATCAAGGCGCTGGACAAGGAGGACTCTTCCACGCTCCTGAAGGAAATCCCGATCGAGATGGAGTGCGCGACGGGTAATCTCGATCCGCCGCCCATCGGCTTCATCGACGACCCCACGAACTACAAGTTCATCGGGGGCGTGTTCCCCGTCATCGGCTGGGCGCTCGACCTCGACGGCGTGGTGAAGGTGCGCATCCTGATCGACGGCGTCGCGCAGATCGACGCGGTGCGGGGCGTGGACTACGCCGAGTATGGCTTCGCGAGCCCCGACGTCGCGGTGCAATACCCGGCCTACCCGCAGGCGAACTCCGCGCGTTTCCGCTTCTTCCTCGACACGACGCAGATCTCGAACAGCGAGCACGACCTCCTCATCGAGGTGACGGACACGCGCGGCAACGTGCGGTCGGCGGGCACGCGGCGCTTCATCGTGGACAACAACACGCTGGTGCGCTGAGAGGGGTTTGCAGCCCGCGCAGAAGAAGTTCCTGATCCGGTTCGTCGTCGCCCTCGGCGCGTTCTATCTCCTCGTGGCGATCCAGCCCGTGAACGACCGCGTCGTCGTGCCGTTCACGGAGCTCCTGGTGCGCGTCTCGACCGTGCTCCTCGCCGCGCTCGGCGAGAGGACGCAGTCCTTCGGCACGATCATCCAATCACCCGCGTTCGCCGTGGACGTGAAGAACGGGTGCAACGGAATCGAGGCGGCGCTTCTCCTCGTGGCTGCGATGCTCGCTTTTCCCGCGCCTGCAAAGCAGCGCATGCTCGGGATCGTCGCGGGGCTCGCGTTGATCCAGGGCGTGAATCTGTTCCGCATCGTCTCGCTGTTCTGGCTCGGCGTGCACCATCGCGACGTCTTCGAGCTATTTCACGCGGCGGTCTGGCAGACGGCTCTCATCCTGCTCGCCGTCGGGATCTTCCTCGCCTGGAGCCGGCGCGCGGGCGGAGGAGGCCGAGCTGAAGCCAGCGGCTAGTGCCCTCGTCGGCTTCGCGGCTGGTCTCGCGCTGTGGTGGGCCGCGACGCCGGCCTACAACCGCCTCCTCGCGGGCGTCGCGGAAGCCTTGATCCGCGTTGTCGAGCGGCCGCGCGCGACGCGCCTCTACGCCGAGGAAAGGCGCGTCGTGATCGATCGGGCCGACTTCCCGTCCACGTCCGACCGGCCGTCGCTGCCGGCCGACGACCTGACGTTCGACGTCATCCTCTTCCTTGCGCTCGCGGCCACGACGCCGGGCCTGTTCCGCGACCGCGCGGTCCGCGGAACCCTGGTGAGCCTCGCGATCCTCTTCGCGCTGCACGTTCTCGCGCTCGTCGCCGGCGTCGAGAGCTTCTACGCGACGCGCCTCGGCGCGTGGAGCGCGGCGCACTACGGCGCCTTCACGCGGAACCTCTGGGCCACCGCCACGCACTTCTGGCGGCTCGTGGGCTGCTACGCGGCGGCGTTTTTGTTGTGGTGGCTCCTGGTGAGATCTACGGCTTCACCGGGCCCTTCAGGTCGGAGTTTTTCGCCAGCTGCATCTCCTGGTGGGCCATCGCGAGCTTCTCGGCGTCGGGGAAAAGCGTGAGGGCCTTCTTGAGCTGGACGTCGCCCTCCATGTCCACGCGGTAGCCGGCTTCCCGCCCGTACGCCGCCGTGAGCAGCTCCTCGCGGATGGCGCGGTCGAGGATCGAGGGATCGGCTTCGGCCTCGTACGACGCCTTCGTCTTGCCCTCGAACGGCAGGCCGGGCTTGGCGTCGACGAACCTGAAGAACTCCTCGCGCACGGCGGGCGTCACCTGGAAATCGCGCGGGACGGCGGGGTGCCTCGCGCGGTAGTCGACCGCGAACTCGAAGAAGAGGCCGCGCGCGTAGAGCGTGACCGCGAAACGCGAGAGCGTGGGCGCCTTCACGAAGACGTCGGGCGTGATGCCGCCGCCGCCATAGACGATGCGGCCGGACTCCGTCCGGAAGGATTCCTTCTTCTGGGTGGACGCCGCGTCGCGCGCGGGCCCGGTCTCTTCGCCGTCGCCTTCCTCGTCCTCTGGCGAGAGGTACTCGAGAACGTCCTTGTAGTCGCGTTGGATGCAGCGGCCCGAGGGCGTGTAGTACTTCGCCGACGTGAGCGCGAGGCCGGCGCCGTCCGAGAGGTTGTAGACGGATTGCACGAGGCCCTTTCCCCAGCTCGTCTGGCCCTCGATGACGGCGCGATCGTGGTCCTGCAGCGCGCCAGCCACGATCTCGGACGCCGACGCGGAGCCCTTGTTGACGAGGACGACGACTGGAATGCGCGAGTGGGTGTTCTTGCCGGGAGCCGAGAAGCTCTGCTCCTGGGCGCCGTTCCGGCCGCGCGTCACGACGACTTTCTCGTTTTTCGCGAGGAAGAAGTCCGACACGGCGATGGCCTGATCGAGGAGACCGCCGGGGTTTCCGCGCAGGTCGAAAACGAGCTTCTTCATGCCCAGTTTCTCGAGCTTCTCCCAGTTCTCCTGGAGCTCGGGCGCGGACGTGTGCGTGAAATCCTTCAGGCGGATGTATCCGACGCCGGGCTCGAGCATCAAGGCGAACGAAACGGAGTTCGTGGGGATCTCCGCGCGCGTGATGGTCATCTGGAGGGGCTCGTCGAGCCCGGGCCGGAGGATCGTGATGTTCACCTTCGTGCCCTTCGGGCCCTTGAGCTTCTTCACGACGGCGTCGACCGGGAGGTCGTCGATGCTCTGCCCCTCGACGCGGTCGATGACGTCGCCCGCGCGGATGCCGAGGCGTTCGGCTGGCGAGCCCTCGACGGGCGTGATCACCGTGACCTTGCCGTTGCGCTTGCTGATGATGATGCCGAGCCCGTAGAACGAGCCGCGCTGCTTCTCGACCATCGAGGAGTACTCCTCGGGTTCGAGGAAGTTCGTGTGCGGGTCGAGGGTGCCGAGCATTCCGTGAATCGACGCGTAGACGAACTTGTTCGCCGGAACGTCGTCGGCGTACCAGGCCCGGGCCGTCGCGAGGATGTCGGAATATTCCTTGAAGCCTGGATTCGTCGCGTCGGAGGCGGCTCCGAGGCGTCCGCCCGCGATTCCGCCGGCCACGGTGACCGTGAGGAGGAAGACGGCGGCGACGAGAAGACGGCGGGTGGAACGGCGGGTCGGATCGGTCACGGTGAAAACCCTCCAGGACGCAGCAAGCGTAGCACGCGTGGGAAGAGGTTCTTGACTTCATCGAGGCGTCGTCGGAGCATCGTTCGCGCGCAGGAGGCGCCTCGATGGGCAATCTCGGCATGCCGGAACTCATGATGATCATGTTTCTGGCGCTCCTTCTCTTCGGCCCGAAGAAGCTGCCCGAGATCGGGAAGCAGGTCGGAAAGGCGCTCGGGGAGTTCAAGCGGGCTTCGAACGACCTCAAGCGCTCGATCCAGGACGAGATGGACAAGGCGCAGGCCGGCCTCGACTCGATCTCGAACGACCCGCCGAAGCCCGAGCCGAAGCCCGAGCCGCCCGCCCTCGCGCCCGCCGCAGGCGCCGTGGCCCAGCAGAAGGCCGCCGAGCCCGCGCCTTCCTCGACGCCGACGACGCCGTCGTGACCGAAGAAGCACCGAGAAGGGAAGACGGAGAGGAAGAGCTCCCGCGGATGTCGTTCCTCGAGCATCTCGAGGACCTCCGCAAGCGGCTCTTCATCTCGGCCCTCGCGATCGCGGTCGGCTTCCTCCTGTGCTGGTGGAAATCGAAGGAGATCTTCCAGTGGCTCGAGGCGCCCGTTCTCTCGGCCCTGCCACCCGGGACGAAGCTCGCGTACACGCAGCTCACCGAGCCCTTCATGCTCTACATCAACATCGCCCTCCTGGCGGGCGTGTTCGTGGCGAGCCCCGTGATCCTCTACCAGCTCTGGCTCTTCATCGCGCCGGGCCTCTACCGCCACGAGCGGAAGTGGGTGTGGCCGTTCGTCTTTCTGTCCGTGCTCTTTTTCGTGGGCGGCGGGTACTTCGGCTACGCCGTGGGCTTCCCGATGGTGGCGAAGTTCCTCGTGGCCACGGGCGAGGACTTCATGCCCGTCCTGAAGATCGAGGACTACCTCGACATCACGTCGAAGCTGCTCCTCGGCATGGGGCTCGTTTTCGAGACGCCGATCCTCATCTTCTTCCTCGCGCGCATGGGCGTCGTCACCGAGAAGTGGCTCCTCGCGAAGTTCCGCTACGCCGTCCTCATCATCTTCATCATCGCCGCGCTCATCACGCCCACGCCCGACATTCCCACGCAGTGCGCCTTCGCGCTGCCGATGTGCGCGCTCTATCTGCTGGGTGTGCTGATGGCGTGGGTGTTCAAGAAGAAGAAGCCGAAGAAGGCCTGACGGGCCCGGCCCGCAGCCGCTCGCGCAGGCGCTTCGCGTCCGTAGGAAAAGGCCTCGTCGCCCCGATGAAGTCGATGAGAACCGCGGCGAATCGCTCCGGGTCGTCGCGGTACGGGAAGTGGCCGGCGTCGGGGAAGATCTCCAGCCGGCTCCCCGCCATCCGCTCGTGCGCTTCGCGCGCATGGCGCACGGGAATGAGCGGATCCTTCTCGCCCCAGACGATCAAGGTCGGCAGTCCTTCGGCGAGGTACAGGCGTTCGTTCGCGCTCACGCGCTGCCCGCGGTGGTCCATCACGCCACGAACCGTCTGGATGAACGCGCGCCGGGCCGCGGGCTCCTCGAGCGAAACGAAGCTGCGCCATGTTTCGTCGAGGTCGGCGCTCGCCCGAACCCCGAGGAGCCGCAGGGTGCGGACGAGCGCGCCCACGCCGCGACTTCCCGCGGTGCTGAGCCAGGGGAGGACGGCTTCGGCTCCCGGGAGCGTCGCGGCCCGGAGCAGCGGGTGCACCTCGCGGCCGAGGCCGCCGCTAGAGACGAGGACGAGGCGCTCGCAGCGCTCGATGAACTGATACGCAAACTGCATCGCGATCCCGCCGCCGAGCGAATGTCCGACGATCGTCGCCCGCCCCATTCCGAGCGCTTCGAGGAGATCGCGCACGACGTTCGCGTACGCTCCGAGCGAATAATCCCCGTGCGGCTTCGCGGATTCGCCGTGTCCCAGGAGATCCGGGGCGAGGACGTCGTAGTGCTCGGCGAGGCGCGGGATGACCGCGTCCCACGTAGAGGACGTGCCGGCGATCCCGTGGAGCAGCACCACGAGGGGGCCGCGTCCCGCCCTCTGATAGCTGTATCGCTCCCCGTGCAGGAAGATCGGGAAGGAGCGCGGAGTCTTCAGAGGCCCATCAGCGCGAGCTCGTTGACGATCGCGGCGACGCGAGGATGCGCGGAGAGCTCTTCCCAAAGCCAGCCATGCCTCTGCTTCAGGTCGTCGAGGTGTCGGCGAAGCCTCACGGCGTCGTTCTCGAGGGCCGCGGCGCGGAGGCTCTCGACCGTGGCGCGCGCTTCGGGGGAGACCCGGTCGCCCAGCTTCGCGCCGAGGTCGTCGAAGGCCGCGCGCACCCGCTCCTGGTGCGCGCCGTCGGGTCCGGTCGTTGGGAGGGGCTTCGGGCGGTCGTCGTTCATTCGGGCCTCCCGTTCACGGGACGGGAGAGAATGTAACAGAGGGAGGCTGCCGTTGAAACGTTTGGCAGGCATCGGCGTTGCAGGGAGCTCCGCGTGACGACACCCTGGCCGAGGTCCGCGTCCCCCCCTTCCCGCGTGGATCGGGACGACGTGCTCCAGCGTTGGCGCGACGGGCGCGCCTTCACGCGCGTTCTCTTCGATCAGTTCCTTCCGGAAGATGCGTGGTTCGAGAACCCGATTCCGGTCCGCCATCCCTTCGTTTTCTATGAGGGCCATCTCGCAGCGTTCGGCGTGAACACGCTCGTCAAGGGCGCGCTCGGCCGGCCCGGCGTGGATGCGATGCTCGAGCGCCTCTTCGAGCGCGGGATCGACCCGAAGGACGAGGGCGAGGGAGCGACGTCTGCCTGGCCCACACGGGCGCGCGTGGCCGACTACGTGCGCCGCGCGGAAGCGGCCATCGAGACCGCGATCACGACGGTCGCGCGCGATGCGCCGCGCAGAGAGTTCCTCGAACGGAATGAGGCCGTTCACACACTGCTCGAGCACGAGCTCCTGCATCAGGAGACTCTCCTTTACATGCTGCGCGAGCTGCCCACCGCCGTGAAGCGCCGGCCTGCGGATCTCGAAGCGCTCCAGGTCGCGGGAACGCCGCCGGCGCCGCGCCGCGTCGCGATCCCCGCGGGCTGCGCGACGCTCGGCCTGGACCGCGAATCGGGAACCTTCGCCTGGGACAACGAATTTCCCCGGATCGAGAGCGACGTCCCCGGCTTCGAGATCGACGTCTTTCCCGTCGCGAACGCGGACTTCCTGGAGTTCGTGGACGCGGGAGGGTATCGCGAGGCGTCCTTCTGGGACGAGAGCGACTTCAACTGGATCCGCGGCGAAGGCATCACGCATCCGCACGCTTGGGTGAAGCGCGGGGACGGCTGGTGGTGTCGCGCGCAGTTCGAGGACGTGCCGCTGCCTCTGGCGTGGCCCGTCTGGGTCTCGCGGGCGGAAGCCGCGGCGTACGCGCGCTTCCGCGGCCGCCGGCTTCCGACGGAGGCCGAGTGGCATCGCGCGGCTTTCGGGCGGCCCGACGGGCGCGAGAATACGGTGCCCTGGGGTGACGGAAGCGCGGACACGCGCCACGGCAACTTCGGCGTGGCCCGCTTCGACCCGGTGCCCGTGGATTCTTTCCCGTCGGGCGCGAGCGCGTTCGGCGTGCACGACCTCATGGGGAACGGATGGGAGTGGACGGCGTCGGCGTTCCAGCCGTTCCCGGGCTTCCGTCCCATGGCGTCGTATCCGCGGTACTCGGTGGACTTCTTCGACGACGACCACGCCGTGCTGAAGGGGGCGTCTCCCGTGACGGCGCTGCCTCTCGTGAGGCGCAGCTTCCGCAACTGGTTCCGGACGCAGTATCCGTTCGTCTTCGCGAAGTTCCGCACGGCCGGCGCGTGAGCTTCGAATCCGACGTGCGCCGCGGGCTCGGAACGAAGCCGTACCGGCTGCCGCCGCACTGGTTTTACGACGAGCTGGGCTCCCGCCTCTTCGACGCCATCTGCCTGCTCCCCTGGTACCGCATCACGCGCGCCGAGCGGCGCCTCCTGCACCGCGCCGCGCGCGCGATGACGCAGGCCACGCCGCGACCGGCGTTCGTCGCAGAGCTGGGGCCGGGTAACGGCGAGAAGCTGACTCTCTTCCTCGAGGACCTCGGAGGCGCTCCGCCCATCCTGCTCGTCGACATCTCGCATGAGGCGCTCGCCGCGTCGGCGGCGCGCCTCGCGAAGGCAGGGTTCGGCCGCGTCGCCGCGGTCCGGGGCACCTACGAAGCGGGGCTCGCGCGGATCGCACGCGAGCGTCCGAGGCGCGGGTCTGCGCTCGTGCTCTTCCTCGGGTCCAACGTGGGGAATTTCGAGCCGCCCAGGGCGGCGCGCTTTCTGAGGGACGTGAGGTCCGCTCTCGAGCCGGGGGATGGCCTCCTCCTGGGAGCCGATCTCGTGAAGCCGGAGAAGGATCTCCTCCTCGCCTATGACGACCCGCTCGGCGTGACGGCCGCGTTCAATCGCAACGTTCTCGCGCGCATGAACCGTGAGTTGGGGGCGGACGTCGACCTGACGTCGTTCGCGCACCGGGCCGTCTGGAACGCGGGGGAGGGGCGCATGGAGATGTCCCTCGTGAGTCGGCTCGCGCAGACGGTGCGGATTCCGGGGGCGCGCCTCGACGTGCGTTTCCGGAAGGGCGAGTCGATTTTCACGGAGGCCTCCTACAAGTACGTATCCGCGGATCTGCGCGTCCGGGTGGAGGCCGCCGGGTTCGCCGCGCGTCGCCATTTCGAGGATCGAGCCGCTGGGTACGCGCTCACGCTCTTCACGGCCGTCAACCGGCCCCGTTGAGCGCCTTCGAGGGTATGCTCCCGCATCGTGCGTGAGCGGCTGACTCGCGTTTTCAAGGCGTTCACGTATCGGGACTTTCGCCTCCTGTGGGCGGGCGCGTTCACGTCGAGCGTCGGGACGTGGATGCAGGCGGTCGCACAGAGCTGGCTCGTCCTGACGATCTCGGGCAAGGCCTCGTATCTATTCTTGGCGGAGGTCCTGCAGGACTCGCCCTTCCTCGCCTTCTCGCTCGTCGGCGGCGTCCTCGCGGACCGGATGGACCGGAGGCGGATACTCCTCCTCTCGCAGGTCGTCCAGCTTTCGTCCGCGTTCCTCCTCGCGGGGCTCGTCTACACGAACCGGATCCAGGTCTGGATGATCCTCGTCCTGTCCTTCGTTGTGGGCGTCGCGCAATCCTTCGGAGGGCCGGCCTATCAGGCGCTCGTCCCGACGCTCGTCGACAGAGAAGATCTCCCGAACGCGGTCGCCCTGAACTCGATCCAGTTCAACCTCGCGCGCGTCATCGGGCCCGTTTTCGCGGGCGCCGCGTTCGCGACGCTCGGCGCCGCCGCGTGCTTCGGACTCAACGGGCTTTCGTTCTTCGCCGTCATCGTCGCCCTCCTCGCACTCCGGCGCGGCGCCCCGACGGGAACGGCGAGCGGCAGCGTCCTCGATTACCTGAAGGCCGGGCTGACGGCGGTGCACGCCGACCGGTCGCTTCGCGGGCTCATTGGGCTCGCGTTCATCGGCAGCCTCTGCGCGTTCCCGCTCCTGACGTCCCTGCCCGTCTTCGCGAAGGACGTCTTTTTGGGCGACGTGAAGGTGTTGAGCTATCTCCTCGCCGTCTTCGGCCTCGGGGCCGTGTGCGGCGCGATCGGTACGGCCGGATTCGGCCACGTGAAGCGCCGCGGAGCCGTCGCGGTCGTCATGCAGATGACGTTTGGTGCCCTCATGATCGGGTTCGCCCTCTCGCGCACGAAGTGGGTGTCTTTCGTATTCCTCTTCTTCGCGGGCGCGGCGCTCATGATCGTGTTCGCGATGTTCATGACGCTCGTCCAGACGAACGTGGACGATGCGATGCGCGGCCGCGTCGTGAGCGTCTACTCGCTAGCGTTCCGCGGCGGGATGCCCCTCGGCAAAATCGTCGCGGCCTTCCTCGTGACGCTCATGCCGACGCCATGGGTGCTCGTCGGGAACGGGGCGCTGCTCGTCCTCGTCGGGCTGACCGTGCTGCTCCGGAACAACCCGCAGGGCGTCGCGTCCCTCTAGCCCCGGCGGCGCCCGTTGGCCCTAGGTGCCCGTCCAGGACCTCCAGTCGGACGTCTCCATCTCGAGCGTGACCGCGCGCTTGCCGAGGTTCATATTGAGGAAGATCTTCTTCGGCACCCAGACGGCCGGCACATTGGGCCTCACCTGCGGGAGCGGCTCGAACGTGGCCCTCAGGAACGCGATGTCGACGATGCGTGGATCGACGGTCGTCTTGACCTCGATCTCGCTCGCGACTTTCGTCAGCGGGTCGAGGTAGAGCACGGCGTCATCCTGCGGCCGTCCGAGGCCGCGGCCATGCAGCCGTACCTTATCCGCGCGATCGGGATCCGGCGGCATCAGCTCGGCCCTTTCGGCCCAAGCCTCGACGCGCTCCGGAGAGAGGCGCGCGTAGAACTGCATGAGCGCCTGCGCCTGCTCGAAGAGGGCATCCTCTTCCGTGTTCGTCGGGGGGGCGGCATGCCGCGCGCGCGGATCGTTGTGCGGAAAGGGAGTCGGCTCCATCGACTTGTCGAACTTGACGATCTTCTTGACGAGCTCGCCGCTGGGCCCCAGGTGGACGTTCTCGATCCGCGAGACGCGCAGGACGCCGTCGATCTTCATCTCGGTCTTGAGCCGCCACTGGTAATTCGCGAGGTGCTCGCGCTCTCGTTTGAGGCCCTCGCCGACGGATGGCTTGGACGGCGTGGGGGCTTGCGCCCCGAGTGGGAAAGCGGTCAGAGTGGCGGTCAGCCCGAGAAGAAGCGGAAGTCTCACGGAGGGAATCGTGCCACACACGGACGCCCCGCACGATGCGATGAAGTTCGAAACGCTCGCGGTGCACGCGGGACGCCGTCCCGAGGCCGCCACGGGCGCGGTCGCACCGCCTTTGTACCTGTCCACGACATTCGAGCGCGACGCGGAGTTGACTCCTCTCGGCGCCCACACGTACATCCGCGAGTCGAATCCCATGCAGACGCTTCTGGAGGACGCCCTCTCTCCTCTCGAGGGCGGCGCGGGCGCGCTCGCGTTCGCCTCGGGCATGGCTGCGGGCGTGGCGCTGCTGCAGACACTGCCGGCGGGCGCGCACGTTCTCATGCCGGACGACGCGTACTACGGCTGGCGGGTCGTCGCGCAGGAGTATCTGCCGCAGTGGGGGCTCACGGCGAGCTTCTGCCCGATGGACGACCTAGACGCCGTGAAGCGGGCACTGACGGCCTTAACGCGGCTCGTCTTCGTAGAGTCGCCTTCGAATCCGCTCCTGCGAGTCTCGGATATCGCGGCGATCGCGGAGGCTGCGCGGGCTTCCGGGGCGCGCACCGTCGTGGACAACACGTTCGCGACGCCCGCTCTTCAGCGGCCGCTCGACCTCGGAGCCGACGTTGCGCTTCATTCCGTGACGAAGTACTTCGGCGGGCACAGCGACGTGCAGGGAGGGGCGCTCGTGTTCAAGCGCCGGGACGAGACGTTCGAAAAGGCCACCCACGTTCGCCACATCCTCGGAGCCGTCCTCGCGCCGTTCAACGCATGGCTCGTCCTGCGCGGACTGCGCTCGCTCGCGGTGCGCGTCGCCGCGCACAGCGCGAACGCGCTCGCGGTCGCGCGCGCGCTCGAGAAACACCCGGCGGTGTCGCGCGTGAACTATCCCGGCTTGCCGTCCCACCCCGGCCATTCCATCGCCGCGCGGCAGATGTCGGGCTTCGGCGGGATGATGTCCTTCCACGTCAAGGCGGGCCGCGACGCCGCGATCGCCGCCGTGGGCCGGGCGAAGCTCTTCGTGCGCGCGACCTCGCTCGGCGCCGTCGAGAGTCTGATCGAGCACCGCGCGACGAGCGAAGGCGCGGGCTCGAAGACGCCTCAGGACCTCATCCGGCTCTCGATCGGCCTCGAGCACCCGGACGACCTGATCGCAGACCTTGGTCAGGCCCTGCGCTGAACGCCGCCGGCCGTCTTACGCGTCCGCTTGCCGGATCGCGCATCCCCGTGCACCATCGCAACCTCGTGCCCGCCTTCCGCGAAAACGACAAGCTCTTTCACAAGTTCAACGCCGACCTCGGGCCGGGGCGCGTCGAGAAGGTGGACGGGCGACGCATCGTCGTCTTTTTCCCGGCGAAAGAGACGCGCCTGACGCTTGCGGCCGACGACAAGGCGCTGTGCCCGCTGCCTCTCGCCGCCGGCCAGAAGGCGAGGCTCGAGGGCGAAGAGAGAGAGGTCCTGGTGGCCGCGATCGGGGCGTTCGGCGTGCGCCTCACCGACGGGCGCACCGTTGACCCGGTGCTCGTCTGGCCGCTGGCGCCACCGGACGACCCCGTCGAGCGCCTTGCCGCGCTGCAGGCGGACCGCGCGGCGGCGTTTCGGAATCGGCTCGACGGCCTCCTGCTCGCCGAGGTCCGCCAGGCGACGGGGCTGGGCTCCTTCCTCGGCGGGCGCATCGCGCTTTTTCCGCACCAGCTCGACGTCGCCGAGCGCGCCACGGCGTCCGATCCCGTCCGGTGGCTGCTCGCCGACGAAGTGGGCCTCGGCAAGACGATTGAAGCCTGCCTCATCCTCTCGCGCCTCCTGCGCACGGACCGGGCCGACCGGGCGCTCGTCGTCGCGCCCGCGACGCTCACGGTCCAATGGCTCGGCGAGCTCTACCGCAAGTTCCACCAGACGTTCGTCCTACTCGACCGCAAGAGGCGCGAGGACGTCGTGAAGGAGCACGGCGAAGGCTTCAACCCCTTCGAGGCGCACCGGCACGCGATCATCGCGCTCGAGGACTTCACCCTGGACCCCCGGCTTTCCGCGCAGGCGGAGGCGGCCGGGTTCGATCTTCTCGTCGTGGACGAAGCGCACCGCCTCGAGCGCGCGAGAGGCGACGCCGGGAGCGACGCGTACCGCGCCGTCGCGCCGCTCGCCCGCGTGGCGCGGCACGTACTGCTGCTTTCCGCGGCGCCGCTCGAGGCGGACCCGCACGGCTTTTT
>CALAQS010000198.1 GCA_937888435.1 uncultured Acidobacteriota bacterium
AAGCCCGCGGCGGGAAGAGTCGTAGACGGGCGTGCCGGCGTCCATCGGGTGCGGGGAGTCTACCCGCGGGGCCTCCTATACTTCCGCCGTGAACGCCCGCGTTCCCGACGAAGAGTGGGTCTCGGCCCGCGTCGAGAAGGCTCGGCACGAGCGCGAGATGGCCCTCGCGGCGGCGAAGCGCCTCGAGGACGAGGTTAGGCGACTCGCGTACCGCGTCGCCGAGCTTGAGGCCGACCGCGTCGCCCTCAAGAACCGCGCCGAGGAGGCCGAGGGGTACGTCGCGGCCGTGAAGGCGTCGCTGCCGTGGCGCGTCATCCAGTCGCTGCGCGGCCTCGCGGGCCGGAAGTGGTGAGCGACGACGCCGAGCTCGAGCGCCTGAGGGTGGAAGCCGCGGAGCTGCGCGATCTCGTGCGCGCCCTCTCGGCGGCCCTCGCGCGGGCGGCCGCCGCCCTGCCGCCCGAGGCGGCGCTCGCGCTCGCCCGCGGCGGCGACGCCGGCGCCGAGTCGCCGTTCCAGCTCGAACACTGGAACGATACGATCGAGATGACGCGTGCGGACGTCGCGTCCGAGATGGCGCTCCTCTGGAAGCGCCTCCCCCCGCGGGAGAGCCCTTGACCTCCCCGGCTCCGCGGCGGACGACGGTCGTCGTCCTCTGCTGGAACCGCTGGGACCTGACGCGCCGCTGCCTCGAGACCCTGAAGGCGCACACGGACCTCACGCACGCCGAGGTCCTTGTCGTGGACAACGGCTCGACCGACGAGACGCCGCAGCGCCTGCGTGAGATCCCTTGGGTCCGCGTCGTCACGAATGCGACGAACCTCGGCTACGTGCGCGGGAACAACGCGGGGATCGCGGCCGCGCCGCAGGACGTGGACGTCCTCCTCCTGAACAACGACGTCGAGATCCACCAGGACGGCTGGCTCGACGCGCTGCGGGAGACCGCCCACGCGGCGCCTGACGTCGGGATCGTCGGCTGCCGCCTCGTCCTCCCGGACGGGCGCCTCCTCCACGCGGGGACGTACATGCTTCCCGACACATTCTGGGGGCAGCAGATCGGCGCCCTCGAGACGGACGTTAACCAGTTCGCCCGGACGCGCGACGTCGAGGGGATCGTCTTCGCGTGCGCGTACCTCAAGCGCGAGGTCCTCGCGAGGATCGGCGGGCTCTCCGAGAATTTCCGTTCGTACTTCGAGGACACGGACTTCTGCCTCCGCGCGAAGGAGGCGGGTTTCCGCACGGTCGTCTGCGGCGCCGTCACACTCGTCCACCGCGAGCACGGCTCGACGTCCGACGAGCCGAAAACCTTCGAGGCGCTTTTCCAGGAGAGCCGCAGAACGTTCCGCCGCCTCTGGGGAAAGAAGCTCGAAGCGCGGTACCGGCACACGCTCTCGTGGCAGTCGATCCTGAACTTCCCGACCGGCTACGCGATGAGCTGCCGCGAGATCCTGCGCGCCTGCGACGCGGAGGGCATCCGCGTCGCGTACACGTACGTCTACGGCCCCGGCACGCCCTTCCCCGCGCGCGAGGACGACGACGCGCGCGATTACTTCCTGAACGCGGTCTCCCGGCGCCGGAGCGGGTGGAGGCCGCGCGTGTCCGTCGTCTACGGGCAGGGGGACGTCTTTCACCGCAACAAGGGCCGCCACCGGATCGGCTACACGATGCTCGAGGTGGACGGCTTTCCCGAGGAGTGGGTGCGGCAGGCGAACGAGATGGACGAGGTGTGGGTGCCGTCCGGGTTCAACCGGGACGGGTTCCTCGCATCGGGGCTGAAGAAGCCGGTCCACGTCATGCCGCTCGGCGTGAACGTCGACTACTTCCACCCTGGGATCCGGGGCGTCAACAACCCCGCGGGCGACTTCGTTTTCCTGGCGAACTTCGAATGGGTCGAGCGCAAGCGCGCGGACATGCTCCTGAAGGTCTTCAACCAGACCTTCCGCCGGAAAGACCCCGTCGTCCTCGTCTGCAAGGTCATCAACGTCAACAGGACCACGAACGTCCGGGCGCAGATCGAGGCTCTCGGCCTGTCGGCGAGCGGCGGGCGCATCGCGTTCCTCCACAACAGGGAGTTCCCGTACCACCAGCTCGGCGCGCTCTACCGCTCCGCGGATTGCTACGTGTCGGCCGGACGCGGCGAGGGCTGGGACATGCCGCTCATGGAGGCGATGGCCTGCGGGCTGCCGTCTATCGCGACAGACTGGGGCGCGCACACGGAGTTCGTCCACGAGGGGATCTCTTACCCGCTGCGCATCCGCGGCCTCCTCCCCGCCGACGCGCGCGCCCCGTACGACAAGGGCGTCCGATGGGCCGACCCCGATCCCGAGCATCTCGCCCACCTGTTCCGCCACGTCTTCGAGCACCGCGAGGAGGCCGCCGCGAAGGGCGGGCGGGCCGCGGCCGAGATGGCGGCGCGCTGGACGTGGGACCACGCGGCGCGCCGGATCGCGGCGCGGCTGGACGCGATCAGGTGAAACGGGCCGCGGGGCTCACCGCGTTCCTCACGCTCCTCGTGTGGGGGCTGTTCGGTTTCGACCACGGCCTCTTCCACGA
Source organism: uncultured Acidobacteriota bacterium (assembly GCA_937888435.1). GTDB lineage: Bacteria > Acidobacteriota > Thermoanaerobaculia > UBA5066 > UBA5066 > Fen-183. Next base: position 2,551 of record CALAQS010000198.1, read on the forward strand.
CGACGCGTCGCTCCTCTTCGTCGCCCAGCGCGGCGCGTCGCACGCGTTCGGCGCGCTCTTCGAGCCTTCCGGCGCGCCAACGCGCCTCCTCCAGACGCTGCCGTACGCCGTCGCCTGGGCCACGGCGGCCCCCACGCTCGTCCTGCAGCTCTGGTACGGGGCCGCGTGGGTCGCGACGGCCCTCCTCGTGTACGCGCTCGCCCGGAGCCTCGCCCCCGGGGCGCCGATCGTTCCGCTCGTGGCGTGCGCGCTCGCCGCGACGGCCACCAGCGATTTCCTCACGAACACGACCGAGGCGCTCTCCTATCTGAACGCGACACTCCTTCTCCTCGCGGCCCTCGTCACGGCCCTGCGATGGACGGGGGGCGGGCGCTGGTTCTGGCTCGCATTCGCCCTCCTTCTCGTTAACGCGAGCGTCTTCACACTGGAAGGGCTTGCACCCGCGGCCGTTCTCTCACCGCTCTTCCTGCTCGTCGCGAAGGGTCGCCCGGAGCGCAGGGCCCGTGCGGCGGCCGCGTGGCTCCTCGCGCTCGCGCCATTCGGCCTCTTCCTCGCCGCCTACCTGCGCGACCCGTCGAGCTACGCCGCCATCGCGCTTCGGCCGCTCGGTTTCGTCGAGCGACTGCGCGGCATCGCGGGCCAGACCAAGACGGATTTCATGCCGTGGACGTGGACACTGTCGCGGGCTGTCTGGTTCGACACGCTGCCGCGGATCCTGCCGGCCTGGCTCTTCATCCTCCCCCCAGTCGTGGGAGTCGTCGCGTTCCTCGCCGCCGCGCGGCGCGAGGCCATCGACGGCGCCATGCGCGGCCCGGACGAGCGCAGGCTCGCGCTCGCTGCGGGCGCGAGCCTCCTCGTTGTCCTTTCTCTCCACGCCGCGTACGCCGGCGCGCAGCTCGCGGACCGGCGCTACCGGACGCAGCTCGTCTCGCGGGTATTTGCGTCGCTCCTCGTGGCTCTCCTGACGGGGCTCTTGGCCCGCAGACTTCGCCGGCCGGCCACGGCGCTCGCGCTGCCTGCGGTCTTCGTCGCCTTCGGGATCGCGGGCGGGCTCGAGCGGCACGACTTCTTCCTATCTTCGTGGAGACGCGAGCGGACCGAGCTTGCCTCGACCCTCGCGGAGGCGCCCTCCCTCGATCCCACGGCGACGCTCGTGCTTTCTCTCGTTCCCGACCCCGGCGGGTACCAGGCCACGCGCGTGCCGTATCTCGCGCAGTCGTGGATGGCGCTCCTCCGCGACGATCCGGATCTCGCCGGGCGCACCGTTGTCTGGCTGCCCGTCTGGGGCGCGACGTGCCGACCCGAGACCGCCGGGCTCGCGTGCGCCGAGTCCGCGAACGGCGGCGCGCCGCTCACGATCCCCTGGGACCGGCTCGTCCTTCTCTCCTTCGACGCGGCGTCGGGCCGCTACCGCCTCGTCCCGTCGATCCCCGCGTCCGGCGGCGCCTATCGCCCGGAGGCTCTCGTGCGCGACGCCCCCGTGCCGGAGCGCGCGCGCGAACTCCTCGCGGGGCCTCGTTTTCTGGGCCGCCTCCTGCCCGGCGCGCTCGCGCGCGACGCTATGCTCGCCCCGTGACGACCTTCGCCGCGCCGTCCTTCGCGGGCACCCACGCCCTCGTGACGGGCGGCGCCGGGTTCATCGGGA
>CALAQS010000199.1 GCA_937888435.1 uncultured Acidobacteriota bacterium
GGAGACATGTCGGCCTCCGCGCAGGCGAAGGTGTTGCGCGTCCTGCAGGAAGGCGAAGTCGAGCCCGTCGGCAGCCCCCGCGTCGTGAAGGTGAAGGTGCGCGTCGTGGCCGCCACGAACCACGACCTCGCGGGCCTCATCGCGCAGGGGAAGTTCCGCGAGGATCTCTACTACCGCCTCAACGTCCTCGTCCTCAGGACGCCCACGCTTGGCGACCGCCCCGAGGACGTCCCGGTCCTCGTCAACCATTTCGCCGACCTCTTCGCGCGCACGAACAACTACCGGCCGAAGCGCTTCACGGACGCAGCGCTCGAGGCGCTCGCGGCGCGCGCATGGCCGGGGAACGTGCGGGAGCTGAAGAACCACGTCGAGCGGCTCATGATCATGTCCGACGCGGACGTTCTCGACGCGGGGAACGTGGATTCGGGAGCGTATCCGCGCGTGGACGACGTGGCGCCCGCGGTCGTCGTGCGCGGGGGACGCGTGGTCGACGCGGCCGCGGCCGCCGCCGGCGCCGGCGCGTGGGAGAGGATTCTCTCGATCTCGACGCTTCAGGAGTTTCAGGACGAGACGGAGAAGCTCTTTCTCGTCGCCAAGCTCGCCGAGAATGCCGGGAACGTGACGCGCACGGCGGAGGCCATCGACACGCCGCGCTCGAACCTCTACAAGAAGATCGACCGGTACGGCCTGCGCAGGGACCGCGAAACCTCGGAGAGCCGGGAGTCGCCGTGACCGGGGACGAGGTCCGCCGCCAGTTCTCGGAGACCGGAGCGCTCCTGTCCGGCCATTTCAAGCTCTCGTCCGGCCTCCACTCGGAGGCGTATCTCCAGTGCGCGAAGGTGCTCCAGTGGCCCGAGCGCGCGGGCGCGCTCGGCGCGGCACTGGCGGCTCTCCTCGCTCCGTTTCGCCCGTCCGCCGTCGTTTCGCCCGCGATGGGGGGCGTCATCATCGGCCACGAGGCGGCCCGCGGCCTCTCGGTCCGCGCGATCTTCATGGAGCGCGTGGACGGAGAATTCACGCTCCGGCGCGGGTTCGCCCTCGAACCGGGCGAGCGCGTGGCCGTCGTCGAGGACGTCGTGACGACTGGGAAATCCACGCGCGAGGTCCTCGCCGTGGTCCGCGACTCCTTCGCGGTGGCGGTCGTGTGCGGAGCGATCGTCGACCGGCGCTCTTTCGCGGCCGGGCGCGGCGCCGACCTGGACGGCGTGCCGTATCGTGCCCTCCTCGCGCTCGACGTGCCGGCCTTCGAACCGGTCGCCTGCCCGCGTTGCGCGGCGGGGGACCCGCTCGTCGTGCCCGGCTCGCGCCACCTGGCGGCGAAGACGCCGCTCGTCGTGTCTCGCCCGGGAGAGGCCTGAAGGCGCGTGCTAACGTCGTTGCCCGCATGAGCGCGGCGCCGGTCTTCATCCTCGACGGCCCCCACTACCACGCCGTCAGGCCGGGCTCGAACGCGACGTTTCGCGGCGTCGCGCTCGCCCTCGGGAAGGACCCGGTCGCCGAGGTCGTCGCGCGGAGCGCGGGAGCGACGATCGGCCGGGCGCGCCCGGACGGCGCCTCTCCCGAGCTCGGCTGGATCCCGCTCGCGGGGTCGTCCGCCTGCCGCTTCTCGCTCGATCTCCCGGTCCCGCGCGACGCCGAAATCGATCTGCGCGTACGGTTCGCTTCGGGAGACGAGCTCCCTGTGTTTCGTTACGACGTTCCCTTCGCCCAGCGCGAGGCCGCGCGCCTCCGCGCCCTCGAAGCGCGCGTCGTGGCGCTCCCTGTCCCGGACTCGGACCTCGTCACGACGACGCAGGGCCTCGGGAACGTCGAGGCGTACCGCGAGTCCATCGTAGGCTCGTTCCTCGCGATGGAGTCCCTCCTCCGGGCCGCCGGAGCCGATCCCGGGCGCGTCCGCACGGTCCTCGACATCGGCTGCGGGACGGGGCGGCTCCTCGTCGGTTGGCACGTCGACGATCCCGGCAGGCGTCTCGTCGGCACGGACCTCAACCGCGACCTGATCGCATGGGGGCGCGCGAACCTCGGGTTCGTCGCGACCTGGGAGGTGAACGGCCTCCAGCCTCCGCTGCCGTACCCGGACGTGTCGTTCGACCTCGTCGTCCTCGCCTCCGTCTTCACGCACCTTTCGCTCGAAAACCAAAAGGCCTGGCTCGGGGAGATCCGCCGGCTACTCGCGCCGGCCGGGCACGCGCTCGTCACGCTGCACGGGTCGATTTACGCGGACGTCGTCCTGAGCGAGCCCGCGGCCGCCGCGCGCTTCCGGGCCACGGGCTATGCGGAGGTCGTGGGGGCCTCCGAGGGCGCGAACGGGTACACGACCTTCCACACCGAGGAGTTCGCGCGGGGACTCTTCTCGGGCTTCTCCCGGGCGGCGTTCTTTCCGCGCGGCGTCACGGGAGACGTCGCCCACGAGTTCCCCGTCGCGTCGCTGCAGGACGTCTTCGTCCTGTCCCGGTGAGACGCGTGAAGCCCTTCCGCACGCTCGCCGCGAACGTCCTCGCGCCTCTCGGGATTGCCGTCCTGCTCTTCCTCGCCCTTGAGGGCGGGTGCCGCGTTGCGCTGCGCGCGAAGACCGGGTCCTGGCCCGAGACGCGGGTCGAGGCGTACACGAAGTTCGTCGAGAAGATCGGACGGGCCTATCGCCCGCACCCGTACCTCGTCGTCACGGGGCGGCCGGACGCGACGCTCGAGGCCGCGGGAAAGGTCGTCCACTTCAACGCCCGGGGCCAGCGCGCGACGAACGTCCGCGACCTTCCCCTCCCGAAGCAGCCCGGCGTTTCCCGGATCGTCTGCGAAGGCGGATCGACGACCTTCGATCTCCTCGCGCCCGACGACGCGTCGACCTGGCCCGCCCGCCTAGGAGCGCTCCTCGCCCCCCGCACGGACGTCGCGAACGCCGGGTTCCCGGGTTGGACGAGTCTCGAGAGCCTCATTTCCCTGGAGATCCGCGATGTCGATCTCGCGCCGGACGTCGTGGTCGTGTTTGCGGGCATCAACGACCTGCAGCCAGCCGGTCACGTCCCCTTCGCCCCGGACTACTCGATCGGCCACGCCGAGATTCTTCCGCGCGTCGTCGGCGTTTCTCGGGTGCCTGTTCGTTTTGTGTCGCGGTCCGTGTTCCTGGAGTTCCTCCTCGGCCGGCTGAAGGTACGCGACGCCGGAGCGGCCGAGGGCTTCACCCCCGCGTGGAGATGGACCGGCGGCCCGAGGCACGACGATGTCCCGGACGCGGCGATCACCGCCTTCGAGCGAAACCTCCGCTCGACGGCCGCCGTCGCGCGGGCACACGGTGCGCGGACGGTGCTCGTGGCGCAATCGGCTCGATTGCGCGCCGGCCACGAGGACTCGGACCGTGCGTTCCTCGAGAGCTGGGCCCCGGGTCTCACGGCAACCGGGTATCGCGCGGGCCTGGGACGGATGAATGCGGCGGCCCGTCGTCTCGGCGACGAGGGTGTCGCGCTTTACTTGGACCCCTTCGCGGGCGGCGCATTCCCGGACTCGCTCTTCGACGACCCGTTCCACTTCTCGCCGGAGGGGTCCGACCGGTTCGCGCGCGCCCTCGCCGCGTCCCTCACGGCCCCGGGCGGCCCGCTCGCCCCGCGCTGAGCGCGCCACCCTCCCCTAGAATCGAACGCTTGGAGTAACCCCGCATGAGCCCGTCGCTCCGTCCCACGCCTCTCCTCGACAAGGTCAACTGGCCGCGTGACCTGCGCATGCTGGCAGAGGACCAGCTTCCGCAGCTGGCGGCCGAGCTCCGCACGTTCGTCATCGACACCGTCGCAAAGACGGGCGGACACTTCGCTTCGGGCCTCGGCGCGGTCGAGCTGACGGTGGCGCTGCACTACGTGTTCGACACCCCGAACGACCTTCTCGTGTGGGACGTGGGCCACCAGACGTATCCGCACAAGGTGCTCACGGGCCGGCGCGACAGCCTGAAGACGATCCGCCAGGCCGGCGGCCTGTCGGGCTTCACGAATCGCTCCGAATCCGAGTACGACGTCTTCGGCGCCGCGCACGCGTCGACGGCGATCTCGGCGGCGCTGGGGATGGCGATCGCGCGGGACCTCCGCGCCAAGAAGAGGGAAGTCGTCGCGATCGTGGGCGACGGCGGCCTCACGGGCGGCGTCGCGATGGAGGGCCTGAACCAGGCCGGTTACCTCAAGAGCCGGCTTCTCGTGATCCTGAACGACAACGACATGTCGATCTCGCCGAACGTCGGGGCCATGTCGGGTTACCTCCTGCGGATCGCGCGCGGGCAGATCTACCAGCGCGTGCGCGAGGACGTCGCGCACATCCTGAAAAAGCTCCCGGCGGGCCAGAAGCTCGCGGGCCTCGCCGAGGCTCTCGAGGACGGCTTCAAGAAGGCTCTCGTGCCCGGAACGCTCTTCGAGGAGCTGGGCTTCCGGTACGTCGGCCCGATCGACGGCCACAACCTGCCGGTGCTCCTGCGCACGCTCAAGGAGACGAAGCAGATGCAGGGGCCCGTTCTCCTCCACGTCCGCACCGTGAAGGGCAAGGGCTACCAGTTTGCCGAGAACGACCCCGTTTACTGGCACGGCCCGGCGCCCTTCCAGGTGGAGACGGGCGAGATCTCGAAAAAGGCCGCGCCGCCGAGCTACACGGCCGCCTTCGCCGACGCGCTTTCGGAGGTGGCCGCGAGCGACCCGCGCGTCGTCGGCATCACCGCGGCGATGCCGGAGGGCACGGGAATCGACCGCTTCGCGAAGAGGTTCCCGGAACGCGCTTTCGACGTGGGCATCTGCGAGCAGCACGCGGTGCTCTTCGCCGCCGGCCTCGCGACGCAGGGTTTCCGGCCCGTGTGCGCGATTTATTCGACGTTCCTGCAGCGCGCCTACGACCAGATCATGCACGACGTCTGCCTCATGGACCTACCAGTCGTCTTCGCGCTCGACCGGGCGGGGGTCGTCGGCGCGGACGGCCCGACGCACCACGGCGTCTTCGACCTGACGTACCTGCGCGTCTTCCCGAACATGCAGGTCTGCGCGCCGAAGGACGAGAACGAATTGAGGCATCTCGTGGCGACGGCGCTGGCCTCTGGTCATCCCACGGCGATTCGATATCCCCGCGGGGCGGGCTACGGCGTCGCGATGGACCCCGAGCTCAAACTGCTCCCGGTGGGAAAGGGCGAAGTGCTGCGCGTCGGGAAGGACGGCGTCGTCTTCGCCATCGGCGATCCGGTCGTGCCCGCGTGGAAGGCCGCCGAGCGGCTCGCGAAGGGCGGCGGACCGTCGCTCACCGTCGTGAACGCCCGGTGGGCGAAGCCCCTCGACAGGGAGCTCCTCGCGCAATTCGTAAAAGCGGGAACGCTGGTCGTGACGGTCGAGGAGAACCAGCTCGCGGGCGGGTTCGGCTCCGCCGTGGTCGAAGCGCTCGAGGAGATCGGCGTCGCGGCCGACGTGAAGAGGCTCGGCATTCCCGACAGCTTCGTTCCGCACGCGACGCAGGCGCAGCAGCGCCAGGCGCTCGGACTCGACGAGGACGGCCTCCTCGCCTCGTTCCGCGAGCATGCGGGCGGCAAGGGCGAAGTGGTGCCGCTCGCGACGCGGTCGGCGTAGAGGGCGCTACTCCCGCCGGTCGAGGCCGCCGTCGTCCCACGAGGCCGGGTCCTCGAGGGGCTCGAGATGCGTCGTCACGGTGCTGCCGGGCAGCGCCGCGGTGACGTCGCGCTCGATCTCCTCGCAGAGATCGTGGCCCCGTCTGACGGACCACGAGCCGGGTACGACAACGTGCATCTGGACGAAACGGCGCGGCCCGGCGGCGCGCGTGCGGATGCCGTGAATGACGACGCCGCGCTCGTGGAATCGCTCGAGGAGGCCCGCGAGGGCGGCCTGCTCGTCGTCCGCGATCGCCCGGTCGAGGAGGCCGTGGCCCGTCTCCTGAAGGAGGCGGACGCCCGTCCACACGATGTTCGCGGCGACGAGGAGCGCGACGAGGGGATCGAGGATAAGCCAACCCGTGACCTTCACGAGGAGGACGCCCACGAGCACGCCTGCCGACGTCCAGACGTCCGTCAGCAGGTGTTGCGCGTCGGCTCGGAGCGCCATGGAGCGCAGGCGCTTCCCGGCGCGGAGAAGAACGACGGCCACGCCGCCGTTGATCGCGGACGCGACGACCGTGATTCCGAGGCCGAGCCCGACGTTCTCGATCGGCTGGAGGTTCTTGAGGCGCTCGACGCCCGCGACCGCGATCGCGACGGCCGCCGCGAGGATCATCAGCCCCTCGAACCCGCTCGAAAGGTATTCCGCCTTCGTCTGTCCGAAGGGATAGGTCGCGTCGGCCGGCTTTCCCGCGCGCCAGAGGGCCCAGAGCGCCACGAGGGCCGCGAGGAGGTTCACGCCCGATTCGGCGGCGTCGGAGAGAAGGCCGATCGAGCCGGTGATCTTCCATGCGAAGACCTTCAGGCCGACGGTGACGATCGCGGCCGCGATCGAAACGCCGGCGTAGAACGTGGAGGGGCGCGGCGCCATGGGCCGAGCGTGAGGTGCTGGATTCCGGCCGTCAAGGTCGCGCGTGCATCAGCCGTCCTGCTACGCTCTTCCCGATGCGGGCTCTCGTCTCGGAGGGGCCGGAGCGGCTCGCGCTCCGCGAGGTCGCGACCCCTCGGCCGGGGCCGGAAGAAGTTCTCGTGCGCGTGGTCGTCGCGCTCACGTGCGCGACCGACTTCAAGCTCGCGAGGCGCGGCCATCCGAAGATTCCGTTTCCGCTCACGCTCGGGCACGAGTTCGCGGGTGTCGTCGAGGCGGCGGGCCCGGGAGCGCCCTTCGCGCCCGGAGAGCGCGTGACCTCGGCGGTGTCCGGCCCCTGCGGGCGCTGCGACGACTGCCGTGCCGGACGAGAGAACCTCTGCGCGACCGCGTTCGAGAGGCCGCTTTTCGGCGCCTTCGCGGACTTTCTCCTCGTCCCGGAGCGCATCGTGAAGAACGGCCTCAGAAGAATCCCGCCGGTCCTTTCCGACGAGGCGGCCGCGCTCTTGGATCCTCTGGCGAGCGTCGTGCACGCTCTGAACGGGGTCAAGGCCGTGGACGGTGGCGACGTCCTGATCGTGGGAACCGGCCCGATCGCGGCAATGCTGTTTTTTCTTTTGAGGGGGAAAGAGGGAGGAGGCGCGGGGCGCCGGGTCGTCGTTGCTGGAAGGCGACCGGAGAGACTCGCTTTCTTCGAAGGGATAAATTCAGAGGTTGCGCGTATCGACCCCTCGTCGCGGAATCCGCAGGCCGATGCTCCGCATCCCCTTTTCACCTTCAAAGAAAATCCACCATCACCCGAACGCATCGAAAACAAGCGCGGAGAGGGAGCAAAATTCTCTCTCATCGTCGATACGACCGGCGACGCCGATGTGATCTCGGAGCTTCCGGCGCTCGCCGCGAATGGCGGCACGGTGCTGCTCTTTGCGGGGATGCCCGAGGGTGCGCGCGTGAGCGTGGACGCTTACGCTGTGCACTATCGCGAGGTGTCGATCACGGGCTCGTTCCACTACACGCCACGCGATGTGGATGCCGCCTTCGCCCTCCTCGTCGAGGGCGAGATCCCCGTGAGTTCTCTCGTCGGAGAGAGGCGAGGGCTCGCCCAATGGCGCGAGGCGTTCGACCTCGTCGAGAGAGGAATCGCGATGAAGGTGGCTCTCGTCCCGTGAAGGCCGTCCTCGTCCGCTCGCTCGACGACGTGGCCGTGGTGGAAATGGAGCGGCCGGTTCCCGGCCCCGGCGAAATAGTCGTCGCGATGAAGGCCGTGGGGATCTGCGGCAGCGATACGACGCCGTGGTACGTCGCATCGAAGGCGCCGGTCGTTCTCGGTCACGAGCCGGCGGGACTGGTCGCCGAGACCGGGGCGGCCGTCAGGGCGTTTCGGGCCGGCGACCGTGTCGTCGTGCACCACCACGCGGCCTGCGGCGCCTGCCGGTTCTGCCGCGCCGGGGAGGACGTCATGTGCCCCGAGTGGAAGAAAACGCGCCTCCATCCCGGCGGGCTCGCGGAGTACGTCCGCGTCGAGGCGGCCGCGGTGGCCACGGACACTCTGCGGCTTCCGGACGCCCTCTCTTTCGAGGACGGCACGCTCGTCGAGCCTCTCGCGTGCGCCGTGAAGGCCGTCCGCCGGGCGCGGGTCGCGGCAGGAGATTCCGTCGCGGTGATCGGGCTCGGGGCGAACGGCATCCTGCTCGGACTCGTCGCGAAGTCGGCGGGCGCAGCGACGCTCGTCGGCTGCGATCCCGATCCCGCGCGGAGAGCGCACGCGCGTCGACTGGGCTTCGATGCGGCGGAAGAGCCCGGAAGAGGTTTTTCCGAGAAGGTGAAGAGGGCCTCGGCGGTCGGGGCCGACGTGGTCTTCGTGCTGCCGACGGCCGAAGCGGCCGTGCTCTCTTCTTTCGAGGCGGCGGGCCCCAGCGGCCGCGTCGTCTTCTATTCGCCAGTCGAGCCCTCGAAGACGTGGCGGCTCTCCCCTCATTCGCTGTATCTCCGGGATCTCTCTCTCCTCTTCAGCTACTCCTCCGGCGCGCGGGACCTCCGGGAGGCGCTCGCGCTCATAGAGCGCGGCGCGGTCCGCGCCCAAGACCTCGTGACGAACCGCGTGCCGTTCGCACGGGCCGCCGAGGCCTTCGCGCTCGCGCGGCAGGGGGGCGACGTCCTCAAGGTCGTCGTGACGTTCTGAAGAAGCGTCTCGACGTCGTCCTCGTGGAGCGCGCTCTCGCGGAATCGCGGACGCGGGCCGGGGCGCTCATCCTCGCGGGCCGGGTTTCGGTCGCTGGCCACGAGCGGGTCAAGCCCGGCACGAGAGTGGCGGAGGATGCCGAGATCGCCGTCGAGGAGCCGGAGCATCCCTGGGTCTCGCGCGGGGGCGTGAAGCTGGACTTCGGCCTGACCCATTTCGCGATCGAGCCGAAGGGGCGGATCTGTCTCGACCTCGGCGCCTCGACGGGAGGGTTCACAGACGTGCTCCTCGCGCGCGGCGCCTCGCGGGTCTATGCGCTCGACGTGGGCTACGGGCAGCTCCATGGGCGCCTCCGAAGCGACGCGCGTGTCGTCCTAAGGGAGAAGATGAACGCGAGGTTCCTGACGCGAGCCGAGGTGCCCGAGGCTCCCTCGCTCCTCGTGGCGGACCTGTCGTTCATCTCGCTCACGCTCGTCCTGCCGGCGGTCGTGCCCCTTCTCGCGGAAGAGGCCGACGTCCTCGTCCTCGTCAAGCCGCAGTTCGAGGCGGCGCGTCGGGAGGTCGGCCGCGGCGGCATCGTGCGCGACGAGGGCGTGCGCGCGCGGGCTCTGGCACGCGTGACAGCGGCCGCCGAGCGGCTGTCTCTCACGAGCCGAGGGGCGATCCCCTCGCCGATCACGGGGGCGGAGGGAAACGTTGAGCTTCTCGCGGCGTTCCGCCGGAATCCCGCTACACTTCGGGGGTGAAATCCGGGCCGCGAAAGGGCCGTCGCGTGCGGCGCGTGGGTATCGTGACGCGCTACAGCAGCGCGGAGGCTATCTCCCTTTCGCGCAAGCTCGAGCGCCAGCTCGTGCGTCGCGGGATCACGGTGATCCACGATGTCGAGTCATCGCGGGCCCGCGGCGTCACGGGCGGGGCACCCCGCGCGCAGATCGCGCGTCTCGTGGATCTCGTCGTGACGCTCGGGGGAGACGGAACTCTCCTCTCGGTGGCGCGCCATCCGGCGCCCGGCGTCGCCGTCCTGGGGATAGACATCGGCACGCTCGGTTTCCTGACGACGTGCAGGCCGGACGAGTCGGCGGAGGTGCTCGAGAGGGCGCTGGCGGGAACGGCGCACATCGAGAGGCGGCGCCTGCTGTCGGTGCGCGTGACGGAGCGCAGTCGCGCGCCGCGCCGCTACCGGGTCGTGAACGACGCCGTTCTCGCGAAGTCGGCGCTGGCGCGCATCGCGACGATCCGCGTCGACGTGGATGGCCGCATGGTGTCGCGATACCGCGGGGACGGGCTCATCGTGTCGACGCCGACGGGCTCAACCGCCTATAACCTCTCGGCGGGCGGACCCATCCTCGAACCGACCCTGCCGGCACTGGTTCTCACGCCGGTGTGCCCGCACACGCTGACGCTGCGTCCGCTCGTCCTCCCGGACTCCGTTCGCCTCGACCTGTCGGTGGAGAACGACCCCACGGACGTGTTCCTGACGCTCGATGGGCAGGAAGGATTCCCGGTGGGCTCCAGGACGCGCATCGCGATCGCCCGGTCCTCCGAGACGATCTCTCTCGTGCGGGCCTCGGAGGCGTCCTTCTTCGAGGTCCTCGCCCGGAAGCTCTCGTTCGGCGGCGAGCGGGAGAGCGCGGCTCGGTAACGGGGAGATGCGCCGCCTCCCGCACCTCTCCCTCACGCAGGTCCGGCTCGTCCGTCTTTTTACGCTTCTTCTCGTCTTCACCGTGCTCGTCCTGTATGCCGTCTTTCGCTCTTCGCGTTTCCAGGAGCTTCTGCGTCGCCGGACCGAAAGGCTGCTGACGGCGCAGATCGGGCGGACCGTCACGATCGGGAGCTTCGACCTCGCGCTCGTGCCGTTCGCGTTTCTCGTGCGCGATGTCGCCGTGGCGAACGACCGGCGGGGTCTCTCCGGTCCGGCGTTCTCGGCTTCGGAAATCGAACTGCGCGGCCTGCCGACGATCACGAGTCGCCGCATCGACATCCCGAAGCTCCGTGTCGTCTCGCCGCGCGTGGTCGTCGAGGTGTTCCCGGACGGCACGACGAATCTGAAGCCGGTTCTCGATGCCCTCGTGGGAGGAGGCGGCGGGGGCATCGACGTCCGCCTGCGGGAGGCCGTCATCCAGCGGGCGACCCTTCGCTTCCGGGAATGGGACGCCGAGATCGATGCGGTGCTCCAGGACGCGGCGGTCACGGCCAGCTCCGGACGCAGCAATACGGTGACTCACCTCGCGCTCGCGTGTCGAAAGGGGCGCTTCAGGCTGGAGAACAACGAGACGCTCGACTTCGCGATCGGCGCGGAGGTGACGCTCGCGCCGGGACGCGTGCACCTGACAGGCCTGAGGCTGCGCGGCGACCGGCTGAAGCTCGAGGCTTCGGGCGGCGTCGACGATCTCAAGAAACCAGTCCTCGCTCTCGTCGCGCGCGCCGAGACGACCGGCGAAGCCCTATCGAAAGTATTCGGGCTCGGCCTTCCGCTCACGGGCGGCGTGACGATGCGCGGCACCATGCGGTTCGGTGAGCCGGGCGGCTTCCGCATCTTCGGCGCGTTCGACCTCAACGCGGCTGCGTTCGGGCCGTTTCCGATGACGGGACAGGGCGTGATCCGCGTGGACCCGAAAGGCCTTCTCGTGAACGTGACGCGCGCGAGCTACGCGGGCGGAACGCTCGAGGCCCTCGTCCGGCTCGAGAGGATCAAGAACCCGCCGCTTCCGGTTCGCATCGCGCTGCGCGGGCGAGGCCTCGACTTCGAGCAGCTCTTCTCAGACCTCGGGCTCAGGGGGACGGGGCTCATGGGACGCGCCGACCTCGACACGACCCTCACGTTCGGACGTGGCGGAATCGAGCACGCGGACGGGGTCGGACGGATCCACCTGACGGCCGACGGAGGGCGGCCCTCGGCGGTCAAGGGACGGTTCGCGCTGCCTGTTTCCGGAGGTGGTCCCCTCGAGGTCCGCGACGGTCAGCTCCTCTTCACGGGCGTCTCGTTCACGACGGCTGGAGGTGCCAGGATCCGCGTCGACGGCGGGCTGCACCTCGGAACCTGGCAGCCCGACCTTCAGCTCGAGATCGCGGCCGACGACCTTGCCGAGGTCGAACGGATTGTGGATAACTTCTATCCCGCCATCCAGAAGGAGCCCCTGACGCCGCCCTTGAACCTCGGAGGAGCGGGCCGGATCGCCGCGCACCTCTCTCGCAGCTTCTCCGATCCGCGGGTCGAAGGGCGGCTGTCTGCTTCGGATTTCGTGCTCCGAGGGGTGCCCTTCGGGAAGGCCTCGGCGGAATTCCTCGTGGACGGGAACGTGGCCACGTTCTCGCCTTTTGTGGCGACGGACGGAGGCGCGTCTCTCTCCCTTACTGGGAAGATCGGCTGGGGCGGAGCCCTCAAGGACGCCTATCGCCTGGATGGCCTCGTGGCGGAGTTTTCCGCGTGGCCCATCGAGCGTGTGCTGAAGTTTCTCGACCTCGACCTGCCGATCAGCGGCGCGGGCACCGGACGGCTTCCGCTCGACGGCGTGACCCCGGCCCTGTCCGGCCGGATCCCGCTCGTCCTGACCGGTGCGAGCCTGTGGGGCCAGAAGCTAGACCGGCTGGAAGGCGTGCTGGCGTTCGAGAAGGATCGGATCGTGATCGAGAACGCGACGGCGCGTCTCGCGGACGGCACCGCGAGCGGGGGCGGCTTCTATCGATATGCCGACCGCGCCTATGGACTCGATCTCGATGTCCGGGCCATTCCCGTCGCCCGCCTGGACGCGGCGGGGGGACTGCCTTTCACGGGGGTTCTTTCGGGGCAGGTGAAAGGGTCCGGGACGGTGGACAAGCCGAACCTCGACGTCTCGGCGCGCGTCGCCGATGCGGCGTGGAGCGGGAGTCCGCTCGAGCGCCCGGGCACCGAGCTCGAGCTCCGGGTGACGGCCGACCGCGGCGCTTTCACTCTCTTGGCGCGCGCTCCCGAAGCGGCCGAGATCACGCTTGCGCCCGACACGACGGAAGGGCGATGGCGCGGCCGGGTCGAGGTGTCCTCTTTGGCGCCGTTCGCGTCGCTGCTGGGCCTGCCCGAGGACGCCCGCTTCGACGGGCGGCTCTCCGCCGAGGCGTCGCTCTCGACCGGGAAGGACGTGAACGCCCTGCGAGGGGAGGGCACGGTATCGGCCGCGCGTGTCACGGCCTTCGGGCGGACGCTTCAGCTCCGCGCGCCCGCGCCGCTCAAGGTGGAGAACGGAAAGGTCTCTTTCGAACGGCTGACGCTCGCGGAGATGCCGCGTGAGGATCTGCCCCCGGCGTCGCCGACGGCGCTCACGATCTCCGGCAGCGCCGGGCTGAGCACGCCGTATGCGCTCGACCTGGCCGCCGTCGGCTCGTTCGACGCCGCGCTCCTCACGCCGGCGCTCGAGGGAATGAACGCGGCCGGGCGCGCGACCGTGGACCTGAAAGTGAGCGGAACGGCCTCCAGGCCGGCGCTCCTTGGCCGGGTATCGCTCGACGGCGTGGACCTTTCCTCGCCGGGCGGCACCGCGTTCGAGTCGATCACGGGCACGCTCCTCTTTTCGGAAGACCGCATCACGGCCTTGGACCTCTCGGTTCGATACAACGGCGGGACGGTGGATCTCGGGGGCTTCGTCGCGCTGTCCGGCCTCAAACCCACGTCCTTCCGGCTGAGCGCGCACGTCGGCCACGTCCGCGCGTCGCCGTTCGACGGATTCCGGGCCACGTTCTCCGGCGATCTCGTGCTTCTGGGCGACACGATCCTTCGCACGGCGCGGGGGGACCTCTCCCTCGACCGGGCCGTCTATAGCCGCGACTTCTCGCTGGACATCGCGTCTCTTTTGGCGAGGAAACGCGCCGCGGTGACGAGCGGAAACCCGACGGTGTTCGACGCGGTCGAGCTCGACGTCCGGCTGCTTGCGCCGGCGTCCTCCATCGAGATGCGCAACAACGTGGCTCGCCTGAAGCTCTCGGGCGAGCTTTTCGTGCGCGGAACATGGGGCCATCCGCTGCTGTTCGGCGAGATCACGGCCGAAGAGGGCGGCCATCTCACGCTGCAAGGCCAGCGTTACGAGATCCTGTCGGCCAAGGTCCTCTTCTCGAACCCGCTGCGCATCGAGCCCTTCTTCGAGCTCGAGGCGCGGGGAACCGTGAGCCGCTACCAGATCACGTTCGGCCTCACGGGCACGCCTTCGCGTCTCGCGCCCACGTTCTCCTCGGACCCGCAACTTTCCGAAGCGCAGATCGTCTCGCTGATGGCCACGGGCGACGTTCCGCAGAGCACCGTCGCGGGGGCGCCCGCGGGGCCGGCGCCGATCTCGTCGGACGTCTCGGTGTCGAATGCGGCACGGGAGCTTCTCGCGGGTCTCGCGACGGAGGCGGTCACGAGCCGGACGAGGGACTTCTTCCGGCTCGACCGCCTGCTGATCGATCCGACCGTCACGGGCACCTCTTTCGACGCGCCGCGCATCGTCGTCGGCAAGAGCCTCGGCAACAACTTCTACGGGACGGTCTCGTTCGTGCTGTCGAGCACCCAGCAGCAGATCATCTCGCTCGACTATCAGCTCTCGTCCGCCGCCGCCATCCTGGCCCGCCTCGACGAAAACGGAATCTACTCGATCGAGCTCCGCATCCGGCAGCGGCTGCGATGAGATCCTCCGGCGCCGTCCTGCTCGCCCTGACCGCGCTCCTCGTCGCGGCGCGCGGAGCGGCGGAGACGTTCTATGGAACGGGCATCGCCTCCCTGACGTTCCGCGGGGATGCCCCAGTCGACACGGAGCGGCTTCTCGCCTTGACCGACCTCGCTCCGGGCCGGACCCTCACGCAGGAGGCCGTTCGGACGAGCCTTCGCAACCTCTTCGCGACACGGCTCTTCTCCGACCTCGGCGTCGAGGCGTCTCCCTCGCCCGCGGGGGCGGTCGTCGTCATCTTCTTCTCCGCGGCGCCGCGCATCGTCCGGCTCGAGCTGTCGCCGGGAGCGCCCGGGGCCGGGCGCATCCTCGATGCCGTCGGACTCGGCCCTGGCGACGCGTGGCAAAGCGATCTGCGAGGACGGTACGAAGCGGAGATTCGTCGCACCTCGCGCGACGCCGGCTATTTCGACCCGAAGATCTCGACGCTCGTCGACGCGGGCCCCGACGAAACGTCCGTCAATGTGCGGTTCCAGATCGCTCCCGGCCCGCGCGCACGTGCGGGCCGTCCGGTGTTCTCGTCCCCGCTGGCGCCGCTCGACGAAGCGACCCTCATCGCGAAAGCGAAGTCGAAACCCGGGAAACCGTACAAGGCCGCGGCCGCACGCGAGGACGCCGAACGTTTCGCGGCGGCCTACCGGCACGCGGGCCGTTCGCGGGCGGAGGTCCGGCTCGAGGACGAACAGTACGACGCGTCGACGACCACGGTTACGCCGCATTACGCGCTCTTCGTGGGTCCTCGCGTCGTCCTGAAAGTGACGGGCGAATCGGAAGACGTCGTGAGATCGCACGCGGACTCGCCCTGGAAGCGCGGCGAGCCTTCGGACGAGGACTCCCTGCAACTCCTCAAGGAAGGGCTGCTCAAGACCTACCAGGAGAAGGGCTACGCGAGGGCGAAGGTAGACGTCTCGTTCGACACCACGCCCGAAGAGGAGCTCGTCTCGTTCCGGATCGCAAAGGGCGAGCGCTGGACGATCTCGAGCGTCTCGGTCGTGGGCGCTTCGAGCCTGCAGAGGAAGGACGTTTTCTCCGCGTTCCAGACGCGTCCCCGGGGACTTCTCGAGACCGGGCGCTACGTCGAGGCCGAAGCGGCGGCCGACCGGGACGCGCTCGAGTCGCTCTATCGGGCGAACGGCTTCCGGAACGTGCACGTTTTTCCGCCGGAGGTGAAGGACGGCCCCTCGCGCGACACGCTCGAGGTGACGTTCCGGGTGGAGGAAGGCGTGAAGACCGTGGTCTCGGCGCGGATCGTCACCGGCATCAGCCGCGTTTCCGAGGATCTCCTCCTGAAGCGGCTCACGGTCCGGCCGGGCGCTCCGTTCGCGGAGGCGGCGGTCAACGAGGACGCCGCGCTCCTTCAGTCGCTTTACGCGGAGCGCGGGTTCGTGGACGCGAAGGTGGAGGCCACGACCCGCTTTCTCGAGCCCGTGCCGCCCGAAGGGGAACGCGCGGAAGTGACCTTCAAGGTGACCGAGGAAGACGCGGTCACCTTCGGAAAGACGATTTTGCGCGGCAACCGGCATACCGAGCCGTTCGTCGTGGAGAGCCGCCTCGCGAACAAGGAGGGCTCGCCCTTCTCACTCACGAAGCTTCTCGAGACCCAGCAGAACCTCGCGCGTCTCGGAATCTTCCAGAAGATCGACCTCACGACCTTCGAGACCGATCCGGAGACGATGTCCCGGGCCGTGGTCGTCACCGTCTCGGAGGCCCGGCCCTGGACTCTGACCTACGCGATCGGCGGCGAGTACAACCCCAACACCCAGGGGTCGACCGCGAGCCAGGTCTCCGCGGAGCTCGACCTGGGTGCCTCGTACGACAACCTCTTCGGACGCGCCCTCCAGGTGGGTGGCGAGGTGCGCATCTCCGACCAGAATCCGCGGATCCTGTTTACCGCCCGCGACAGCTCGATCTTCGGAGGAAAGGTTCCCATTTCCTTCGCCGTCTACGACACGAAGGACGTCTACGAGACCTACGACGTGAAGCGTTCCGGAGGCTTCCTGCAGGCTGAGTTCCGTCCGTCCAAGTCGCTGCGCACCGGCCTGAGATACCAGTACGAGCTCGTGAATCCGAGCTCGGATCCGGGCCTGGACGCGGATGAGCGCGCGAACGAGCCGAGCCAGATCAGCTCGATCGCCGGGGGCGTCACGTGGGACAATAGGAACGACCCGCTGAACCCGCGCTCCGGTTTTCTCCTCGCCACGGACGTGAAGTACGCGTTTCCCTTTCTCGCGGCGGACGCGCATTTTCTGAAAGTCATCGCGCAGGGGGCGCTCTACCGGCCATACGGCGCCACGCGGTTCGTGTTCTCCGTCCGGGGCGGCGTCATCTGGAACGAACAGGCGTGCTCGGCCGAGCTGCAGGTCGCCGGGACGTGCTCGCCGAACCTCATCGTGCCCATCCCCGAGCGCCTGTTCGCGGGTGGATCGTCTACTCAACGCGCCTTCGCCCGCGACGACCTCGGGATTCCGGGCGAGACGCTGAACGCCGAGGGCGTCGGAATCGGGGGCAACCTGCAGCTCGTCGCCAATGCCGAGTGGCGCATTCCCGTCGCGAGCGGCTTCGAGATGGCGCTCTTCTTC
>CALAQS010000200.1 GCA_937888435.1 uncultured Acidobacteriota bacterium
CCCTTGAAGCGCTTGCGCCGCGGGAGCATGTCGTTGATCTCGCGGAGCGCCATCTCGAAGCCTTTCGTCACACCCTCCGGTTCCTCGCCGCGCTGAACTCTCATCGTGTATTCGTCCCTGAGACGCGCGAGCCGGTGGCCGAGCGCCCACAGGATCGTCTCGACGGCCTTCTGCCCGTCCTCGGATCGCTGCTTCGACATGCGCGCCATTCTGGACCAGGATGGCGTCATGACCCTTCGCGTCGTTCTCGTGAGGACGCACAACCCCGGCAATCTCGGGGCGGCGGCGCGGGCCGCGAAGAACTTCGGGGCCGAATTGCTCCTGCTGCAGCCGCGCGCGGACGTCCTCCATCCCGACGCAGTGGCTTTCGCGTCCGGAGCAGAAGATTTGCTCAGAAGGGTCAAGACGCTCGCGGAATGGGATGACGCTGCGGTCCGAGCCGACGACGTCATCGCCCTCTCGTCGTTGCGAGGCCGCGTCTCGCGCGGGCTGCCGCCTCCCACCACCTTCGAGGAAATCTCCTCTTCTCTCCGCCGTAGCCGGCGCGTCGCGCTCGTGTTCGGTCCAGAGCGCGGCGGGCTCACGACGGAAGAGTTGCGGCGGTGTGACGCGCGCCTGAGGATCGAAGCGCGCGAGGAATTTCCGACGCTCAATCTCGCGCAATCGGTGGCGATCGCTCTTGCGAGACTTTTCCCCTTCGAAGCACCGCGGCGAAGCCGCGGAGCGCCGAAGCCCGAAGGAGCGCCCGCGCCCTCGAGCGACGTCCGCCGCCTCCTGACCTCTTTCAAAGAGACTCTCTCATCGGCGGGTTACCCGGGCCGCGGCCATTCGAAAGAGGTCCTGGCCGAGATCGAGTCGTTCCTGCGCCGCGGGAAACCGACTTCCCGTGAAGTCACGCTGCTTCTCGGGGCGCTCGCGGCCCTGGGCCGAAGCCTCCCTAGACGTCGAGGTCGTCCGCGTCTTTCGCCCGCTCCATGATGAAGCGGTAGCGCAGTGACGCGTCCTTGCCCATGAGCTCGCCGAGCACGCGTTCGGCCTCGAGCGCGCTCGGCACCGTGATCTTAAGCGCGCGACGGCGGCGCGGGTCGAGCGTCGTCTGCTTGAGCTGCTCGGGCATCATCTCGCCGAGCCCCTTGAAGCGCATGATCTCGGGCTTCACGTTTTTCGGAAGTCTCGAGAGGATCGCGTCGCGCTCCTTCTCGTCGAGCGCCCAGTACGTCTCTTTCGCCGCGTCGATCCGGTAGAGCGGCGGCTGTGCGAGGTAGATGTGGCCCGCCTCGACGAGCTTTGGCAGGTGCCGCCAGAAGAACGCGAGGAGAAGCGTCGAGATGTGGTGGCCGTCCGCGTCGGCGTCCATCAGCAGGAAGATCTTCCCGTAGCGGAGCTTGCCGAGGTCGAAGTCCGCGCCGACGCCGCACCCGAGCGCCGAGATGATGTCCGAGAGCTCGCGGTTGCCCGTGACCTTCGCGGCATTCGCCTGCTCGGCGTTCAGCACCTTGCCGCGCAGCGGGAGGATCGCCTGCGTTTTTCGGTCGCGGCCCTGCTTCGCAGAGCCGCCCGCCGAGTCGCCCTCGACGATGAAGAGCTCGGAGAGAGAGGGGTCGGTGGACGAGCAGTCCGCGAGCTTGCCGGGGAGGTTCAGCCGGTGCGACACCGCCGTCTTGCGCGTGACCTCCCGGGCCGCCGCACGGCTCGCTTCGCGCGCGCGCGCCGCGAGGACGATGCGCCCGACGATCTGTTCGGCAAACGTGGGGTTCTCGTTGAGCCACTTTTCGAGCGCCGGACGGACGGCTCCGTCCACCTGCGCCGCGACCTCAGGGTTGTTGAGGCGGTCCTTCGTCTGGCCCTGGAACTGCGGCTCGAGGACGTACGCGGACAGGAGGACGACGAGGCCCTCGCGGATGTCCTCGGCCGTGACGGTGACGCCCTTCGGGAGCAGCTCGTGCGTCTCGAGGTAGTTGCGCACGGCCTTCGTGATGCCCGACCGCAGCCCGTTCTCGTGCGTGCCGCCCGACGGAGTCGAAATGCCGTTCACGTACGAGCGCACGTGCTCGTCGGTCGCCTCGGTCCACACGAGCGCGAGCTCGAGCCGGGGCTCGCCCTCGCGCGCGAGGTTGAACGTGCCTCCCGTCGTGGCGTAGCCGCGCTCCTGAACGACGTGCGTGAGCCAGTCAGAAAGGCCCCCTTCGTGAGTGAGCTCGTCGCGCCGCGCCGGCTTCTCGGTCTCGTCGAGGAAAACGACGCGAAGGCCGCGATGGAGGTACGTCTTGGCCTCGAGGCGCTCGCGGATCTCCCGGGCTTCGAAGGAGAGCTTCCCGAAGATCTCGGCGTCCGGCCGGAAGCGCACCGTCGTGCCCGACCCGCGCACTTTCTCGCCGCCCGAGATCTTCTGGACCTTCGACGTCGCCTTGCCACGGGCATACGTCTGCCGCCATTCGTGCCCGTCCCGTTTGACCGTGACGGTCATCTCCGACGAGAGCGCGCAGACGACTGACGAGCCGACGCCGTGGAGGCCGCCCGAATGGACGTAGTTTCCCTGGTCGAACTTCCCACCCGAGTGGAGCGTCGTGAGGATCAGCTCGAGCGCGCTTTTCCTGTACTTCGGGTGCACGTCCACCGGGATGCCGCGCCCGTTGTCGGCGACCTCGATCTCCCGGCTGCCCTCGAAGAGCGTCACTTCGAGGCGAGTCGCATAGCCGTTGATGACCTCGTCGATCGCGTTGTCGACGATCTCGTTGACGAGATGATGGAGGCCGCGCGCGTCGATGCCGCCGATGTACATGCCCGGGCGCTTGCGGACGGGCTCGAGCCCTTCCAGGACGGTGATGTCCCGCGCGGTGTAGGTGGTGGCCATCAGGCGGGGCGAAGGGTGCGGCGAAAACCCGCCGTGGTCAAGCGAGTACCATTTCCGGATGCCGGACACGATCTCCGCTCCGGGAGCACCGCACGAGCTGCGGCGTACTCTCGGCCTCTGGAGCGCCGTCGCCGTCGTCATCGGCTCCACGATCGGCTCCGGAATCTTCCGGTCACCGGCGGGCATCGCCGCGAAACTCCCCGGACCCCTTCCCATGCTGTCCGTGTGGGCGGCGGGCGGGCTCTTCGCGATCTGCGGCGCGCTGACGCTCGCCGAGGTCGCGAGCGCGCTGCCCGAGACGGGCGGCCTGTACGTCTTCTGCCGCGACGGCTGGGGCCGCCTCGCGGGCTTCCTCTTCGGATGGGGACAGTTCGCCATGATTCGCGCCGCCTCGCTCGGGGCGATCTCGATCGTGTTCTCGGAGTATTTCTTCCGCGTGGCCGGGGTCGACCCTCAGAACCCCGCGAACCTCTGGACCGTGCGGTGGTTCGCGGCGTTCGCGATCGCCCTCACGGCTTTCTTCAACATCCGCGGCGTCTCGCTCGCGGCGATGGTCAGCAACCTGACCGTTCTCGCGAAATACGGCGGGCTCGTCTTCATCGTCCTCGTCGCGTTCGGCCTCGGGCTCCCGGCGACGGGCGGCCACTTCACGCCGGCGGTTCCCGCGGGCAGCTTCACGCTCGCCGCCTTCGGCCTCGCGCTCGTCTCGACGCTGTGGGCGTTCGACGGGTGGGCCGACCTCGCCTACAACGCGGGCGAAGTCGTGGACCCGGCGAAGAACCTCCCGCGCGCGCTCATCGGGGGCACGCTCGCTGTCGTCGCGATCTACCTCCTCGCGAACCTCGCGTACCTCGCGGTCCTTCCGATCGACCAGATCCGCGTCTCGAGGCTCGTCGCCGCCGACGCCGCGCAGGCGGTCCTCGGGCCGGTCGGCGTCGCGTTCGTGTCCGTCACCGTGATGATCTCCACCTTCGGCACGCTCAACACGGTGCTGTTCACGAGCCCGCGCATCTTCTTCGCCATGGCGAACGACCGCCTTTTCTTCCGGCCGATCGCTTCCGTGCACCCGCGCTGGGGCACGCCATGGGTGTCGATCTCGATGACGGCCTCTCTCGGCATCGTGTTCGTCCTGTCGCGCAGCTTCGAGCAGCTCGCCGACGCGTTCGTGACTGCGTTCCTGCCCTTCTACGCGCTCGCGGTCGCGTCCGTGTTCCGGCTCAGGCGGGTGCCCGGCTACGCGCCGTCCTTCCGCGCACCGCTCTTCCCGCTCGTGCCGATTCTCTTTCTCTCGTCCGTGCTCTATCTCCTCGCGAACGCGATCGTCCAGCCCGAGAGTCGCGTGAGCACACTCGCGGTCCTGGGCGTCGTCGCAGCGGGAATCCCGATTTACTACCTGACGGTGGGGCGCCCGAGACGGCTCCTCCAATGAATTGGATGGCCATTCGACAATCGATCGGGACTGCTCTTTCGTGATAAAAACTGCGACAAGTTCGCATCGCATTCGATTTGAAGGAGGAGGAGGTACAGGCATGAGGTTCATCTCTCGAATTCTTCTTTCGCTCGTGCTTCTCGTCACAGCCACCGCGGTGTGGGCTGGTGAGACCGGATCGGTCTCGGGCGTCGTGAAAGACGGCACCGGTCTTCCAGTCCCCGGCGCCACCGTGAAAATCACCGGCGCGCAGGCGCCGCACGACACCGTCACCGGATCGAGCGGCGCGTTCAAGTTCGCCGTCCTTCTGCCCGGCAGCTACGTCGTTACCGCGGAGTTGAAGGGGCTCGGCACGGCGAGCCAGCAGGTCAAGGTTTTCGTCGACAACGACGCACAGCTGACTCTCGTCCTCATTCAGACGGCGAAGACCGAGGTCGTCGTGACGGGCGCCGCCGCCGAGATCGACAAGACGTCATCCGAGGTCAACTTCAACTACACCGACAACGTCATCAAGGACCTCCCGCTCACGCGGACGTACGAGGGTCTCATCAAGATGGTGCCGGGCGCCGCTACCGATACGAGCCTCATCGGCGACGTCTCCATCTCCGGCGGTACGCGACAGGACAACAAATTCCTTCTGGACGGCGTCAACATCACGAACCCGGGCTACGGCAGCCTCGGATCCGACACGAACCAGCTCGACATCGCGGATTTCAACGTGAAGAAGGGCGGCATCACGGCAGAGTTCGGCCGGACGTCGGGCGCGATGTTCAACGCCGTCACGAAGTCGGGGACGAACCAGGTCGCCGGGAGCGTCCTCGCCAACCTCTCCCCCAGCTCCTTCCAGTCGAACAACAAATTTTCGACGACGCAGGACACGAGCAACTACAGCGGTCAGGCGAACGTCGGATTCCCGATCCTGAAGGACATGCTCTTCGGATACGTCTCCGGCGCCTACTACGACAACACGACCTCCGGCCAGTCCGCCACGGTCAGCGGGGTCACGACGACGCAGCCCGACTCGAAGTCGCACAACGGCGACTACTTCGGAAAGCTGACCGCTTTCATGGGCCAGACCCTCCTCGTCAACGCCGGGTTCCGGGCGCTGCCGAGCAAGGCGACCGACCAGTTCGCCTCGATCTACGACGCGCCGACCTCCGCATCCTCGGCCGACAACACAAACTACGTCGGAAACGCAACGGTCGACTGGTTCGCATCGAAGGACACCGTCGTCGAGGCGAAGTACATCAACTACCAGGAAAACGACACGTCGCAGGCCCAGAACGTCCTCTCGAGCATGCCGCTCACGATCAACCCGAACACCCTCGCCGCGTACGGCGAGTATGACGACCCGACCCGCAACGGCGGGAACGTCGGCGTGAACCAGTTCATCAACTACGGCGAAAAGTACAAGCGGAACGAGGTCAAGGCGACGCTCAGCCAGTACCTCGACCTCGGCCCGACGCAGAACCAGTTCAAGCTGGGCGGCGGGTACGAGGACGATGCGGACGATACCCTCCGGCAGTCGAACGGTTGGGCCCTTTTGAACACTGGCTCGACCTGTCCGGTCGTGGTTTGCGGCGTGTCGAAGCCCGGATATATCCGCGCCCGGTACTACCCCACCCAGCCGGTGCAGAACTCCAAGGCGCGCACGTACTCGGCCTTCATCCAGGACACGATCACGATGAAAAACCTGACGGTCTACCTCGGCGTCCTCGCCAACAAGGACGACTTCGCCCAGGTCTGCATGCCGGGCGTGACCTGCGGCACCACGGTCACCACGACCGAGACGCGCTACAACTTCATGACGTTCAAATGGAGCCAGGAGATCCAGCCGCGCCTCGGCATCACCTGGAACCCGAACCTGCTCGCCAGCGACAAGTTCTACTCGACGTACGGCGAGTACGCCAACATGGACCAGAAGTCCACGGCGCGCTCCTTCGCCCCGTACCGGATCTCGCAAAGCTATGCCTTTTTCGACCCGACGACGGGTGTCTATCAGGGGACCCAGATCCGCGCCTCCTCGACCGGGAAGATCATCCCGCCCGATCTCAAGCCGCCGTACTACCAGGAATTCATACTCGGCTATTCCGCGGCGGTCACGAAGGACATCAGCTTCGACGCTTACTATCAGTATCGGAACCTGAAGAACCCTTTCGAGGACACGCCGATCGACCCGAATAATTCAGGCAGCTCCTTCCAGGCGGCGAACTTTCCCGACGCGCGACGCGTCTACCGCGCCCTTACACTCGATGTGTCGAAGCGGTACGCGAACCGGTGGTACGCCGACGCGAACATCACGTTCAGCAAGCTCTACGGCAACTTCGACGAGGATTACGGGACTGGCCAGTTCAACACCTCGAGCCTTCTCGAGGACGGCCCCACCTGGTTCACCTCCGATCCGAACCGGTACGGCCGCCTCAACAACGACCGCCCAATCATCTTCAAGCTGATGGAGACCTACGACTTCCCCTTCGGCGTCACCATGGGAGGCTTCCTCCGCGTCCAGAGCGGAAACGTGTGGCAGGCGCTGGGCGCAGACAACCAATCTGGGAGCGGTTATTTCCGCTACATCGAGCCGGCAGGAAGCGAGAGACTTCCGACGTGGACGACCTTCGACCTCTCCGCGGCTTACACGTTCAAGCCGACGAGCAGCCTCGGCGTCCGCCTCGAAGCGCGCGTCCAGAACCTTTTCGATTCGCAGACCGTTCTCAGCGTCAACGCGGTCAAGTACCTCGATCCATACGTGAACGGCACCCCCTATTCGACTCCCGGACCGCAGGGAACCTCGAAGCCGAACCCGCTCTACGGAACACCTACGAGCTGGGCCGCGCCGCGGCGGTTCGTCCTTACGGCGCGCCTGGACTTCTAAGACTCCGGGGGAACCCTGCCGCATTCGCGGCTTGAAAAAGGGGTTTGATGGGCCCGGCGGAAACGCCGGGCCTTTCTATTTCATTCGGTCGAGCGCCTGCAGGAGCGCGCGGGCCTTTTCGTAATCGGGCTTGAGGTCCAGCGCCTGGCGCGCGAGAGAGCGCGCACCGTCCGTCTCCCCGGCGCCGGCGAGGACCACGGCGAGGTTCAGGCACGCCGATGCGTTCGAGCCGTCCAGCCGAACGGCCTCTTCGAGGTCGGGCCGCGCGAGCGTCGCGTCCCCGGCGAGGACGCGCGCGAGCCCCCGCTTTTCGAGCAGGGCCGACAGCAGTGGGGCTGTGCCGGGACGGTTCGGATCGACCTCGTGCGACCTCGAGAGCGCCGTGATCGCCTCGTCGCTCTTCCCCGCCGCCTCGAACGATCGCGCGACGCGCAGCCAGACGAGGGCCGGATCGGGATGTTCCCTGGCGGCCGCCTCCGCGTGCCGCATCGCTCCGGCGTCGCCCCGCTCGATTTCCCAGAGGACGAGGTGCATCTCCTCGTCCTCGGCGCCATCCCAGAGGCCCGTCGGCCACAGCGAGACCGCCGCGAGGAGAGCCGCAGCAGCCGCAGCGGACCAGAAGCGCGTGCCCCTGGCCCGCCACGCCTCCGGGAGCCGCGCGACGGCGGCGCCGCCGAGCGGCGCGAGGGCCACGAGGAGCGGGAGTCGGTACCGCGTCGCGACGAAGAAGGCCGCGACGGCGAGAACGTACGCCGGGACGAAAGTCGACCAGACGAGGAGGGTGCGGCGCGCCGCGCCAGCAGACCCGAAGAGCGCGAGAACGAACCCCGCGCCCGCGAGCGGCACGAGGAGCCCGGGCCCGACGACGAGGAGCTTGAGCGCGAGGCTCCTTTCGCGGTACCACGGGTAGCTGAAGTTGAGCGGCGCCTCGTCGCCCGAGAGGACGAAGCGCACCTTCTTCGCGAAGAGCGCGAGGGCCGCGCCGGGCTCGTGGGCGATCCACGCCCACGCTTTCTTCGCGAAGTGTGCCGAGACCTCCCGCGTGGAGAGCGGCCGCCCCTCCTCCGCCTCCGCGACGCGCTTCGTGTCGGCCGTCTGTCCGCCGATGTCGGGCGTGATCCCGGGAATCGCGCGGTAGACCCCGTTCGCGCCGGGCCCGTTCCCGACGAGAAAGTTCAGGCCGCCGTGCGAGGAGATGAGGACCGGCTCCCCCGAGACGATCAGGTTGCGCGCGAGGGGCAGCGCGACGACGATGGCAGTACCCGCAACGAATGCCACGGCAGGAACGAACGTCCGAAGGGAGATTTTCGCCACCGCGAGAGCCAGCGCGACCGCCACGACGCACAGCAGCGCATTCGGCCTGTTCAGGGCCAGGAGGCCGCCCGCAGCGCCTGCGGCCACCCACACCTTCGAGGAAAAACTGCCCGACGTGAGCCCCACCGCAATCAGGTAAAGGAACAACGCGGTCAGGAAGGGATCCAGCGCCGCCTGCAGGATCAGGACCTCGTGGAACGTCACGACGCCGGTCAGGGCATAGAGGACGCCCGCGGCGAGCGCCGCGCGGTCGCCGAAGAGCCGGCGCGCAGTCAGGAAGACGAGGACGACCGCGGCCGTCCCGAGAAGAATCTGGACGACGCGGGCCGCCGGGAATGACGCACGCGTCGCCGCAAGGAAGTACGCGTAGAGCGGCGAGACGAAGAACGGGACCTGGCCTTCGCCCCTGAGCAACACGTCTCCCTGCGCGATGCGTTGGGCGAGGCGCGCGTAGACGCCGCTGTCGATGTCGCCCGCGGGCTGGAGGAGCGGGTGGTCCCCGAGCCGCGCGAGGACCGCCGCCTTCAGCGCGAAGGTGGCGAGAAGGAGCAGGAGGAGCGGCCGGCGCACCCGACGGAGGTTAGCGCGGCTGGCGCCTCGTCCGTGCCGGGCGGAGCGCCAAACGAAGCTCAGCCCGGGAAAATGTACTTCCGGGCCTTCGCGGCCGCGAGCAGCTCGCCCCGGAAGTCGGGATGCGCGATGCCGATGAGAGCCATCGTCCTCTGCCGGAT
>CALAQS010000201.1 GCA_937888435.1 uncultured Acidobacteriota bacterium
CCCTGATCGGGACACCCGTTCCGGGTTTCCCTCACCCTTCCGGCCGTAACGCGCCGGTTGACCTTCGTGGTAGGAATTCTTACCATTAAGGTATGAAAAGCACGGTGTCCGAAAAAGGTCAGGTCACGATTCCCAAGGCGCTCCGCGACAAGCTGGGCCTGCGCGCGGGACAGGTCCTGGAGTTCGAAGCGCGGGGAGGCGCCCTCGTGGCGCGAAAACGAAAGGGACCGGGGCGGGCCGTGGACCGGCTTTTCGGGATTCTCCCGCACGTCGATGTCGACAAGGAGATCGAGCGGTTCCGGGGGAAGCCCTGGAATCCGCAGGAAGACAGTCCGCGTGCGAACCGCCGTTGACTCCAGCGTCCTCCTCGACCTTCTGACCGCCGACCCCGAGTTCGGCGCTCGCTCGCAGGAGGCCCTCGACCGCGCCCTCGGTGAAGGTGCCCTCCTGGCCTGCGAAGTCGTTTGGGCGGAGGTTCGCGCATTCTTCCCAAGCGCGAATCTCTTTGGGGGATCCATGTCGGAGCTCGGGCTCGAGTTCGATGGAAGCGACCGTGAGTGCGCCGCCCGTGCCGGTGAAGCCTGGCGTCGGTATCGCGCCGACGGCGGCAGGCGCACGGCTCTCGTTCCGGATTTCCTCGTCGCGGCACACGCGGCGACCCGCGCGGATCGCCTTCTGACGCGGGACCGCGGATTCACTCGGCGTTACTTCCGCGGGCTTCGCGTGCTCGATCCCTCCGCATGAAAACGCTTCCGCGGATCCTTCTCGCCTCTACGTCGCCCCGCCGCCGCGAGCTCCTCTCTTCGCTCGGTTTGCCGTTCGACGTCCGCGCCGCGGACGTGGACGAGACGCTCTTGCCGGGCGAAGGGGCCTTCGACGGGGCCGAGCGGCTCGCGCGAGCAAAGGCCGGGGCGGCGGCCGTCTGGGCGCCCGAGGCTCTCGTCATCGCGGCCGACACGCTCGTGGTCCTCGAGAGCCTGGCGCTTGGGAAGCCGAAAGACCGAGGCGACGCCCGCCGGATGCTCGCCGCGCTCGCGGGCCGCGCGCACGACGTCGTGACGGGCGTCGCCTGCGCGCATGGAGGTCGGATCGTATCGGGGCGCGAGACCACTCGCGTCGTCTTCGCGCCGATGAGCCCGGCCGAGATCGAGGCGTACGCCGCGACGGGGGAGCCCGACGACAAGGCGGGCGCCTACGCCGTGCAGGGGATCGGGAGTCTCTTCGTGGAGCGCGTGGAGGGCAGCCCCTCGAATGTCGTAGGCCTGCCGGTGCGGCTCCTGTATCGGCTCGCCGGGGAGCTGGGCGTCGATCTCGCGCTCAAACCCTGATCGCGGAGAACTCACCGGACGTGTCGCGCGCGGCAGCGCGGGCGATCTGGAGGACGCCCGCGAAGACGAGGTCCCCAGTGAGGGTGGCGGCTCCGGCGCGTACCTTGAGCGGCCGGGGCGTGGGGCCCTTCCCCTCGCGCCATGGCTTGAACGTCTCGCCGAGGCGCGCCACTTTCAGCTTGCAGGCCTCGAGGTCGGCCTCGACGAGGAGCGCGAGGAACTCGTCGTCCTCCCAACGGAAGAGAAAGTCCGTCAGGCGCAGATTCGTGAGGAGCGTGTTCGCGATCGTGCGCACGACTCCGTCGACGGTGGAGGCCGGCTCGGCGTGCACGAACGCGTCCCAGTCCGACAGGACGACGGACATGACGGACAGCACGACCCCGTGACGCCGAGCCCGCTCCAGCTCGCGTTCGATGATCTCGTCGAAGAAGGCGCGGCTGTAGGCGCCCGAGTGAGGGTCCCGGATGAGAAGCGCGACACCCATGCCGGAATCCTACCCTGACTGGCGGGGGACCAGGCGGCGGCCGAGGCGGAGTTTTTTCCTCGAGGGGTCTATCGTAGGCTCTCACCCCGTGAAGCCGCCGAAGAGCCCCTCGCCCCTGCCCCTCGCCGAGTTCGTCGCGGCGGCGCGCGGCAGCGTTCCGGCCGATCTCGTCCTCAAGAACGCCCGCATCGTGAACGTCCTCACGGGCGAGATCCACGACGGAACCGTCGGCGTGAAAGGCGACCGGATTCTCGGCTTCGGGGATTACCGCGCCGCCCGGAAAGACGACGAGATCGACCTCGGGGGCGCCTACGTCGCGCCCGCGCTCTGGGACGCGCATATCCACATCGAATCCACGATGACGACGCCGGCGACGTTCGCGCGCCTCGCGGCCGCGCACGGCACCGCGGCGGCGATCACGGACCCGCACGAGATCGCGAACGTGAGGGGCGTGCCGGGGATCAGGGCCTTCCTCGATGCCGCTTCGGACCTCCCCGTGGACGTCTTCGTCATGCTGCCGTCCTGCGTGCCGTCCACGCATCTCGAGACGGCGGGCGCCGTGCTCTCGGCGTCCGACCTCGCGCCGCTTTACGACCTGCCGAACGTCCTCGGGCTCGCCGAAATGATGAATGTGCCCGGCTTCCTCTTCGGTGACCCCGGCGTCGCCCGCAAGGTCGAAGACGCGCGCCGCCGCGGCGTCCCGATCGACGGCCACTCGCCGCTCCTCTCGGGGCTGGACCTGAACGCGTATATCGGGGCCGGCATGCGCTCGGACCACGAGTGCCTCTCGCGCGCCGAAGCGCACGAGAAGGTCCGGCGCGGCATGGACATCTGGATCCGGGAGGGGACGGCGGCGAAAAACCTCGACGACCTCCTGCCGCTCGTCACGCCGGCGAATTCCGAGCGCTTCGCTTTCGCGACAGACGACCGGCACCCGTGGGATCTCCTCGCGCACGGGCACCTCGACCACCACGTGCGCCGGTCCATCGCGCTCGGCCTCGACCCGGTGATCGCCATCCGCCTTGCCTCCTGGTCGTGCGCCCGGCACTACGGGTTCACAGACCGCGCCGCCGTCGCGCCCGGCTTCCGGGCCGACCTGCTGACGTTCGAGCGGCTGGACGATTTCCGGCCTGACCTCGTCGTCCTTGGCGGGCGCCGCGTCGCGGTGGGCGGCCGCCTCCTCGAGGAGATCCCGGGCGCGCCCATGGAGGAAGGCCCCGGCTTCCGCGTCGACGGCTTCGACCGCTCGCGGCTCCGGATCGCCGCACTCGAGGGCGCTTCGCTGCGTGTCATCGAGGTGCGGGCGGGCTCGCTGGCGACGGGAGCGTCGACGGCGCCCGCGTGTCTCGTGGACGGCGCGGCCGCGGCGGACGCCTCGCGTGACCTCCTGAAGCTCGCGGTCGTCGAGCGGCACCGCGGCACGGGCAACGTCGGCGTGGCGTTCGCCCGCGGCTTCGGCCTGAAGCGCGGCGCCATCGCGTCGTCGGTCGCGCACGATTCGCACAACGTCGTCGTCGTGGGTGCAGACGACGCGTCGATGGAGACGGCCGTGCGCCGCGTCGCGGCGATCGGGGGCGGCGTCGTCGTGGCGGACGGCGCGCAATCTCTCGCCGAGGTCCCCCTGCCGGTCGCCGGGTTGATGTCAAACGAGCCGATGGCCGACGTGGATGCCTTAGAGCGCCGCGCGAACGAGGCCGCGCACGCCCTCGGCGGCACCATGGACCACCCTTTCATGACGCTCGCGTTCCTCGCGCTGCCCGTCATCCCGGAGCTCAAGCTCACGGACAAGGGGCTCGTCGACGTTCTGAAGTTCGACTTCGTCGCGCCCGTCGCCTGAGGGGGGAGCCGGTCAGTTCGTCCAGGGACCGCCGCGGCGGGACATCCCGCGCTGCTGGCGGTGCGCCGCGATCCAGCCGTCCAGCTTCGCCTTCTGCTCGGGCGTGAGGACGGCTTCGATCTGGGTCCTGACGGCCTTCATCTTCGCGGCGGCAGCCTGGCCGTCCGCCCGCACCTTCAGGAACGCGGCGCCGACGGCGGCGGGGTCCGGGTTCGCGGACGCAGCGGCGGCTCTCAGGGCGGCGCGGTTCGCCTGGACCTGGGCGCGGAAAGCCATCCCCTCGGTCCTCTGCGACGCGAAGATCTCCTTGACCTTCGTCTTCTGGGCGTCGGTCAGGTCGAGAATCGCCATTGCCGCGCGGATCCCGCGGGCGAATCGCTCGTGTCCGGGCCCGGGCCGGGACTGGGCGAGAGCGGCCCCGGCGGCGAGCGCGCCGGCCAAGAGCAGGGCCGCAGTCCCGAAAAACCTCTTCTGAAAGGGTTTGTACGTCATGTCGTCCTCCCGGCGGGCGTGCCGCCCGCCGACGGTGATAAGACGCGCGAATCCCGCAGGCGTTTACAGGGCGCTAGAAACGCTCCCCGACGAGGACGATCGCACCCGTGGGTTTCGGGACGCCGCCCTTCGGCTCGACGGAGACCGCGAACTTCACGGGAGCCTCGCCGAGGTTCTCCTGCGGGGAAATGGGAATGACGGTCGCGCCGCCTTCGCGCGCGTCGAACGTGCCGGCGGGGACGGGCTGGTCGCCCACGAACGTCCACAGTTCGTAGCTCTTCTCGAGCGGCAGCGGCGGGAGGCCGCTGACCCAGAGGATTCCCTGCTTCGATTCGGGATGCCAAAGGAGCCTCGCCTTCGCGGTCGAGTTCGACTCGGGACCCTTCAGGAGGGCGAGCAGGACACGAGGATCCTTCAGCCACGCGAGTTCGGCTTCCTTCGCCTGTAGGTCGCGATCCTTGTCATAGAGCATTCCTTCGAGCTGGGCGACGTTCGTGCGCGTGGCGCCGAGGTCGGCGCGCGTCGCGTACCAGAGCGCCGCGAACGCCGCGGCGAGCATGAACGAGGCCGCGACGCCGAGCGCCCAGGCCATGGTGGCGAGGCCGCGGTCCGGCATTCCGGAAGAGGTCCGGCGCGGGGGAGCGCTCGGGGCTTGGCTCCGGATCTGCCAGAGAATGCGCTCCTTCAGCTCGGGCGGCGGCGTGGTTTCGGGCGGCGCCGGGGCGCCCTCGTCCGTGGCGTCGAGCTCGGCCTCGAGGGCGTCGCACCACGTCGCGAATTCGGTTGAGAGGAGGGAAGCTCTGGGATTGATGCGGTCGTCAGCCACGGCCCGCCCCTCCTTCCCCGGTGATCGCTCTGAGCTTCGTGAGGCCCGAACGCGTCCGGCTCTTCACCGTGCCGAGAGGCTCGTTCAGGCGCGCGGCGATCTCCTCCTGCGTGTAGCCGTCGAAGTACGCGAGGCGCAGGACGGCCTGCTCGCTCTCGGATAACTTTTCGAGACAGCGAGAGACGTAGTCGCGCAGCACGGCGGTTTCCTGACCGCCGTCGCCGGCGCCGGCGCGGTCGAGCGACTCGTCCGGAGCCGCGGAAAAGCGCTGCTCGATGGAGTGGCGGCTCCGCCAGCGGTCGAGCGCCCGGCTGCGCGCGACCGTGAACAGCCACGTCTTCACCGACGCGCGCGTCGCGTCGAACCGGCGCGCGTCGCGCCACACCTGGATGAAGGCTTCCTGCAGCACGTCTTCGGCATCCCTCGCGTCCTTGAGGATACGAACGCAGAAGCCGAAAAGGACCGGTGCGTACCGGTCGTAGAAGAGACCGAACGCGTCGCGGTCGCCCGCGGCGATCCGCGCGAAAAGCTCCGGGTCGGCCGGCGTGCTCACGATGAAACCGCGGGCAGCGTGCCCGCCCGGCCGGAATGTGTCAAGCACCTCGGTGGATACGAAGTCCTTCCCGAGCGCGGATTGACGCTGCCGGACGGGGCCGGTACCGTCGTCCCATGTCGAAGAGAAAGCTCTCCAACGCGGGTGGCCAGCCGCCGCTGCCGTTCGATGCCGAGATCCCGCTTCCCGAGGAGGCCCGGCGCCGGTACCTGAACTACGCGCTCTCGGTCATCACGTCGCGCGCCCTGCCGGACGTGCGCGACGGGCTCAAACCCGTACAGCGCCGCATCCTCTTCGCGATGTTCCAGAACCTCCGCCTGACGCCGGACGCGAAGTTCAAGAAGTCCGCGACCGTCGTGGGTGACGTCATCGGCAAGTACCACCCGCACGGGGACGTCGCGATCTACGACGCGATGGTGCGCATGGCGCAGCCCTTTTCGCTCCGCGCGCCGCTCGTGGACGGGCATGGCAACTTCGGCTCGCTCGACGGCGACGCCGCGGCCGCCTACCGGTACACGGAGGCCCGCCTGAAGCCTCTCGCGATCGAGCTTCTCTCGGAGATCCGCAGGAAGACGGTCGACTGGCGCCCGAACTTCGACGGCGTCCACTTCGAGCCCGTGGTCCTGCCGGCGCGCTTCCCGAACCTCCTCGTCAACGGCGCGACGGGCATCGCGGTCGGCATGGCGACCTCGATCCCGCCGCACAACCCAGTCGAGGTGCTCGATGCCGCAATCGCGGCCGTGGACGACCGCGAGTCGGACCCGCTGCGCTTCATCAAGGGCCCGGACTTTCCGACGGGCGGCCTGCTCGTCTCCGGCAAGCGTGAGCTGCGCGCGATTTACGAGAGCGGACAAGGCACGCTGAAGCTGCGCGGCGAGTGGGAGGTCGAGGAGGGCGCCCGCGGGGCCCGGACGATCGTCGTCACGTCGATCCCGTACGCGCAGGAGAAGGCGGGTCTCGTCGCGAAGATCGCAGACGTCATCCTCGAACGGCGGCTCGCGTCCCTCCTCGACGTGCGCGACGAGTCCACCGAGGACGTGCGCATCGTCCTCGAGATCAAGCGCGAGGCCGACCCCGCGCTCGTCATGACGTATCTGTATAAGCACACGCCGCTCGAGACGACGGTGCCCGTGAACTTGACGTGCCTCGTGCCGACGGCCAGGCCCGAGGTGTGCGAACCGGCGCGGCTTCCGCTCGCCGCGATCCTCCGGCACTTCCTCGACTTCCGGCTCGAGACGGTCCGGCGAAGGTTCCTCCACGACCTCGAGGAGCTGAAGCGGCGCCTCCACCTCCTCGAGGGTTTCCTCGTCATCTACGACGCGCTCGACGAGGCGATCCGCATCATCCGCAAATCCGACGGAAAGGCGGACGCCGCCGGCAAGCTCATGGTGCGCTTCTCCCTCGACGAGGAGCAGGTCGAGGCGATCCTCGAGACGAAGCTCTACAAGCTCGCGCGCCTCGAGATCGACGCAATCCGCGCCGAGCTGAAGGAAAAGACGGCCGAGGCGGCCATCATCGAGGCGATCCTGAAGTCGCCGAAGAAGCTCTGGAACGAGGTGAAAGGCGAGCTCGCCGAGGTGCGTGAGACGCTCGTCGGCGAAAAGCGCCGGACGAAGGTCCTAGCGAGCGTCGAGGAGCCGACATACGACGCCGAGGCGTTCATCCAGCACGAGGACACGTACGCCGTCGTCTCGCAGGACGGCTGGCTGAAGCGCCAGCGCGAGATGAAGGACCCTAAGTCCACACGCCTCAGGGAAGGCGACGAGGTGCTCGCGGTGCTGCAGGGTTCGACGAAGGAGGCGGCCGTCCTCTTCTCGAATCTCGGCACCGCGTATGTCCTGAAGCTCAACGACGTGCCCCCGTCGACCGGCTACGGCGAGCCCGTGCAGAAGGTCTTCAGGTTCGGGGACGGCGAGCGCGTCGTCGCGGCGCTCTCCCTCGATCCGCGGCTCACGCCGGAGAAGAACGTGCTCCTCCTCGCCGCCACGCGCCGCGGCCTCGTCCTGAGGTTCTCGCTCGACCCGTTCCGCGAGGTGACGACGCGCGCCGGGCGGCGCTTCGCGAAGCCCGCGAAGGGCGATGAGATCGCATCCGTCTTCGTGTGCGAGGAAAAGGACCTCGTGGCCCTCGCGTCGGAGAAGGGCCGCGCGATCCTGTTCCCGGCGAACGAGGTGCCCGTTCTCGCGGGGCCGGGCAAAGGCGTCCTCGGCTTCAAGCTCGCGCCGGACGACCGCCTCGTGGGCGCGGCGCTGTTCGGAGACGACGAGAGACGGGCGACCCTCACGCTCGTGAACGGCAAGGGAACCGAGCATACGATCACGCGCCGGCACACCCCTGTCTCGCGCGGCGGCAGGGGCTTCGAGCTGATCAAGCGCGACCGGCTCGTGAAAGCGCTTCCGCCGGAGCTCGTTCTCGTAGACTTCGAGGGGAAGGGGGGCTGATGGAGGTCGTCCTCGCCGAGAAGTACGGTTTCTGCGCCGGCGTGCGCGTCGCGGACAAGCTCGTCCGCCTCGCCGCCAAGAAGGGCCAGAAGGGCGCGATCTTCGGGCAGGTCGTGCACAACGAAAGCGTCGAGAGCGAAATGGCCCGGCTCGGCTTTCCCACGGTGCACGATCTCGAAACCGCGAAGGCGCACGATAAGCGCGTCGTCTTCTCGGCGCACGGTGTCGCGCCGTCCGTGCGCGCCGAGGCGGCGTCGCTGGGCCTCGCGACGATCGACACGACGTGCAAGTTCGTGACGGACATCCACCGGGAGATCATGAAGTCACTCGACGACGGCTGCTTCATCGCGCTCCTGGGCCAGGCCGACCACCGCGAGGTCGTGGGGTACACGAAGGATCTCGACCCAGCGCACTACCGCGTCTTCTACCGGCTCGAGGAGGTCACGTCCTTCGACTGGTCGGGTGTTCCGCGCGTGAAGATCGTCTTTCAGACCACGATCAACTCCGAGTCGTTCGCGCCGCACGTGGAGGAGATCCGCCGGCGCGTCCTCGACACGCGCATCGCCGACACGATCTGTTACGCGACGAAGGAGAACCAGGACGCCCTGCGCGTCCTCTGCAACGATCCCGCGATCGACGCGATCGTCGTCATCGGTGGGAAGAACAGCAAAAACACGAAAGAGCTCGCGCGGATCGCGCAGGCGAAAAAGCCGACGTTCCTGATCGGCACGGCCGTGGAGCTCGACCTCGCCAGGTTCGCCGGGATGAAGAAGGTCGGCGTCTCGGCGGGAGCGTCGACGCCGGATTACGACGTCGAGGCCGTGGTCGAGAGACTCAAAAAGGCCACACCGTGAGCGCCCCTGAAATTGCCTCCCCGTCGTCCCCGCCGCCCGCGGGCGAAAACGTGGGATTTGCCACGCTCGAAACGGTCTTCGAGGCTCTCGGACGGGCGGCCATCGTCCTCGACAGCGAGTTTCGGATCCTGCGCGCCAGCTTTTCTCTCGACGAGATCGCCGGCCCCGGAACGGTGGCCTCCATGCTCGGAAAGCCGATCGAGGAGCTGGTCGGTGCGAAGCTGTTCGGGCCCGCCGACACGTTGCGCGAGGCGCTGACGAAGGGGCGGCGGGAGGAGGGGCGGCGCGCCGTCCTGCGCTGCGGCGCGGGAAGCGCCCGGCTCGTCTCGCTGACGGCGGCCGTGATTCCGCAGCACGTCTCGAACCACTGCGATCCACGCGCCCGCTATCTCGTCGTGGTCCGTCCCGCCGAGAACGACGACAGCCTTCTGCAGAGCATGATCGCCTCGCACGGCCTCGTGGCGCGCTCGCCGGCGATGCTGCGGATCGTCCATCTCGTCGAATCGCTCTCGCAGAGCACCGCGACTGTCCTGATCACGGGCGAGAGCGGCACCGGCAAGGAGGTCATCGCCCGGACGCTGCACGTGAACTCGCTCCGCAGCACGGGCCCGTTCGTGGCGGTCAACTGCGGGGCACTGGCGGCCGACCTGCTCGAGAGCGAGCTGTTCGGTCACGTGAAGGGCGCGTTCACGGGAGCGGTGAGGGACCGCGTCGGACGGCTGGAGCTCGCGCGCGGCGGCACGATCTTCCTCGACGAGATCGGCGACGTGCCGCTGCACCTGCAGGTGAAGCTCCTGCGCGTCCTGCAGGAGCGGCAGTTCGAGCGCGTCGGCGAGAGTGCGCCGCGCATGATGGACGCGCGGATCATCGCCGCGACGAACCAGGATCTCCTGGAGATGATTCGGGCGGGGCGCTTCCGCGAGGATCTCTACTACCGCCTGCGCGTCGTCCCGATCCACCTTCCGCCGTTGCGCGAGAGGCCGGAGGACATCGCCCTCATCGCCCAGCACCTCCTCGCGCACATCGGCGGCCGCGCGGGCCGGGCGCTGCGTCTCTCGCCCGACACGTTGAACGTGCTGGAGACTCGTCCCTGGCCCGGAAACGTCCGCGAGCTCGAGAACGCGCTGGAATACTCGGTCGCGCTCTGCTCTGGTCAGACGATCCAGATCGAGGACCTCCCGCCGGAGCTCCGCGGGACCGAGGCTCAGCCTTCACTAGGCGACGCGGCGGCGCGCAGCGCGGCCCTGCCGGTCGAGATTTCCTCCGACCCCGAGCGCGAGCGGATCGTGAAGGCGCTGGCGGCTCACCGCTGGAACCGGAATCGCGCCGCACAGGCCCTCGGCGTGAGCCGCAGCACCCTCTGGAGGCGCATGCGCGAGCTGGGGGTCGAGTGAGCTCGCGGCGCGATTTTCTGGGTGAGCTCTGGCGCGGGACGGGAGGCGCGCTCCTGGCCGCCTCGGCGCTGATCCTGCATCGCGCCCTGCGCGCGGCCGCGCCGGCTCCGCGCGAGACGACTCTCTCGGCCGAGGCGGTCTCGCGGGCGATCGCGGAAGGCGGCGCAGAGTGGGGGGATCTCTTCGTCACCGGCCCGCCGTCCGCGCCCGCAGCTCTCTCCCTCGCTTGCACACACCTCGGCTGCCGCGTGCGGCCGGCGTCCTCCGGCGGGTTTGCCTGCCCGTGCCACGGCAGCCGGTTCACGGCTGACGGCAGCCGCACGGCGGGACCGGCCCGGGCGTCCCTTTCGCGCGCGCTTCTCGAGCGCCGTGGAGCCTCGTGGGTGGCTCGGCTCTGACGGAAGCTCCGCCCGGCGGAGCGAGGTCCCCCTCCGGTGACCTCGGGCGGCTCGCTTTCGGATTCCTCGCGGTCAGCGCCCTGAGCGGTCTCGCGCTCGTCCCCTTCTTCTCGCCTGCGCACGCTCTCGAAAGCCTCGAGCGCCTCCACGACGGCATGCCGTGGGGGTTTTTCCTGCGGGCGCTTCATGCCTACTCGAGCTTCGGCCTTCTCGTGACGACGGTGGCCCATCTCGTCCAGGTCCTCGCGCGGCGGACCGAGCGCCAGCTGTCGGCCGGCGCATGGTGGCGTTCCGTTCTCCTTTTTCCGCTGACGTTCCTCGCGCTCCTGAGCGGCTTCGTCCTGCGAGGCGACGCGGCGGCCGCCGAGGCCTTGCCCGTCTGGAGCCGGATCGCCGAAACGGTGCCTTTTCTCGGGCCGGAGCTCCAACGCCTTCTCCTCGGCGTGATCCCGGGCGACGTGGGAGCGATTTCCCTCCATCACGCCGGGACGTTCACGTTTCTTCTTTGGCTGATCACGGCAGAGCACGGCCGGCGCCTCGTCCCCGACGCGCGCTCGCTTGTCCTCGCGGGGCTCGTGTCGGCGGCGCTGGCGGGCGCTGTGCCCTTGACGCTCGGGCCGCCTCCGGGCGCGTCTCCCAGCGGGGCCGCGCAGATCCTTCTCGGTCCCTGGTATCTCCTCGGGCTGCAGGGCGCGCTCGTCGACTTGCCGGTCCCTTCAGCCTGGCTCGCTCCGCTCCTCCTCGTTCTCCTTCTCGGCTTCGTCCGCGGCGCGGACGGCCGCGCGCGCAGACTGCTGCTCGTCCTCGCGGGCGCATGGGTGGCCGCCTGGGTCGGGTTCACGGCGCGAATCCTGCTCCTCGCACGGTGATGTTCCGAGCGCCCGCGCTCATCGCGGCTCTTTTCGCCGCTCTTCTCGGCTTCCTCGTGGCCTCGGGCCGCGAGAGCGAGCGCGCGCGCGGGACCGGGAGGGGTCCGGACCGCGCCGGAGCGCGAACCGAACGGTGCGTGAGCTGTCACGTGAAGCCGGAAGAGGACCCCGGAGGGTCGCATTCGAGGGCGGCCCTTGGCTGCGCTTCGTGTCATCTCGGAAATCCTCTGGCGTTCGGGAAGGAGAGGGCGCACGGCGGGCTGGAGCGCGAGCCGGGCGCGCTCTCCACGGCGGCCATGACCTGCGGCCGGGAAGGGTGTCATCCGAGAGAGGCCGCGCGCGTAGCGTCCTCGCTGATGACCCGCGCGAGCGGAATCGTGTCGGTCGACCGCTTCGCCTTCGGCGAGATCCCCTCTCCGGATTCCAACGAGACCGTCGCCGACGCCCTCGCGGCCGCGCGCCCGACTCCGGCCGGGCTCCACCTCAGAAAGCTCTGCGCGGGCTGCCACCTCGGAGCGCGTCGCGCGAATCGCGACGATGCGATTCACGGGAACGGCTCGGGCTGCGCGGCTTGCCACGTCGCCCGGCTGACGAAGGTCGATCCGTCGCGCGCGCACCCGCCCATCGACGCCCATGTCCCGAACGACCGCTGCTTCGGCTGCCACAGCCGGAGCGGCCGCATCAGCCTGACCTACGAAGGTCTCGCCGAAGTCGAGCCGCACCAGATTGGCGGTGGGTCGCGGCCGTGCGCGGCCGTGAAGCTCGCCGACGGCCGCCCCGCGTGCCGCGTGGCGCCCGACGTCCATCAGACCGCGGGGATGTCCTGCATCGACTGCCACCTGCACACGGAGCTCATGGGCGACGGAATGGCGCGGACGCACGAGGAGGAGCAAGTCGAGGTCACGTGCGAGGCCTGCCACGGGCCGGTGCGCGTTGGCGGCGAGGTCCCATGGAGCGACGTCAAGGACGCGATCAGTCTGGAGATTCGAGAGAGAGAGAACCGAAGAGAAGATTTTCTTAGAAAGGGTAAGAGGGAAGGCAGCGCGCCCGATGCTCCTACGCGCCTCGGGAGTCGCGGAACTCCCATTCTTAACCTTCTAAGAAATTCTTCTTCTTCCTCTTCCTCGTCGTCTTCCTCTTTTGTCTGGACTCTCATCCGAAAGCTCGACGGCGTCGTCCTGCCGGTGAAGCAGACGCCGCGCGATGCGAACCATGCGCGCAAGGGGCACGAGCGCCTGTCGTGCAGCTCCTGCCACACGGCGTGGGCGCCGAGGTGCGACACATGCCACACGACCTTCGACGCCGCGCGCACGCAGTGGGACTTCGCGGCGGGGAAGCCGACGGCCGGCGCTTGGATGGAACGCTCGGAGGGCTTTTCGTGGGGCCCGCCGCTTCTCGGCGTCCGCTCTGACGGAAGGATCGTCCCCGCGGCCCCGGGGATGATCCTCGACATAGACGCGACGGCGGTGGACGGCGGGAAGACGTCGCGCCGGCTGCTCGCGCCGATGGAGCCGCATGCGACGGGCAAAAAGGCCCGCACCTGCGAGAGCTGCCACCGTGCCCCGGCCGCGCCGGACTTCGAGGTGGGCACGCGAACGGGTTTTCGGGGCCTGAACGCGGCCGAGAAGCGGCGCGTCGCGGCCGCCCGGCTAGAGCCCCGTTAGCTCGCGCCCTCGCGACATGATGTTTCACGCCCGCGCCTCGGCCTGAAACATTTCATCCCGCAAAGGAACGTTTCGTTTCACGAAACTGCGCTTTCAGCGGTCCTGCGCATGGCTCGGTTCTTGAAATGGCGGCCCCGGGGAAAAGGGCATGACGACCACGCGGCGCCAGTTCATCCAGATCAGCGGCGCGGGCTTTGGAGCCGCCGTCGCCGGATCCGGCCTCGTGACGAAGTGGTGGGGACTCGACGCCGACGTCATCCACGACCCGGGCACCGACGGCGACACCGTCGTCCCGACCTTCTGCGAACTTTGCTTCTGGAAGTGCGGCGTCCTCGCGCACGTGAGGAACGGCCGCGTCACGAAGATCGTCGGCAATCCCGAGCACCCTCTCTCGAAGGGACGGCTCTGCCCGCGTGGCACCGGGGGAACGGGCCTCCTGTACGACCCGGACCGGCTGAAGACGCCGCTCCTGCGCACGACCGGAAAGCGGGGCGACCAGGCCTTCGAGGAGGTCTCCTGGGAGAAGGCGCTCGACTTTACGGCCGAGAAGCTCCTGAAGATCAAGAAGGAGTACGGGCCGGATAAGGTCGCGCTCTTCTCGCACGGCAACGGCGGCTCGTTCTTCAAGCATCTCCTCTTCGCGTACGGATCGGGCAACGTCACGGCTCCGTCCTATGGGCAGTGTCGCGGCCCGCGCGAGGTCGGGTTCCAGCTCACGTTCGGATCGCCGGTCGGCTCGCCGGAGGTTCTGGACATCGGCAACAGCCGCTGCCTCACGCTGATGGGCTCGCACCTCGGCGAGAACATGCACAACACGCAGGTTCAGGACTTCGCGCGCGCGATCGCGAAGGGGGCGACGGTCATCGTCGTCGACCCGCGCTTCTCGACCGCCGCGGGCAAAGCCCGGTACTGGCTTCCGATCAAGCCCGGAACCGACCTCGCTCTCCTCCTCGCCTGGATGCACGTCATCGTGGCCGAGGGGCTCTACGACCGCGAGTACGTCGAGAAATACACGACAGGCTTCGATGAGCTAAAAAAGCACGTCGAAGGCAGGACTCCGGAGTGGGCGTTCACGGAGACCGGCATCGATCCCGAAACGATCGTCGAGACGGCCCGCATCATCGCGGGTGCGCGCCCCGCCTCGCTCGTCCACCCGGGTCGCCACACGACCTGGTACGGCGACGACACGCAGCGCTCGCGGGCGGTCGCCATCCTCAACGCGCTCCTCGGCTCCTGGGGCAGGCGCGGAGGCTTCTTCGTTCCGGCCTCCATGCCTCTTCCGAAGTATCCCGTCCCCGACTATCCCGAGACGCCGAAGACCACGCAGGACCACCCCGACGACGTGGTCTACCCCTTCGCCGACGAGGTCCTCTCGCACGGCATCTGCGACGCCACGACCCCGGGCCGCTTCGCCGCGAAAGGAGGCCCCGTCAAGGGCTGGATCGTCTACGGGACGAACCTCCTGCAATCCCTTCCCCAGCGTCCGCGCGTCATCGAGTCCATCCAGAATCTGGACCTGCTCGTCGCGATCGACGTCCTCCCGGCGGAGATCACCGGCTATGCGGACGTCGTTCTTCCCGAAGCGACGTACCTCGAGCGCTGGGACGACGTGGGGTCGACCCCCTGGTCGGAGCCGTTCCTGTCGATCCGTCAGCCGGTAGTTCCTCCGCTGTACGAAAGCAAGCCCGGCTGGTGGATCGCGAAGGAGCTCGCCAAGCGCATGGACCTCGGGCGCTACTTCCCCTGGAACGACCCCGAGGGGATGGTCAGAGAGCGCGTGCAGAAGGGCGGGTACGACTTCGCCCTTCTCAAGCGGACGGGCGTCCTCAAGGGCAAGCCGGTCCCCGTGACGACGGAGGACGGCCTCGAGCTCAGCTTCAAGACGCCGTCGAAGAAGATCGAGATCTACTCGAAGCAGATGGCGGACGCGGGTCTCCCTCCACTCCCCGACTACACCCGGCACCCGCAGCCCGCTGACGGGCAGTTCCGCCTGTTGTTCGGGCGGACGCCGACGCACACGTTCGGCCGCACCACGAACAACCGCTTCCTCTCCGAGGTCTACTCGGAAAACCAGGTCTGGCTGAACGCGAAGATCGCGAGGGAGCGCGGCCTCGCGGACGGCGAACGGGTCGTCCTCGTCAATCAGGACGGCGTCAGGTCCAT
This sequence comes from uncultured Acidobacteriota bacterium, assembly GCA_937888435.1. Lineage (GTDB taxonomy): Bacteria > Acidobacteriota > Thermoanaerobaculia > UBA5066 > UBA5066 > Fen-183. The sequence goes on from CALAQS010000201.1 coordinate 15,304, forward strand.
GTCGGCGGGACTCAAGATAACTCAGCGGATCCGGCCCGACTGCGTTTTCGTCGTCCACGGCTACGGCCACACGAGCCCGGGGCTGAAGTTCGCGGTGGGACGCGGGCTGGACGACACGACGCTCGTGACGAAGGTGGCCGTGGATCCGGTCGCGGGGAGCACGGGGATGAGCGTCAACTTCGTGACCGTCGAGCGCGCGGTGGCGCCCGCGCCGGGAGCCTGAGATGAGCGGCTTGAGGAAGCGCTACGCGATGACCGTCGACACCCGACTCTGCGTCGGGTGCAAGGCGTGCGTCCTCGCCTGCAAGGCCGAGAACGACGTCCCCGACGGCTTCTGCCGCGACTGGGTAGTGGAAGACGTGCGCGGCGAATTCCCGCAGCTCTCGGCCGAGATTCGATCGGAACGGTGCAATCACTGCACCGACGCCCCCTGCGTGAAAAGCTGCCCGACCGGCGCGAGCCACGTCAACGAGGGCGGCGTCGTTCTCGTCACGCATGGCAAGTGCTCGGGCTGCAAGGCCTGCATCGCCGCGTGTCCGTACGACGCGCGGTTCGTCCATCCGAAGGGTTATGTCGACAAGTGCACGTTTTGCCTCCACCGCGTGAAGAACGGCCTCGCGCCGGCCTGCGTGGACGTCTGCCCGACCGGGACGCTCGTCTTCGGCGACCGCAACGACCTCGAGTCGGACGTCTCGAAGAACCTCAGGACGCGCCGGTGGAAGGTGAACCACCTCGAGAGCGGTGCCGGTCCGAACGTCTTCTTCCTCACCTGAAGGGGCGCCAATGACGCCAACGACATCGCAGCTTCTCGAGACCGTCACGACCCGCGGGAACCCGCAGATCGACCCGTCGCTCCACGTCTGGGGCTGGCAGATCGTCCTGTACCTTTTCCTCGGCGGGCTCGTCGCGGGGATCTTCATCCTGACCGCGGCCCTCGAGCTGTCGTCGGGCGAACGGGCTCGGACGCGCGCGCTTGGCGCGATGCCGTTCGTGGCGCTCCTCCTTCTCTCCTTCGGAATGTCGTTCCTTTGGCTGGACCTCGCGCACCGTTTCTGGGCGTGGCGCTTCTACGCGACCTTCCGTCCCACGTCGCCGATGTCGTGGGGCGCGTGGATACTCGTCCTCGTCTACCCGGCCGGGCTTCTTCTCGGCCTGGGCTCGCTCGATGAGGCGCAGCGCGCGTGGCTTCGCGCCCGGACGCCGGGCTTCCTCCGAGGCCTTCTCGCGCGGCTCACAGACGCCTCCGACGCGCACCGCCGTGCGGTACTTCTGACGAGCGTCCTCATGGGCGTCGGCCTCGGCCTCTACACCGGCCTTCTCCTCGGGACGATGCCCGCGCGGCTCGCCTGGAACAGCGCGGTTCTCGGGCCCCTCTTTCTCGCCTCGGGCATCTCTACGGGCGCGGCCACCCTCCTTCTCCTGAAGCTCGACGAGAACGAGCGGCGAGCCCTCGTGCGCTGGGATCTCGTCGCGATCGGCGTCGAGCTCGTCCTCCTCACCTTGCTGCTCGTCGGCTTCGGCACATCGGGGGAGGCCGGCCGCTATGCCGCCCACGGTTTCCTCGGCGGCCCGTACACGGCGGTCTTCTGGTCGCTCGTCGTCATCATGGGTCTCCTCGTCCCCCTTGCGATGGAGGCGATCGAGGCGCGGCGGCACCTCCCGTCCGTCGCGCTCGTCCCCGTCCTCATCCTCGCGGGCGGCCTTGCGCTCCGCTGGATCGTCCTGGCGGCCGGCCAGGCCTCGGCCTTCCGGCTTCTCCCTTGAAGAGGTGAATGAAATGTCCGAACGCCCCTTCTGGAACCCGTACGTCGCGGGCGTCGTCCTTGGGCTCGTCCTCCTCGGCTCGTTCCTCGTCATGGGCTTCGGCCTCGGCTCGTCCGGCGGCGTGACGCGCTTCGCGGTCGCGGGCGCGCACCTCTTCGCCCCGAAGGCCGTCGAGACGAACGCGTACTTCTCGCAGTACTTCGGCCCCGGCAAGCACGTCCTCGAGGACTGGCTCGTGTTCGAAGTCCTCGGCGTCTTTCTCGGCGGCGTCCTCGGCGCCTACTCGGCCGGGCGGCTGAAGCTCGGCATCGAGAAGGGGCCCCGCGTGACGACGGCGCGGCGGCTCGCGCTCGCCGTCGTCGGCGGCATCTTCATGGGCTTCGCGGCGCGCCTCGCGCGCGGCTGCACGTCGGGCCAGGCGCTCACGGGCGGCGCGGCCCTCTCGCTCGGATCGTGGGTCTTCATGATGGCCGTCTTCACGGGCGGCTACCTCGTCGCCCCGCTCGTGAGGAGGGAATGGCGGTGACGCTCCCGCTCTACACCCACGACCTCTTCGGAACGTACGCCGGGCTCCTCGTCGGAACTCTCGTCGGGATCGCGTTCGGATTCGTCCTCGAGCGCGCGGGCTTCGGTCGCGCGCGCAACCTCGCGGCACAGTTCTACCTGACGGACACGCGCGTCCTGAAGGTCATGTTCAGCGCGATCGTTACCGCCCTCGTTGGGATGACGCTCCTCTCCGGGATCGGCGTCCTCGACCTCGCGCAGATCACCGTGCCGGAGACGTTCCTCTGGCCGCAGCTCGTCGGCGGCCTCCTCCTCGGCGCCGGTTTCATCGTGTCGGGCTACTGCCCCGGCACGGGCGTCGTCGCGATCGCCTCGGGGAACCTCGACGGCATCGCCGCGATCGGCGGCGTCATGCTCGGCTCCCTCGCGTTCGGCTTCGGCTACGGGCCGCTCGAGGGCTTCTACAAGAGCGGCGGGATGGGTGTTGCGAGAATCGACCGGCTCCTTGGCGTTCCCATGGCCGTCGTCGCCGCCGCCGTCGTCGCGATGGCGGTTGGCGCATTCCTCGGCGGCGAGAAGCTCGAGGCGATCTTCGCCCCGCGGGCGGGAGAGACGGCGCCCGCGTCACCTCCGCGCGTGAAGGCTCGGGTCTTTGGCGGATTCGCGGCCATCGCCGCACTGGCCCTCGCCGCCCTCGCCCTCCCGACCCGCGGCGCGGCGACCCCGGCGCGCACGGCGCAGACGATCGGCCCGCTCGAGCTCGCGCGCGAGCTCGTGACGGCGCCCGAGACGCTCTGGATCGTCGACCTCCGCCCCGGCGCCGCCGCGGCGAAGGAGCGTATCCCGGGAGCGATGGTGACTCCTCCGGGCGACGCCCGGGCGGCGTTCGCGGCCGGCCTCAACCCGACGCGGCGGCTCGTCGCCTACGGCGCCTCCGGCGCCGCCGACTTGCCGGACGGAGTCCGGAAGTTCCCCGGAGACGTCTACGTTCTCGAAGGCGGTTTCGAGGGCTGGACGTCGGCCGTCCTCACGGCTCCCGTCCCACCCGCGAACCCGACGCCGGACGTCGTCGCCCGCTTCCAGCTCGCGAGCGCGCTGCATGCGCGTTTCACGGGTGCCGCGGTGGCAGCGCCCGTCGAGATCCGGCCTGTTGTAAGCGTCCCAACCGGACCCCGAAAGGGCGGAGGCTGCTGATGCGTCCTGACGCTCGTTTCGTTCTGAACAACCGCGGGCCAAATGACCCGCCTGTGAGAGGAGTGCCCAAATGAAAACCCGGATCGGCATCGCGCTCGTGGCGATGCTCGCACTGACCGCCGCCCCCGCGCTCGCGACGGACGGCTACTTCCAGCTCGGTTACGGAACCCAGCAGAACGGGATGGCGGGCGCGAGCGCCGCGCTGCCGCTCAACACGATGGCGCCCGCGACGAACCCCGCGGCCGACGCGTGGGTGACGGGCTACGACCTGAGCCTGGCCCTCTTCAACCCGAACCGCGAGTTCACGGTCACGGGGACGCCCTCGGGCTATCCGGGGACGTTCGGCCTGACGCCGGGCACGGTGAAGAGCGGGACCTCGGTCTTCCTCATGCCCGCCATCGGCGCGAACTGGAGGCTGAACGACAAGATGACTCTCGGCGTCGCGATCTACGGCAACGGCGGCATGAACACGGCCTATAAGGAGTCGGTCTTCTACGCTGGCCGCACGGGCGTGAACCTCATGCAGATGTACATCGCGCCGACGTTCACGTTCAAGCTCTCGGCAAACCACGCCCTTGGCGTCAGCCCCGTCCTCGGCTACCAGCGCTTTCAGGTCGAGGGTGTCGGGAGCTTCGCGCCGTACTCGTCCTCGCCTTCGAATCTTTCGAACAACGGCTTCGACACGTCGCTCGGGTGGGGCGTCCGAATCGGCTACCTCGGCAAGCTCACGCCGTGGCTCTCCGTCGGCGCCTCGTACCAGACCGAGATGGAGATGTCGAAGTTTGAGAAATACGAGGGCCTCTACGCCGAGCACGGCGACTTCGACATTCCGGCCAACTGGACGGTCGGCGTCGCGGTCAAGCCCGCGGAGAGCATCACGGTCGCATTCGACGTCCAGCAGATCTACTACAGCAACACGGAGTCGGTCGGCAACCCGATGCTCCCGAACCTCATGACGGCGCGCCTCGGCGACGACGGCGGCGCGGGCTTCGGCTGGAGGGACGTCACGGCATACAAGCTCGGCCTCCAGTGGGCCGCGAGCCCGAACCTGACTCTCCGCGCGGGCTACGCTTACGCGAAACAGCCCATCCCGGAGTCCGAGGTTCTCTTCAACATCCTCGCCCCCGGCGTCATCGAGCAGCACATCACGGTGGGCGTGAGCGCGAAAGTCGGTGAGAGGACGAAGTTCAACTTCGCGGTCGTCCGGGCGCTTTCGCACTCCGTCACGGGCCCGAACCCGCTCGAGGTCCCCGGCAAGCAGACGATCGAGCTGAAGATGGACCAGTGGCTGTTCGACCTCGGGCTCTCGTTCGGATTCTGAGGACGCACGTGAAGCGCGCGTTCGCATCCGCGGCCTTCGCCGTCCTCCTCGCGCTGCCCGCGTCCGCGGCGGGCGTCGAGAAGACGCAGGGGGTCTACGTCACGCTCCTCTCCGGTCTCAAGGCCGACGTCGGCGAGACGGCGGAGAAAGCGGAGTCGGCGCTCAAGGGAGCCGGCTTCACCGTTCTCGCGAGCTTCGACAACGGCGTCCCGCAGGGCTGCCAGGCGAAGGCGCGGACGATCGTGTTCGCTTCCGAGCCGTGGGCCGCCGAGGTCCTCTCGGGCGGCGCCGACAAGGCGTTCGGCCTGCCGATGCGCCTCGCGGTATACGGCGACGCGTCCGGCGCGAACGTCGCCCTCGTGAACCCCGTCTCGCTCCTGCGGACGTTCTACGCGTCGGACGCAAAGGACGCCGCAGCGCAGAACGCCATCGACGCGGTCGCGGTTGCCCTCGCGCCGCTCGGGGCGATCGCGCCGAAGCAGGCGGGTCAGCTCCGCGACCGTGGGGAGATCGGGGGGATGGGCGGAGGCGCGTTTCCCGACAAGATCGTCCCCGTCCTCGCGCCCGCGCGGCCTCCCGCCGACGTCGCCGAGGCGCTGAAGGCCGGGATCGCCGACGCTTCGGGCTGGCACGCGATTTACGCGTACAAGGCGTCGGACGACGTCTTTGTCGTCGGCCTCACGAACGCGAAGACCGAAGGCCGCGCCTTCGGGATCGCGGGCGAGAAGCGGGCGACGGGGGCCAATCCGTTCCCGGGCCTCGACCACGCCGCCGCGTTCCCGATCGAGGTCGTCGTTGCGAAGAAGGGCGCCGGCAGCGCCGTCACGCTCCTCAAGGAGATGTGGCGGATGAAGCTCTACTTCCAGGACGCCGGGAACTGGGCGTTCATGAAGAACATGCAGATGCCCGGCGACATCCAGAACGAGATCGAAGCCGCCGTGCGCAAGGCGGTGCGCTGAAGAGTCCCGTGCCGGCCTCCGAAATGCGAGACGGCGCCTTTCGAAGCGGCGCCGTCTCCCTTCGCGTTTCGGTGACGGAGCGCTGCGACCTCCGGTGTCGCTACTGCCGGACGGGACGCGAGCGCGAGCCGGCCGAGTGGGACCTCCCGTCACTGGACCGGCTCGCGGAGGCGGCCTCTTGGGTCATCCGCCTTTTCGATGTGACGCGTGTAAAGGTCACCGGAGGCGAGCCGTTGCTCCGCCGGGGCGTAGTCGATTTCGTACATCGTCTCTCGGAGGAGGTACGCAGCGTCGAGATCTCCATGACGACGAACGGGATGCGGCTCGACATCCTCTCGGCCGACCTCGCGAGGGCGGGACTCTCGCGGGTGAACGTCTCGCTCGATACGCTCGATCCCGCCCGCTTCCGGGAGCTCACCCGCGGCGGCGCCGTCGAACGGGTCGTCGCAGGAATCGACGCCGCTCTCACCGCCGGTCTCGCACCCGTGAAGATCAACGCAGTGCTTCGGCGCAGCTCGTTCGAGGTCGACGTCCCGGAGCTCGTCGAATTCGCCTCGCGGAAAGGCCTCGAGGTCCGCTTCATCGAGCTGATGCGAACCGGGCCCGCCGCCTCGTTTGCCGGGAGCGAGTTCGTCTCGTCCCGGGAAGTCCGCGAACGGCTGGGCCTCGAGGCCTCCCTCGAGTCCGCAGGTACCGTCGCCGGTCCGGCGCGCCGGCTTCGCGTGCGGCACCGCGGGAGCGACGTCGTGACGGGCTGGATCGAGCCGGCGTCGCACTCCTTCTGCGGAGGCTGTCGGCGCCTCAGGCTCGATCCGCGTGGCGATCTGCGACGTTGCCTGATGGACCCCGAGCCGTTCCCGCTGCTCGGACGGCTGGAGGAGGGCGATGACGCCGGCCTCGAGCAAGACGTGGATCGCTTCCTCGAAGGCAAGCGCCCGCCCCTCTCGTTCGAGACGCCGCGGTCGATGGCCGCGATCGGCGGGTGACGGGCGACGTCTCGAAGCCCGCTGAAAGTGTTACCGCAGCGACAATGGCGTCGGAGACCTGGATGCCGGTAACAGCCAAGCCGCCTGACTCCTCCGAGTCGGCTCCCGACACACTCGCGGCGCAACATGTGAACCCCGAGACGGGTCTCACGCGCGCCGAGGTGGACGCTCGGCGGAAGGTGCACGGCTTCAACGAAGTGGCCGAGAAGAAGGGCCACCCTGCCCTCAAGTTTCTGGGGAAGTTCTGGGGCATGTCGGCGTGGATGCTCGAGCTGATCATGGTCCTGTCGGCCGTGCTCGGGAACTACTCGGATCTCGCCGTCGTGAGCGCGCTCCTGGTGATCAACGCCGTCCTGAGCTTCACGCAGGAGCATCGAGCCGCCGGCGTGGTCGAGGCACTGCGGCGACGGCTGCAGGTCAGTGCGCGCGTGCGGCGCGAATCGAGCTGGCAGGTCATTCCCTCGCGCGAGCTGGTACCCGGTGACATCGTCCGCGTGCGCCCCGGCGACATCATCCCGGCGGACGTGAAACTCCTCACGGGAGCGTTGACCGTGGATCAGTCGGCGCTCACCGGCGAATCGAAGGACGCGGACAAGGCGTCCGGCGACGTACTTTCTTCAGGCTCCGTCGTCCGCCGGGGGGAAGGCAACGGCGTCGTGACGCTGACGGGGGCGCGCACATCCCTCGGCCGTACCACGGAGCTCGTGCAGCGGGCGCGTCCGAAGCTTCACATCGAAGCGGTGGTGGCCAAGGTGGTCCGGTGGCTGTTCGTCATCCTGGCCGCGCTGCTGGGTTCGGTGGTCGTGTTGTCTCTGATCCGCCGCGTGCCGCTCGTCGAGATGGTCCCGCTCATGCTCGTCCTCTTGATGAGCGCGGTGCCGGTCGCTCTCCCGGTCATGTTCACGGTCAGCATGTCCATCGGGTCCAAGGAGCTGGCGAAGCGCGGCGTGCTGGTGACGCGGCTCAGCGCCGCGGAGGACGCGGCGACCATGGACGTGCTCTGCGTGGACAAGACGGGCACGATCACGATGAACCAGCTGGCCGTCACGGGAGTCATTCCGCTGGAGCACGCGACGGAATCCGACGTCCTCATCGCCGGCGCGCTCGCGTCCCGGGAAGCCAATCAGGACCCAATCGATCTCGCGTTCCTCGCGGCGGCGAAGGAGCGTCACGTCTTCGACGGCCAGCCGGCGGTCACGCCCGTCTCCTTCGCGCCGTTCGACGCGAAGAACCGGCGGACGGAAGCCGTCGTCGAACAGAACGGGCAGCGGCTGCGCGTGATGAAAGGCGCCGTGCGCACGGTCGCCGAGGCCTGCGGGCTTCAACCCCCGGCGGTCGAGGCGTTGGAGGCGCGGGTCGGCGATGCGGCGCTGAAGGGCTTTCGGACTCTGGCGGTCGCACGCGGACCCGAGACGGGCGCCGCCGCGCTGGTGGGCCTCGTGACCCTGTACGATCCGCCCCGGCCGGATGCCGGGCAGCTCATCGCCGCGCTGCGCGGTCTCGGCGTCTCGGTCAAGATGCTCACGGGCGACGCGCTGGCGGTCGCGACCGAGATCGCGCGCGGGGTCGGCCTGCCGAACATCCGGCGCATGGCCGACTTGAAGGCCGCCGGCGCCAAGGCCGGAAACGAGTCGGTCGATCTCCTGGCCGGGACCGACGGCTTCGCCGAAGTGTTCCCCGAGGACAAATACATCGTCGTTCAGCATCTGCAGGCGGCCGGCCACGTGACCGGCATGACGGGCGACGGTGTCAACGACGCGCCCGCCCTTCGCCAGGCCGAGGTCGGCATCGCCGTCAGCACCGCGACCGACGTCGCCAAGGGCGCCGCCAGCGTCGTGCTGACCGAGCCGGGGCTGACGAACATCGTGGCGCTCGTCGAGCAAGGCCGGGTCATCTACCAGCGAGTCCTGACGTGGATCATCAACAAGATCAGCCGGACGGTCCTGAAGGCGGCCTTCGTGGCAATCGCGTTCGTGGTGACCGGCAAGTTCGTGGTGTCCGCCTTCGCGATGCTGCTGCTGGTCTTCATGACGGACTTCGCCAAGGTCTCCCTGGCCACCGATCACGTACGACCGTCACGGAAGCCGGAGACGTGGAAGATCGGGGGTTTCATCGTCGTGTCCGCGGTGCTGGGGATCGCGATGCTCGCCGAGGCGCTCTTCCTCCTGTGGATGGGCTGGTCGCGCTTCGGCCTCGCGACGAACGACAACGCCCTCCATACCTTCAGCTTCCTGACGCTGCTCTACTTCGCCGCATTCTCCGTCGTGTCCGCGCGCGAGCGCAGCTGGTTCTGGGCGACGATGCCGAGCAAGACCCTCATGACAGCCCTCGCGGCCGATGCGCTGGCGGGAACCGTTCTGACGTTCGTGGGTCTCCCGGGACTCGTGGCGTTGCCGTGGCGGCAGG
>CALAQS010000202.1 GCA_937888435.1 uncultured Acidobacteriota bacterium
TCGGCGACGGCGGAAACTTCCGCTACGAGTTTGACTGATGCGATGCCCGAGCCCGAGTCTCTGTCGCGAGGCTCCGGAGGAGTATTCTTGCGCCTCGCCCGGAAGGAAATGAGGGGTGCCGAGTGCCCTACACGCAAGATGGCCGCCGACTCAAAATCACGACGCCGCTGGGCCCCAACGTTCTGCTCCTGAACGGCTTCTCGGGACACGAAGCGATCTCCCGGCCCTTCTTTTTTCAACTCGAGTGCGTCGCGGAGAACGCCACGACGATCCCCTTCGAGGGTCTCCTCGGACAGAAGGTAACGGTCGAGATCAGTCTGCCCGGCAACAAGAAGCGGTGTATCAACGGCCTCTGCCATCGGGTCGCTCAGGGAGGGCGAGACGCCACATTCACGCGGTATGTCCTGGACCTCGTGCCGCAGCCCCTCCTCCTGTCCCAGAAAACACAGAGCCGGATCTTTCAGCATCTCTCGATTCCCGAAATCCTCAAGAAGGTCCTGACGGGTTTCGACGTCGCCTATGAGCTCCAGGGAACGTTCCACCCGCGCGACTACTGCGTGCAGTACCGCGAGTCCGACTTCGCGTTCGCGAGCCGGCTGATGGAAGAGGAGGGCATCTACTACTTCTTCAAGCATAGCGACGGCAGTCACAAGATGGTCGTCGCGAATTCGCCGGGAAGCCACTCAGATCTTCCGGTCGAGAGCTCGCTCATCTTCGACGCCGTCGGGGGGGGGACCCGCGAGGAGGATCGCGTCAATGCCTGGGAAAAGACGCAAGAGCTGCGTTCGAGCAAGGTGACGCTCTGGGACCACTGCTTCGAGCTGCCCCACAAGCACCTCGAGGGCGTGGCGTCCATCCAGGCGTCCGTCACCGCAGGCAAGTCCAGCCACAAGCTGCAGCTCGCAGCCAATGCCCCGCTCGAGCTTTACGATTTCCCCGGCGCCTACGCGCAGCGCTTTGACGGAATCAACAAGGGAGGCGGCGAGCAGCAGGACATCCAGAAGATTTTCCAGGACAACTCCCGAACCGCGGACCTGATGATGCAGTCAGAGGCGTCCGCCAGCGTCCTCGTGCACGCCGCGAGCAACTGCCGCCAGATTGTCTCGGGCCACAAGTTCACGCTCGAGCGCCATTTCGAGGGAGACGGCCCGTGGGTCGTCTACCAGGTCGAGCACTCCGCGTCCGAAGCCGCCGACCTGCGCTCCGGCGGGGGCGGGTTCACCTATCAGAACCACTTCACCTGTTTCCCGGCCGCCCTGCCCTTCCGCCCGCCCCGCGTCACTCCCATTCCCACGGTCATGGGAACGCAGACGGCCGTCGTCGTCGGGCCCTCGGGCGAGGAGATCTTCACGGACAAGTACGGCCGCGTCAAAGTCCAGTTCCACTGGGACCGGGAGGGCAAGAAGGACAGCGACAGCTCGTGCTGGGTGAGGGTCGCCACGTCATGGGCCGGCCATCAATGGGGCGCGATCCACATCCCCCGCATCGGACAGGAGGTCGTCGTCGACTTCCTCGAGGGCGACATGGACCAGCCGATCGTCGTCGGCAGCGTGTACAACGCCGAGTGCATGCCGCCGTACAGTCTGCCGGCCAACAAGACGCAGAGCGGGATCAAGAGCCGGAGCAGCCTCGGGGGTAGCCCCTCGAACTTCAACGAGATCCGCTTCGAGGAAAAGAAGGGGCACGAGCAGCTTCTCATCCACGCCGAGAAGAACCAGGACATCGAGGTCGAGAACAACGAGACGCACTGGGTGGGGCACGACCGCAGCAAGACGATCGACCACGACGAGACGACCCAGGTCAAGCACGACCGGACGGAGACGGTCGGCAACAACGAAACGATCTCGATCGGCAGCAATCGGACGGAGACGGTCGCGAAGAACGAGACGATCTCGATCGGCGAGAATCGGACCGAGACCGTCGGCACGAACGAGTCCGTCTCGGTCGGAGGCGGCCGCTCGATCGCGATCGGCAAGGACGAGTCGGTGTCCGTCGGCGGCAGCGTCGCCACGGCGATCGGGAAGGACGAGTCGGTCTCGATCGGCGGCCGCTCAGCGGTCGACGTCGGCAAGGATCAGGAGATCCAGGTCGGGAAGAAGTTCACCCTCGTCGCGGGAGACCAGATCCAGCTCGAGACCGGCGACGCGAGCATCACGATGAAGAAGGACGGGACGATCACGATCAAGGGAAAGGACATCAAAATCTCGGGCAGCGGCAAGATCTCGATCAAGGCCGACTCGGACGTCGTCATGAAGGGCTCGAAGATCTCCCAGAACTGACGCGGGACGCACGACATGCTCCAGATCAAGAACAAGACGCGCTTCGCCGCGACGCTCTTCTCGTCGCCGGCCCCCGACGGCGTCGAGACGCTGTTTGCCGTCGTCAAGGGCACGTTCGGGCTCGGCCCGCGGCTCGAGGAGACCGAACTGCAGACGCCCATCATCATGGGCGACCGCTTCCTCGGGGATCCGCTGAAGACCAGCATCGTAGAGCCCGGCGACGTCTCCCTCGTCAAGCCCGGCACCGACGTGCTCCTCTTCGGCCACGCCTACGGGCCGGGAGGAAGGCCGACGACGAGAACGGAGGTCTCGCTGCGAGCCGGCCCGATCGAGAAGCGCATCGCCGTCTTCGGAGACCGTCGCTGGAGCGGGACCGTTCTAGCGCGGCTCTCGGCGCCCGATCCCTTCGAGAAGATGCCGCTCGTCTGGGAGCGGGCGTTCGGCGGAATCGAGCCTTCGTCGGGCGACGCCCCCCGCGTCGACGGCGACGACCGGAATCCCGTCGGGACGGGCTTTCGGTCGCGCACGAGCAGCCAGAAGCTCGATGACGTCGTCCCGCCAAACCTGGAGGACCCGGCGCGGCTCATCTCGTCGCTCGGGGATCGGCCCGCTCCTGCGGGCTTCGGCGCGATCGGTCCGCACTGGAAGCCGCGTCCGAGTTATGCCGGGACGTACGACGAGGCATGGCTCCGGAGACGCGCACCGTATCTCCCGAGCGACTTCGACCCGCGCTTCCTCCAGGTCGCCCCCGAGGACCAGCAGGTGCCCGGGTACCTCAGGGGCGGAGAGCCGGTCGAGGTCTCCGGCGCGACACCTTCGGGAGTCCTCCGGTTCAACCTCCCGGCCCGCCGCGTCGACGTTCTCTTCCGCCTGGATTCCGGCGAGGAGCGCAGGGCCGCGAACCTCGACACGGTGATCCTCCGTCCCGACGAGTCGCGTCTCGTCCTCGTCTGGCGCGCGTCCCTGCCCTGCGACAAGCGGCTCCTGAAGGTTCGGGAAGTCGAGCCAATCGTCACGAGGGCAGCGTAGGAAAGCGGATGGCCGTGCCAGACGTCGTCGTCGCCCGGGTCGGCATGGTCACGGCCGTGGGACTGTCGGCCGCGGAGACGGCCGCCTCGGTGCAATCCGCGACGATGCGCTTCGGACCGATCGACTGCCTGGACCGTCGCTTCGAGCCATTCACGGTCGCGACCGTCCCCGATGCCGGCCTCCCGGATCTCTCGCCCGAGGTGACGAATACGCCCGGCCTGTGCGCCCGCGACGGCCGTCTGGTACGTCTGGGCGCGCGGGCCCTCGCCGAGTGCCTCGGCCCGCCGGGCCGCCTCCCCGCGAGACTGCCGCTCGTCCTCGCTCTTCCCGAGCCCGAGCGCGACCCCCGGCTCGACGCCGCCGGGTTTCTCGCGCTTCTGGCCGCACAGACGGGGCGCGTGTTCGACGCTGCCGGCAGCACGTCTGTCGCGGCTGGACGCGCCGGCGGCCTCGTTGCGCTCGGCCGCGCTGCATCGCTCGTCCGGTCGGGCCGCTCGGACTTCGCCCTTGCCGGAGGGGTCGACTCGTATGTCGATTCTGCAACCCTCAGGGCTCTCGACGCCGGGAGACGCGTGAAGTCCGAGGGCAACCTCGACGGTTTCATCCCGGGAGAAGGGGCGGCGTTTCTCCTCCTCGCGTCCCGCTCTGCCGCGTCAGCCGCGGGCCTCCCGGCGATGGCCGTCGTGTCCGAGGTTGCGGAGGGATTCGAGAAAGGTCATTTGGGGAGTAAGGACGCATACCTCGGTGAGGGTCTGGCGGCGACGGTCCAGGCCCTGGTCCAGGCTGCGCCGCCGCCGAGGCCTTTCGTGTCGGTCTGGTCCTCTATGAACGGCGAGAGCCATTGGGGACGGGAATGGGGCGTGACCCTCCTGCGCTCGCGCCACGCCTTCGCGGATCTGTACGCCATGAACCACCCGGCCGACTGCTTCGGCGACACCGGAGCCGCCGCGGGCGTGCTCCTCGCGGGGCTCGCCAGCCTCGAGGCGTCGGGCGGGCCCGCGCTCGTCTATGCGTCGTCCGACCTCGGGCCGCGTGCCTCGCTATCCGTCCATTCGGGGGGAGGAAACTGACGATGGGCCAGGCCACCTTCGCGAACTTTCGCGGCATCGTCCACAAGGGAAGCAACGGCATTTCGATCGTCTTTCCCGACGTCTGCAAGACGCCGGTGCCCCCGTCCCCGAGCCCCGTCCCGATCCCCTATCCGAACATCGGGATGTCTTCGGACACGTCCCAGGGGCCGAACACCGTCACGACAGACGGCCAGATGCCGATGGTCAAGGGCGCGCAGTACACGCGCTCGTCGGGCGACGAGGCCGGGGTTGCCGGTGGGATCCTCTCCAGCATCAACATGAGCTTCTGCGAGTTCATGCTGTACTCGTTCGACGTGAAGTTCGAGGGCAACAACGTATGCCGAATGGGAGACCAGCTCTTCCACAACAAGAAAAACATCATGGGGTAACGCGGAGCGGCCAATGACCGACATGGGCGAGGGCATCACCGCTTCGATGGAGCTCGACGAGGACGTGCCCGTCCTCCACGCCAAGGTGACCGAGGTGAAGTTCCTGAGCAAGGTGAAGGTCGCCTTGGTGAAGGCAACGGTCCCGGTCCCTCACTGGGCCGAAGGCTCCGCCGTCGAGGACGGGAGGTACTCGAAGCGGCCCGCCGCGATCGTGGTGCGGGGCTCGAAGTCCGCCGGCAGTCTGAACGTCCAGGCGGTCGAGGTGAAGGTCCAGATCCTCGAGTGCAAGAACATCTCGGGCCAGGGCAGGATCCTTGGCGTCCTGCGGGGCCTGACGATCGAGGGCGAGTGTCCGCTCAGCGTGGGCACGCACACGGTACAGGCTAGGATCCAGGAGCTTCCGGAGGGAATCCAGTGGATCTGGGGAAACATGGTCTGGGTCCTGGAGGTCCCGTCTGCCAACCACGACTGGGCGCTGAACATCACGAGGATCGAGGTGTTCTCGATCCTCGACACGCCGATTCCCGTATTCCAGGACGACGTTGGAGTCTGGGCCGAGGTGTTGCGCTTCCTCTGCAGGTTCGCCGGGGTCGTTAACGTGACCGACAAGCGCGACGCGGCGACCCGTGTCACCCGGTACGCCCACGGCTCGCATCGCCTCTTCTACGACAGCGCGGGAGGGGGCAGGTCGCTCTATGGCGTCGGCCAGCGAGGCGGAACCTTCCAGCTGGCGTCCTATCTCGCTCGTGTGAGCGCCTACGCGAACTGCTACGACCAGGCGGCCGCGATCCAGACGCTCTCGGGAGCTCTCGGCGTGAAGCTCAGCTGGGTCTTCCTCGAGCCCTTCGGATTCATCCACGCCACGAACCTCCTCGGCTACGGGCGCTGCAACAATCCTTTCTTCCTAGGCAACGGCACACCTCAGATGGTGGACCGGGACGACGCGAGCAGAACGCCGTTCGGAAATCACGCGTTCTGCGCATTCGAACCCAAGCTCCTCGACGCCTGCGCCGGGCCGCATACGGGAACGGAGGGATACCAGGAGTACGTGGATGCGAGCATCGACGACGGCACGCTTCTGTATCGGCTCTATCGAAATTTCCGCGCCGGAGTCGTGACGGACATGCAGTGGTGTGGTGGAGTTGCGGGCGTCGAGTAGCCTCTGGCTCACCGTCGCGATCGGTCTCTTCGGAGGACCGTGGCCGGTCTCGACGCCTGAAAGGACGACGATGGCAGAACCAAACCGCGTAGAGCGCTTCAAGCAGGAGATCGGCTTCGAGCGCGTCGCCGCTCGCGGCGAGGGCCGCGGCGACGTTGTCTTCGAGTGGCCGGACCTCGAATCCGGCGCCGGCCTCCGGGACACCGCCGGCTGGCGCCGCGTCCAGGACTTCACGACGTCCGACGCGCCGGGCGAAGCCTATCGCGTCCGGACGTTGCAGAACGACACGGGGACCTTCACCGTCGCGATCCACGTGTCGAGCTCTGGCGCAGGGACGGCCCGCGAGCGTCTCGTGGAGCTGGCGGGCCGCACGATGACCGTCGACATCCCGTACGTGGCCGGACCGGCGGGCCTCGGAGATCTGGCGGTCGTCCACAGGAATCCTCTGGTGCCGGACCTCATCTGGGTCTATGCGAATGTCTGCATCCGCGTCGATGCGGACGAAAGCCACGTCGACCCTCTCGCGTTCGCGCGAGATCTCCAGGCCCAGATGGAGAAGCACGTCGAGCCGGGGGCGTCGCGAGCACTGCAGATCACCCGGCTCGCCGTCGAGCCGGGCCGTGTCTCCGAAGGCCAGGAGGTTCGCGTGACCGTCCAGGCGAACGCTCCGCGGCCCGACTCGGTCCTCTTCAAGGTCAAGGATACGGAGAACCTGCTGAGCAAGGTGGACGAGAACGTCAACGTCTTCCGGTTTCTGGCGAAGGCGCCCGGGACAGCAAGGCTCCGCGCCGTGGCCATCGACCGCAGAACCCTCCTCTCCGCGTCGAGCTCGGCCGACGTCGAGATCGTTCCCGCAGCGGAACCAAGGACCAAAGAATGAACAAGACCCACACCGCGCTCCTCACCTTCGAGAAGACCGCGCTCGGCAGGATCCTGGAGCTTCGCGCTCAGGGCCGGCTTCTCGTCTCCCTCGAAGGCACGCCCGACGCCGTGGTGACCTGCAGCCAGCTCGAGACCGCCGAGACGCCGATCCGGCTGGCGGTCGGGGACCGGGTTTTCGTCTGCCTTCTCGAGGGCGCGGAGGCAGGGGCCGTCGTCCTCGGACGCGTCGGGCCCGGCGCCGAAGTCGCGCGACGGAAGGATCTCCCCGACGAGCTCGTCCTCGAGGCGAAGAAGGGCCTCGTCCTCCGCGTCGGCGAAGGGTCGATCACGATCCGCGCCGACGGGAAGATCCTGATCAAGGGAAAGGACCTCGTCTCGCACGCCAAACGCATGAACCGCATCAAGGGCGGGTCCGTGTCCCTCAATTGAGAAGCGCCGTGCGCACACGATGACCGCCGCCCCGCTCAAGTTCCTGCCGGACCTCGTCGAGGAGCACTTCGAGGAGCTCGCGTTCCTCTGGGGGCAGCGCCGCGGCGCCCTTGCCTCGCCGCGCTTTTTTTCCCGTGATCTCGACCGGCTCGAAAAACGGGTCGAGGCGCACCTCGCGGGCCTCCTGATCGCAGGCGACGAACTCGCCGAATTCATCCGGCCCGGTCTCGAGGGCGACGACGCGGACGAGGCCTTCGCCGCCGGTTTCGCGCTCCTCCGTTCAAGGATTCCGGGCGCCCCGGACAAGGTCTGGGAGGCCTTCGCGTCGGCGGCTGGGCCGCGCGCCGACGGACTCGCCGAGGCCTTCGCCCACGGCCCGGCCGACGCCCTCCTGTCGCGGCTCGAGGACGCCGTGAGGTCCGCGCCGCCGCCGCGCTCGGCCGCCGCCGCCGAGGCGCTCGCGCTGCGCGGCCGCCTGCGGCCC
>CALAQS010000203.1 GCA_937888435.1 uncultured Acidobacteriota bacterium
CCTAACCGCGCTGCGGCGGACTCGCTGCGCTCGCCGCTGAGCCTGATATCGTTAGGCGCGGGAACAGAACGTGTGGCGTCAGCTCACATCCGAAGGCGACGTAGCTTCTCTGATGCACGCTTTTGGCGCGTTTCACGATAGCTGCCTCAAGGAAGCTTGCGTATCTACTGAAAGCTACGTCGCCACCAATCTCTCCATGTCCTGCCCGGGGCACCTTCACACCAACGCGCATGTTCTGTTCCAGCGCCAGTTCAAGCCTGTCTCCGTAATCGAGCTCTTTTTCGAGCAGCTCACCCATTTCACGCTCAGCCCGTCGCCCGAGGGCTGCGACTCCATCATTCATTACGCACGCGTCACGCTCGAAGGCGGCATCTTCTCCCTTATCGGCACCTTCACAGCCGGCCCCCTACGGCTCCCGCCCGGCACTCCATCCGGCGTCTGGCAGCGTCAGCCTGGCACCGGCGAGTTTCGTGTGGCGGGTCGCCGGCTTTCTTGGCGCGAGGCGCCGGGCTGGCTTGGTTCAGAAACACGCTACGGCGCTCTCGAGAACCGCGTCTAACAACGCGCGGCAGCGGACTCGCTTGCGCTCGCGGCTGAACTTTCAATCGTGACGCCGACGAGGGCTGATCCGTCGGCGACCGGCTGCACCCGCCTGGCTACTGCTTGTCGAACACGAGCACCGCGCTGCTCGGCTCGCCCTTGTTGTTTGTCTTGAACGTGATGGCGAAGCTCTTCCCATCTGCCGCCATCGTCTTGGTTCCGGTCTCCGTCGTCTTTCCGTCTGCCCGAACGTCGAAGGCAATGGTGCGGTCGTCCACAGGCGTGAACGTCTGGGTGTAGGCAGCCTGCGCGCCGCGAATGAGGAACGGGTATTCCTTCCCGTCGACGCGGCCGACGGCCAACGAAAGCGTCGGGTTACCCTGCGCGTTCGTTCCCTCGTAGTGCATGTGCAGGAGCCCGCCTCCCCAGTCCTCGTACACGCGAGTCTGGCTCCTCGGGTTCCACGCCTCAGTCTTGGACTTCGCGAGGTTCAGCTTCCACGTCCCGACGGTGGACTTTACGTGGATGTCCTCCGCTCCCGCAGCGGATGCAAGGGCGAAGAGCGCGGCGACAACGGCGAGGCTCGACAGCCGACGCATGAATCCTCCTTATTGGGGCGAACTGGGCGGGGAGCCTATCCTGTGCACAGCCGCTCGGCAACCTGTAGGGCCGCAATGGGAATTGCCAGGGGCTGCGACGCGCACAGACCAGATTCTCGCCCCGTAGACGGGCATTCCTCCGGGCCGCGGCTTAGGTTCGAGAAACCGGTCCTTTTCGTGGAGGCTCCCCGGGCTGATGTCTCAGAGCGCGGTGGTCCGGGACTACCGAACCTTGGAGATCGGACGACGCCGGGCGAACCGTCTCGTGCTAACTGTCGCGGGATGAGAAAGTTCGCCGTTTCCCATCGAGTACCTCGACGCGGAGCCGCTGCTTCTAGTGTTGGTTCGAAAAGCAGCCTGAAGAGCGGTCAGGAACGTCAGCGATCGACGCTGGAGGGGGTCGATGTGTACGCACCAGGACGGAGAACGCCGGCGAATCCCTCGTCCCTGCGCGCCAGCGCCCGCCGCAATTCCCATTGCGCCCCTACACCCAAGTAGAGAAAAGGCGGAAATCGCCAACGAATGGTGCTTTAGGGTTTCTCCAGCTCGTCTAGGACCATCCGGACCAGTCCGTCCCAGGGGTCTCCTTTGAAAACCCCTTCCTCTGTTATGAGCTTGCCCTTCTGTGTGAGCGTGGAGGGCTCCTCGGCGTGTCCGAGGATCCAGATTGGGAGGAAGCTCTCGTCCAGCTTCTTCTGACCGGCCCAGTCCTTCAGCGTACGAATGTCGGCGGCGGCGGCGAGGAGCCCGGGCTCGACTCGTGTAGCGAGAAGCCCGATCCAGCAGCGGACGGTCCGGCGATCCAGGTCGGCCTCGAAGAGCCGCATCGAAAGTCCGGCCGCTTCGATGAGCAGCGGCTCTCCCGTCCGGCGCGTGACCGTGAAGGCTGAGCGCGAGTCAAGCCTCACTTCGTAGACCGCGGTCGCAGAATCCGGGTGCGTCCACCGTACGAGCAGGCGCCCTTTGTTCGGGCCTTCGAGCACAGTCACGACCGTGGTGCCCGACGGAGAGGTCCGTGTGGCCCGGACGATGGAGCCGCTCGGGGCACCTCCCTCCACGAAGACGCGGGTCATGCGCACGTCGGGCGGCGGAGCCGGCGCGGACGGCGCCGCCATGGCGTGAAGCAGAAGAAGCAACGGAAGCGTCATCGCGGTCACGTCAGTAGAGCGCCGCTCCCCCGAGCATCTCCGGAGCCTCGGTCGTGGAGCGCCAGGATCCGTCGGCAGGATCGAGAGGCTTGCCCTGCGGAGCCTCGAAGCTCAGCCCTTCGGACGACGGGGCGAACGTCTTTCCCGGGAATAGCGTCTTCAGGATTTCGAGGGTTCCCGCGGGCAGCGACCGCGACTGGGAGGCCCGAAGGACAATCTGAACGGACCGTTCGATGAGGTCGCGATCCGACGGACTGAGGGCCGCGTTCAGGAATTGCGTGATCCCCATCCGCACTGTGGGAACTTCCAGATCCTCGGGTGCCACCGGAAGCTCCCGTGATCCCGCATGCAGGAAGCCGAAGGAGCCGCCGCACGCGCCCGGACGGCTCCCGTCAGGAGTGGTAGGGCCCGAGGCACGGACGAAAATCTCGACGGCCGAACCCTCGAGACCGATGCGGCTCCGGGGCTGCGGGTCCTCGGGATGCCTCGGCTCCAGTGGCTTGTTGATGCGCTCGAAGATGATCCTCTCGCCGGACGCGTGCTGGATTAGGAGCATCTCCCTCTCGGGCCAGAGGTCCTCCGCGAGGTCGCGGCGAGAGGCGTCGAGGACGAGCCTCACGTAGCGCAGCGTCGCCACCAGCGTGCGATCGACGCCGGCTCCTCGGCGGACCACGTCGTACGAGACGTCGTCGCGGATGTACCCGCGGCGGGGCAGATCGTCGAAGAACCCGTCGGCTCTCGCGAGGCTCGTCAGAAAAAGTGATGCGACCGCCAGCGAAACCCGCGGTCCCGTTCTTATGACGGAAGGCATCGCCTTCAGTATGCCAGCGTTGTCCGCGCCGCCTCGAGAACCTTTTCCGTCTTCTGTAGGGGGTGCAATGGGAATTGCGGGGGGCTGTGGCGCGTAGAGACCAGAGTCACGCCCTCAGTTTCCTTATAAATCCCGCCCCGTAGGCGGGCATTCTGGCGGGACGGCGATTTAGGTTCGAGAAACCGGCCCTTTTCCTCTCTGATCCCCGGGTGGATGGCTCAAAGCGCGGTGGTCCGAGATTACCGGGCGCTGAAGATCGGAAGGCGCTGGGCGAACCGGCTCGTTCTAACCCTCGCGGGATGAGGAGCCCGGTGAGATAGCATCTCGATACCACGTGACGCGCTGCTCTCGCTGCGACGCCGAGGTGCCGAAGGCCGGCCGCTTCTGTCCGAGCTGCGGATCTGCGATCTCCTCATCGCTCTCGCACCTCCCCACAGAGATGGGCTCGG
>CALAQS010000204.1 GCA_937888435.1 uncultured Acidobacteriota bacterium
CAGCCTGTACATGGACGGCGTGCTCAAGAAGACGCTCGGCTTCCGCGTCGAAAAGCAATAGCGGCGCGGAAAAAAAAGGCCGGCTTACGCCGGCCCGATAAGAAAAGCGATTGGCTCGGAAGGGGTTCTTCAGCCGCCTTCGAATCGAAGGGGGAAGGGGGGAACCGGCCATGGTTCCCCCAGGAACACGTCAGACTTCGTCGTCCAGGTCCGCCGCGATGACCGGCGTCTCGTCGTCGAAGTAGAGCTCCTCCGTCTCCTCCGGCGCGGGCGGGATTTCCTCGCGCTCGAGGACGACGTTGCGGTAGTAGTCCATACCCGTACCGGCCGGGATGAGGCGGCCGACGATGACGTTCTCCTTGAGCCCGCGCAGGAGGTCGACGCGGCCCGCGATGGACGCCTCCGTGAGGACGCGCGTGGTCTCCTGGAACGACGCTGCCGAGACGAACGAGTCCGTCGAGAGCGACGCCTTCGTGATGCCGAGGAGGAGCGGGCGCCCCTGCGCGGCCTTGCCGCCCGCGTTCAGGATGCGCTCGTTCTCCTCGTTGAAGCGGAAGCGGTCGACCTGCTCGTCCACGAGGAACTCCGTGTCGCCGACCTCCTCGACGCGCACGCTGCGCATCATCTGGCGGACGATGACCTCGATGTGCTTGTCGTTGATGCCGACGCCTTGCGAGCGATAGACCTCCTGGATCTTGTCGGTCATGTACCGCTGGAGCTCTTTCTCGCCCTTGACGGCGAGGATGTCGTGCGGCGAGGGGTCGCCCTCGGTGAGCGGGTCGCCCGCCTCCACCCGTTCGCCGTCCTGCACCATGACGTGCGAGCCGCGCGGCACGAGCATGTCGCGCTTCTGCCCGTCCTCGGATTCGACCGTGATCTTCTGCTGGCCCTTGACCGTGCCGGCGTGATGGACGACGCCGGAGATCTCGGTGATGACGGCGGGCTCTTTCGGACGCCGCGCCTCGAACAGCTCGACGACGCGCGGAAGGCCGCCGACGATGTCGCGCGTACGCTTCTTCTCGACGGGCTTTTTCGCGAGAGCGTCGCCGGGGTTCACGACGTCGCCCTCCCCCACCATCAGATGTGACGGGATCGGAAGGTTGTAGCGCTTCTCGATGCCGCCCTTGCCCGTGACGACGAGCGTGGGCGCCCGCTTCTCGGTCGTGCCGGTCGTCTCCACGACGATCTTCTGGTTGAGGCCGGTGACTTTGTCCGTCTCCTCGCGCAGGTTCTCGCCGTCGATGATGTCCTTGTACGAGACCTTGCCCGCGATCTCCGACAGGATCGGCGACGCGAACGGGTCCCAGCTCACGAGGAGCTGGCCCGGCTTGACCTCTTCGTTCTGGGAAACCTTGAGGACCGAACCGTACGCGAGCGAGTAGCGCTCCTTCTCGCGCCCCTTCGCGTCGAGAAGGACGAGCTTGCTGTTGCGGTTGACGACGACCTCGGTGCCGTCCTTCTTCTGGACGGTGGTCGCGTTGAGGAGCTTCACGATGCCGGGGTTCTTCGCGACGTGCTTTGCCGCTTCCGAGACTCGGGCCGTGCCACCGTAGTGGAACGTCCGCATCGTGAGCTGGGTGCCGGGCTCGCCGATGGACTGCGCGGCGATGACTCCGACCGCTTCGCCGATGTCGACGAGGTCGCCCGTCGCGAGGTTGCGGCCGTAGCACTTGCGGCAGACGCCGCGGCGCGTCTCGCACGTGAGGACCGAGCGAATCTTGACGCGCTCGATGCCCGCCTCCTGGATCTTGCCGGCGAGCTCCTCGGTGATCGTGTCGTTCGCCGAGACGAGGGCTTCGTCGCTCGACGGGTCGAAAACGTCTTCCTGGACGATGCGGCCCACGATGCGGTCGCGGAGCGGCTCGAGGATCTCGCCGCCCTCGACGATCGCGGACACGGTGATGCCGTCGACCGTCTCGCAGTCTTCCTGCGTGATGATGACGTCCTGGGCGACATCGACGAGGCGGCGCGTGAGATAGCCGGAGTCGGCCGTCTTGAGCGCCGTGTCGGCGAGACCCTTGCGGGCGCCGTGCGTCGAGATGAAGTACTCGAGGACGGTGAGGCCCTCGCGGAAGTTGGAGATGATGGGTTGCTCCATGACCTCGCCCGAGGGCTTGGACATGGGGCCGCGCATGCCCGCGAGCTGGCGGACCTGCTCCTTGCTGCCGCGGGCGCCGGAGTCGGCCATCATGTAGATGGGGTTGAACTCCGAGCCGCCGACGCCGTCCGACGCCTTCATCTCCTTGAACATGGCCTCCGCCACCGACTCCGTGATGCGATGCCAGATGTCGATGATCTTGTTGTGGCGTTCGCCGTCCGTGATGGCGCCCTGCTGGCGCTGGTTCTCGACCTCGAGCACGTCCTTGCGGGCACGCGCGACGAGCTCGGGCTTCGTGTCGGGAATGTGCATGTCGTCGATGCCGATCGAGATGCCGGCCTTCGTCGCCACGTCGAAGCCGACGGCCTTGACGATGTCGAGGATCTCGACCGTGCGCTCGAGCCCGTAATGTACGAAACAGAAGTTGACGAGGTCCTGCAGGCCCTTCTTCTTGAGCGTGCCGTTCAGGAACGGCAGTTCGGGCGGAAGGTTCGCCGACAGGAGAACGCGCCCGACGGTCGTCTCGATGCGCGTGCGATTGCAGGCGATCGGGTCGGTGTGGACGATGTCCTGGTCGTTGAGGACCTGGCTCTCGAGGTCGATGAGGCTGCCCGTGAAACGCACCGCGATGCCCGCGTGCGTGTCGACCTCGCCGGCCTCGTGCGCGAGGACGACCTCGTCGAAGCTCGAGAAGACGCGGCCTTCTCCCTTGCAGCCGTCCTTGCGGCGGGTCAGGTAGTAGAGGCCGAGGACGAGGTCCTGTGACGGCACCGTCAGCGGCTTGCCGTGCGCCGGCGACAGGATGTTGTGCGACGACAGCATGAGGACCTGCGCCTCGACCTGCGCCTTCGGCGAGAGCGGGACGTGGACGGCCATCTGGTCGCCGTCGAAGTCGGCGTTGAAGGCCGCGCAGACGAGCGGGTGGATCTTGATGGCCTTGCCTTCGATGAGGACGGGCTCGAACGCCTGGATGCCGAGCCGGTGAAGCGTCGGCGCCCGGTTCAGGAGCACCGGGTGCTCCTTGATGACCTCTTCCAGGGCGTCCCACACTTCGTTCGGCGCCTGCTCGACGAGCTCCTTGGAGGCCTTGATCGTGGACGTGATGCCCTTTTGCTCGAGGCGGTTGTAGATGAAGGGCTTGAAGAGCTCGAGGGCCATCTTCTTCGGGAGGCCGCACTGGTGGAGCTTCAGCTCGGGCCCGACGACGATGACGGACCGGCCCGAGTAGTCGACGCGCTTGCCGAGGAGGTTCTGGCGGAAGCGGCCGGACTTGCCCTTGAGGGTGTCGGACAGCGACTTCAGCGGGCGGTTGTTCGAGCCCTTCAGGACGCGGCCGCGGCGGCCGTTGTCGAACAGCGCGTCGACCGCCTCCTGCAGCATGCGCTTCTCGTTGCGCACGATGACTTCGGGCGCACGCAGCTCGAGGAGCTTCTTTAGGCGGTTGTTGCGGTTGATGACGCGGCGATAGAGGTCGTTCAGGTCCGACGTCGCAAATCGCCCTCCGTCCAGGGGAACGAGAGGACGAAGTTCCGGGGGGATGACGGGGATGACGTTCAGGATCATCCACTCCGGGCGGTGGCCTGACCGGCGGAACGCGTCCACGACCTTCAGCCGCTTGGCGGCCTTGAGGCGCTTCAGGGCCGACGTCTCGGTCTTCATGACGAGGCGAAGCTCCTCGGCGAGGTCGTCGATGTTGACGCGCTGGAGCAGCTCCTGGATCGCCTCGGCGCCCATCTTCGCGACGAATGCGTCGAGGCCGTATTTCGCCCTCATCTCCCGGAACTTCTCCTCGGAGACGAGGCTCTTTTCCTCGAGCTTTTCGTCCTCGGCGAGCGGACCCGGGTCGATGACGACGTACTGCTCGAAGTAGAGGATGCGCTCGAGGTCGCGCAGCGTGAGGTCGAGCAAGTGTCCGATCCGCGACGGCAATCCCTTGAAGAACCAGACGTGAGAAACGGGAGCCGCGAGCTCGATGTGACCCATGCGCTCGCGGCGCACCTTGGACTTCGTCACCTCGACGCCGCACTTGTCGCACACGACACCGCGATGCTTCATGCGCTTGTACTTCCCGCAGAGGCATTCCCAGTCCGTGATCGGGCCGAAGATCTTCGCGCAGAACAGGCCGTCGCGCTCCGGCTTGAACGTGCGGTAGTTGATCGTCTCGGGCTTCGTCACCTCGCCGAAGGACCACGAGCGGATCTTCTCGGGGCTCGCGAGGGCGATCTTGATCGCGTTGAAGTCACGCGGCCCGGGGTTCTTGAACGGCGACACGGAGCCCGTGCCGGGAAACGCGGAAGAGGTCGAGAACGCTTCCATGTGACTCTCTTCTCCTCAGACTTTGAGCAGCTCGACGTCGAGGCAGAGCGACTGCAGCTCGCGCACGAGAACGTTGAAGGATTCGGGCAGGCCCGGCTCGTCCGGAACCTCGCCCTTCACGATGGCCTCGTACACCTTCGAGCGGCCCTCGACGTCGTCGGACTTGACGGTGAGGAGCTCCTGCAGCGTGTACGCCGCGCCGTAGGCCTCGAGCGCCCAGACCTCCATCTCGCCGAACCGCTGGCCGCCGAACTGGGCCTTGCCGCCGAGCGGCTGCTGCGTGATGAGGGAATAGGGGCCGATCGAGCGCGCGTGGATCTTGTCGTCCACGAGGTGCGACAGCTTGAGCATGTAGATGTAGCCGACGGTGACGTTCTGCTCGAAGCGGCTGCCCGTCATGCCGTCGTAAAGAACCGTCTTGCCGCCCACGGGGAGGTCCGCCTTGCGCAGCAGCGCCCGGATCTCGTCCTCGGACGCGCCGTCGAAAACCGGCGTTGCGATGTTCATCCCGAGCGCCTTCGCGGCCCACCCGAGGTGCGTCTCGAGAATCTGTCCGACGTTCATGCGCGAGGGGACGCCGAGCGGATTGAGGACGATCTCGACCGGGGTTCCGTCCGGAAGGTACGGCATGTCCTCCTCGGGGAGGATCCTGCTGATGACTCCCTTGTTTCCATGGCGCCCGGCCATCTTGTCGCCGACCTGGAGCTTCCTCTTCATGGCGACGAAGACCTTGACCGTCTTGTTCACGCCTGGAGCGAGCTCGTCTCCCTTCGCGAGAAGCGCCACGCGGTCCGCGCTGACCTTCTTGATGACGTCGATCTGCGAGTCGGTGCGCTGGAGGATGAGCCGCACCTGGTCGCGGACCTCCTCGTCCTTCAGTTTGAGCCCCTTGAGCATGCGGGGCGTCATCTGGCCGATCTTCTCGATCGTGAGCTTGCCGCCCTCTTTCACGAGAACGTTGCCCTGCGAGTCGGAGACGTCCTCGAGGACCGTGCGCCCCGAAAGCAGCGACTCGATCTTCTCTTTCGCCTCCGTTCGGATGATGCGGATCTCGTCGTCGGCGTTCTTCGTGAGGCGGCCGATCTCCTCGTCGAGGATCTGCTTGGCCCTGACGTCCTTCTGCTTCTCTTCGTCCTTGCGCGTGAAGATCTTCACCTCCACGACGACGCCCTCGATGCCCGGGGGGCACTTGAGCGAGGCGTCGCGCACGTCGCCGGCCTTCTCGCCGAAGATCGCGCGGAGGAGCTTCTCTTCCGGCGTGAGCTGCGTCTCGCCCTTCGGCGTGACCTTGCCCACGAGAATGTCGCCAGGTTTGACGTTCGCCCCGATGCGCACGATGCCGGACTCGTCGAGGTCGCGAAGCGCGTGCTCCGAGACGTTCGGGATGTCCTTCGTGATCTCCTCGGCACCGAGCTTCGTCTCCCGGGCCTCGATCTCGAACTCCTCGATGTGGATGGAGGTGTAGTAGTCCTCCTTGACCATCTTCTCGGAGATGAGGATCGCGTCCTCGTAGTTGTAGCCGCGCCACGGCATGAAGGCGACGAGGATGTTGCGGCCGAGCGCGAGCTCGCCCTGCGACGTGCAGGGGCCGTCCGCGAGAACCTGCCCCTGGGTGACGCGGTCGCCCTCGGCGACGACGGGCTTCTGGTTGATGCAGGTGTTCTGGTTCGAGCGCCGGAACTTCAGGAGCGGGTAGATGTCCGCGCCGAAATCGCGGGCCTGCCCCGCCTCGTCCTTCGCCGCGACCCGCACGATGATGCGCCGCGCGTCGACCGTGTCGACGACGCCGTCCCTCTTGCAGAGAACGACCGCGCCCGAGTCGCGGGCGACGACGCCCTCGAGGCCCGTGCCGACGAGAGGCGGCTCAGTCTTGAGGAGCGGGACCGACTGGCGCTGCATGTTCGAGCCCATGAGGGCCCGGTTCGCGTCGTCGTGCTCGAGAAACGGGATGAGCGCCGCGGCGACGGAGACGAGCTGCTTGGGCGAGACGTCCATGAACTCGACTTTGTTCTTCTCCACGGTGACGAACTCGCCGTTGTAGCGGGCGACGATCCGGTCCTCCGTGAAGCGGCCCTTGTCGTCGACCTCGGCGTTCGCCTGCGCGATGACGTAGTTCTCCTCTTCCCAGGCGGGCTGGAAGAACGCCGTCGGCCGCCCCACGGCGGGCTTCTTGTGGGACTTCTTCAGCCTCTGGTTCGTCTCTTCCAGCTCCTCGGCCTCGACGATCTGGCCCTTGCTCCAGCCCGAGTCGCCGACCGTCACGACCTCGTAGTGGTCGAGGACGCGGCCGCTCTTGACCTTCTTGTAGGGGCTCTCGATGAAGCCGAACTCCGAGATGCGCGCGAAGCACGAGAGAGACGAGATGAGGCCGATGTTCGGGCCTTCCGGCGTCTCGATCGGGCAGATGCGGCCGTAGTGCGTGGCGTGGACGTCGCGCACCTCGAATCCGGCCCGCTCGCGGGAGAGGCCGCCCGGCCCGAGGGCCGAAAGGCGCCGCTTGTGCGTGACTTCCGAGAGCGGGTTCGTCTGGTCCATGAACTGCGAGAGCTGGGATGACCCGAAGAACTCCTTGATGGCGGCGATCACGGGCTTGGAGTTGATGAGGTCGTGCGGCATCGCCGAGTCGATGTCCTGGTGAACGGACATCTTTTCCTTGATCGCGCGCTCCATGCGGACGAGGCCGATGCGGAACTGGTTCTCCAGCAGCTCGCCGACGCAGCGCACGCGCCGGTTGCCGAGGTTGTCGATGTCGTCGGTCCTGCCGATGTCGCGCTTGAGCTTCAGGAGGTGGTCGATGACGACGTAGAAGTCCTCGGCCGTGAGCGTCTTCTGGTCGAGCGACGTGGAGAGGCCGGCGCGGATGTTGAACTTGAACCGCCCGACGCGCGAAAAGTCGTACTTCCTCGGGTCGAAGAACATGCCCGCGAAGAGATTCTTCGCGCTCTCGTCGGTCGGCGGGTCGCCGGGACGCATGCGCTTGTAGATCTCGAGGAGCGCCTCGCGCTTCGTCTTCACGGCGTCCTTGCGCAGGGTCGTGATGAGCGTGTCGCCGATGGGCTCCCAGTCGGGGAAGATCGCCTCGACCGCGGTCGCCTGCTTGTCTTGGAGCTGCGCCGAGAGATCTTCGGGGATCTCGGTGCCCGTCTCGAACAGCACCTCGCCGGAACCGAGGTCGACGACGTCGGCGGCGAAGAGCGCGCGTCCGAGCTTGCCCGGGTCGACCGAAGCCGAGATCGTCTCGCCCTTGCCGAGCGCTTCCTTCATTTCGTTCGTGAGCTTGATGTCCGCAAAGATGCGCCCGTCCTTCTTGAGCCCGCGCAGGTGCTTGTGGCGGAGCTCTTCCTTGGCGAACACCTCGGGCGACAGCGCGAGATGGGCCTTCCCCTTCTCGTACGTGAGCGGAACGGCCGTGTAGAACTTCTTGAGGATGAGCTCGTCGCTTTCGAGACCGAGGGCGCGCAGGAAGACCGTGCCGGGGAACTTACGCTTGCGGTCGATCCGCACGCCGAACAGACCCTTCGTGTCGATCTCGAACTCCACCCACGAGCCGCGGTAGGGAATGATCTTCCCGATGAGCGTGTGGGCTCCCTCGCGCGTGAAGAACACGCCGGGCGAGCGGTGGAGCTGCGAGACGATGACGCGTTCCGTGCCGTTGATGACGAACGTGCCGTTGTCCGTCATGAGAGGGATCTCGCCGAAGTAGACCTCTTCCTCCTTGATGTCGCGGATCGGCCACTCTTTCGGAGCGCCCTTGCCGGTCGGCGCGTTCTCCTTGTCGAACACCTTGAGGCGGAACGTGACCTTGAGCGGAACGGAGTACGTGGCTCCGCGCTCCTGGCACTCGGCCACGGAATACGGCTGCCGGAGCTCGACCGGCGTCCCGCAGACCTCGTCGATCGTGACCTTGTTCGGATTCGGGTGCCCGCACGCCCCGCACTCCACGCGCGTCGCGCGCGCATCCTTCACGCGCACCGTCGCGCCGCAGTGCTCACAAGGAAAACGAAGATGCTCGAGGCCCTCGAGGCGGCCGCTTCGGGACTTCCAGTCGCCGATGCGGTAGGACACGAACTCCAGCGCGCACGTCTCCCGGAAGTCGCTGAACGGGAAGACGCTCTTGAAGACGGCCTGCAGACCGACGTCCTGCCGTTCCTTCGGCAGGAGATCCATCTGGAGGAAGTCCTCGTAGGACTTGCGCTGGACGTCGATGAGGTTCGGGAGAGGCAGGAAAGAGCGGATCTTGCCGAAGGTCGAGCGCTCTTTCGCGCCAGGTGCGAACGTGCGTGGGTTCATTGGGTCAGGTCCCTCTCATGGCCGCGCGCAGGCCGGGGAATGAGGCGCGCGATGGGGCGACGGACGAAGATCGAGAGAAAAAGCCTTCAGGCGGGGGACCAAACCTCGGTTCTCCCCGCACCCCCCTCCGGGTTACTTGACTTCCACTTTCGCTCCCGCGTCCTCGAACTTCTTCTTGATCGAGGCGGCCTCGTCCTTCGAGATGCCCTCCTTGACCGTACCGAGATTCTCGACGAGGTCCTTCGCTTCCTTGAGGCCGAGCGAGCTGTTGACCTCGCGGACGGCTTTGATGACGTTGATCTTGTTCGAGCCGGCTTCCTTGAGGACGACCGTGAACTCGGTCTGCTCCTCGGCGGCGGCGGCGGCCGGGGCGGCGCCAGCGGCGGCGGCCGGGGCGGCCATCATCGCGGCGGAGACGCCGAACTTCTCCTCGAGGGCCTTCACGAGGCCGTTGAGCTCGAGGACCGACATCGACTCGATTTCCTTGACGAAGGTTTCGACGTTGAGAGCCATGGTTCTTCTCCTGATTCTTCGGCGTTAGGCCGCGGATTCTTTGGTTTTCGAGGCGTTGGCTTTTTGATTCGAGATCGCCGCGAGCGTCGCGGCGACGTTGCGATGAGGGGCGGACAGAACCGTCACGAGGCGACGCATCGGCGACTGCATGAGGCCGAGGAGCCTGCCGACCAGCTCGAGGCGCGAGGGCAGGTTCGCGAGGGTCTCGAGCTCCTTCGCCGCGACGGGCTTGCCGTCGAGAAGGGCGGCCTTGACCTTCAAGTTGGGGTTCGTCTTGCCGAACGTGTGCAGCACCTTCGCGAGAGCGACGACGTCGGTCTGGCTGTACGCGACGCCTGTCATCCCGGTGAAGTGCTCCTTGAGGGAGCCGAGGGGCTTGCCTTCGAGCGCACGCAGGGCGAGTGTGTTCTTCACGACCACGTAGTCCGAGTTCGCTCCCTTGATCTGGCGACGCAGGTCCGTGACGGCCGGTACCGTCAGGCCCTTGTAGTCGATGAGGAACGCGTGGGCGGCCTTCGCGACCGTGCCCTCGAGCTGCTGGATCTCTTCGTTCTTGGTGGCGCGGGTTGCGGTCATCAGACGCCCTTCCCGACGAGCTTCTCGGCGGCGGAAGGATCGACCGCGATGCCGGGGCCCATCGTCGATGAG
This sequence comes from uncultured Acidobacteriota bacterium, assembly GCA_937888435.1. GTDB lineage: Bacteria > Acidobacteriota > Thermoanaerobaculia > UBA5066 > UBA5066 > Fen-183. The sequence continues at coordinate 9,866 of CALAQS010000204.1, forward strand.
AGAACGACCGAGCGCATGTACTTTCCCTTGGCGGTGGCCGGCCTGGCCTTCTGAACCGCGGTGAGAAGGGCCTCGGTGTTCTCGACGAGCTGCTTCTCGCCGAACTGCACCTTCCCCACCGGCACGTGGATGATGGCCGTCTTGTCGACGCGAAACTCGATCTTTCCGGCCTTGAGCTCCGTGACGGCCTTCGCGACGTCGAACGTGACGGTGCCGGCCTTCGGGTTCGGCATCAGGCCGCGGGGCCCGAGAATCTTGCCGAGACGGCCGAGCGACTTCATCATGTCCGGCGTCGCGACGAGCGCCTCGAAATCGATCATGCCGCCCTGGATCTTCGCGACGAGGTCGTCGCCGCCCACGAGATCGGCGCCGGCCGCTTCGGCTTCCTTGATCTTCTCGCCCGAGGCGACGACGGCGACCCGGGTCGTCTTGCCGAGCCCGTGCGGCAGCACGACCGTGCCACGCACCATCTGGTCCGCGTGCTTGGGATCGACTCCGAGACGCAGCGCGATCTCGACCGTTTCGTTGAACTTCGCGAACGCCGCCGACTTGACGAGGGCGACGGCCTGTGGCACGTCGTAGACCTTCGCCTTGTCGACTTTCGCGGCGGCCGCGGTGAATTTCTTGCCACTCATGATGTTTCCGCCTCTTGGTCGCGGCGTCAGCCGACGACCTCGATTCCCATGGATCGGGCCGTTCCCTCCACCGACTTGACGGCGGCGGCGAGATCGACGGTGTTCAGGTCGACGAGCTTGAGCTTCGCGATCTCCTCTACCTGCTTTTTCGTGACTTTTCCGACCTTCGTCTTGTTCGGCACGCCCGAGCCCTTCTCGAGCTTCGCCGCCTTCTTCAGCAGCACGGCCGCCGGCGGCGTCTTCGTGATGAAGGAGTAAGACCGGTCCGAGTAGACCGTGACGACGACGGGGATGATGAGCCCCGCGTCCTTCGCCGTCTTCGCGTTGAAGGCCTTGCAGAAGTCCATGATGTTGACGCCCTGCGGGCCGAGCGCCGTGCCGACGGGCGGAGCGGGCGTGGCCTTGCCCGCCTCGATCTGGAGCTTTACGTAACCGGTTACTTTCTTTGCCATCGTCGTTCCTTACAGTTTCTGAACCTGGACGAATTCGAGCTCGACCGGCGTGGGCCGGCCGAAGATGGTGACGAGGACGCGGAGCGTGGAGCGCTCGAGGTTGATGTCCTCGACGAGCCCCGTGAACTCCTTGAAGGGCCCGTCGGTGATCTTCACCTGCTCGCCGCGCTCGTAGACGTAGCGCGGCTTCGGCTTCTCCTTCGACTCGGCGGTGTGGTGGAGGATCGAGTCGACCTCCTCCCGCGTGAGCGGGACGGGAGCCTTCGAGGAGCCGCCGACGAAACCGGTCACCTTCGGCGTGTTGCGCACGAGATGCCAGGTCTCATCGGACATCTCCATCTGGACGAGGACGTAGCCCGGGAAGAATTTCCGCTCGACGTTTCGCCGCTTGCCGGCTTTCATCTCGACGACCGTTTCCTTCGGCACGCGGATCTCGCCGAAGTGGGCCTCCATGCCGAGGGCCTTGATGCGGTTCGTCAGCTCGAGAACGACGCGGTCCTCGAACCCCGAGTAGGTGTGCACGATGAACCAGTCCATCGACGCCTCGGCGGGAGCCGAAGCGGCGGTCGTCTGATCCTGCGGATCGGTGGTGCTCACGGGTGTGTCCGTCCTTTGTCGTCAGCTGCCGAAAGCCGAGAAGAGCTTGTTCACGAGCGGCGTCACGGCCGCGTCCACGAGGAACAGGAAAATCCCGAAGATTGCCGTGGAGATGATGACGACGGTGGTCGTGTTGACGACTTCCTCACGGCCGGGCCACGAGACCTTCCCCGATTCCTTCCTGACCTCGGAGAGAAAGCCGCGAAAGTGATGCCAACGCTCGATCGGGTTCATGTCTTTTTGTTCGTCCTCAGGTTCGTGGTTTCGTCATCTTCGTTCGTTCGTCGTCGTGCGGTCCGTTCGGCCTTTGGCAGGGGTGCGGGGATTCGAACCCCGAACCTACGGTTTTGGAGACCGCCGCTCTAGCCAGTTGGAGCTACACCCCTGTGAGAAGCTTGAAAGGCGCTCATGGAGCGGGAGACGGGATTCGAACCCGCGACCAACAGCTTGGAAGGCTGTGACTCTACCCCTGAGTTACTCCCGCGAAAGGAAGCCGTGAAGCTGGAGCCCACGAGCAGATTTGAACTGCTGACCCCGTCCTTACCAAGGACGTGCTCTACCAACTGAGCTACGTGGGCCGGCATGAATTCCTCCTGATGGTGGGCAGAGAGGGATTCGAACCCCCGTAGCACGTGAGTGCGGCAGATTTACAGTCTGCTGCCATTAACCGCTCGGCCATCTGCCCGCTCCCCGTTCTTCGTCGATCCCGATCTCCGGCCCCGCGGAGGCTCACCGTGGAGCTGGCGATGGGACTCGAACCCGCAACCTGCCGATTACAAATCGGCTGCTCTACCCATTGAGCTACGCCAGCGTTCGCGTTCCCGCCGAAGAGAGCTCGACCGTGCAACCCGGACCGGTAAATGAGGGGGTGGCACGGCTTCGCGCACCTCGGCAAAGGCGCGAACCGTGGTTTATACCAGCCTACTTCCAGGCGCGTCAAGCCATTTTCATGCCGGGTTTCCCTCCGGGGCGGTCCGGCGCCTCACCCAGTCGAAGGCGAGGACCCCCGCGGCCACGGCTACGTTGAGGGAGCCCGCTCCCGGGAGCATCGGGATAGAAATCAATCGATCACATGATTCCTTGGTAAGCCTCCTGAGCCCCGCTCCCTCCGAGCCGAGACAGAGGACCACGTCGCCGGAAATATCGACGCTGTAAAGGCTTTCGCCTTCCACGGCGGCCCCGAAGACCCAGAAGCCGGCCCCCTTCGCCCCCTCGATGAAACGGGCCGCGTTGACGACCCTGCCCACCTTCACGCGCTCCAGCGCTCCGGCCGAGGCCTTCGCGACGGTCTCGTTGAGACCGGCGGAATGCCGCTCGGTGAGGACGACCGAGGCCCCCGCGGCCGCGGCGGTCCTCAAGACCGACCCCAGGTTGCCGGGATCGGTCACCTCGTCGAGAAACAGGACGCAGCGGCTTCCCTTCGGTCCCGCGAGGCACTCCTCCACGGCGTCGTATTCGCGCTCCGCGACGCGCGCCGCGACTCCGTTGTGCGCGCGGCCCGCGGCACGGTCGAGCTCCTCCTTCGCGACGATGCGAACGGAAACGCCCTTCCCCCGCGCCAGCTCCTCGATTTCCGCGGCGCGCGAGTCTTTGCGGCCGCGCTGCACGAGAAGCGCCTCGACGGAGCGCGGCCGCCGCTCGAGCACTTCGCGCACCGGGTGGAAGCCGGAGACGATCACTCGGTTGCAACGCCGGCGACGAGGACGAGGACCGTCGCCGCCACGCCCACGCCGCGGCCGAAATCGGTCAGGCCGTTGCCCGACGACGCCTTGACGGAGACTCGGTCGACCGAGATGCCGAGAAGCGCCGCGATGTTCGCGCGCATGGCCTCGCGGTGCTCCGCGATGGGGGGCCGCGCCGCGAGGATCGTCACGTCCACGTTTCCGATCTCGGGGTGGTCCGTCAGCTCGCGCACGTGGCGCACGAGCGCTTCACCCGCCGCGCTCTTCCACTCCGGGCGATCCGTGCCGAATACGGAGCCGAGGTCTCCCGCGGCGGCCGCACCGAGAAGCGCGCCGGCGAGGGCGTGCAGGACGACGTCTCCGTCCGAGTGCCCGACGGGCCCCGCATCCGAGGGAATCGTGACGCCGCCGAGGACGCAGGGGCGCCCGGCCGCGAGAGGATGCGCGTCGAAGCCGTGCCCGATCCGCATGCTCTAGGTCCGGGCGAGAAAGGCCTCGGCCCAGGCGAGGTCCTCGGGGTACGTGATCTTGATGTTCCAGCGCGACGTGAGAACGACGGTCACGGTGCCGCCGGTTCGCTCCACGAGCTCGGAGTCGTCGGTGGCTTCGGGGCCGCCCTCTTTCGCCACGGCGGACCGGAACAGGCCCGCGTGGAAAACCTGTGGCGTCGTGGCCGCGAAGAAGTCGCCTCGCGGGACGGTTCCTCCCACCGTTCCGCCCGAGACGCGTTTGACCGTCTCGACGATCGAGTAGCCCGCGATGGCCGCTCCCGTCTTCTCCGCCGCGTCCACGACCGCCGCCACTTCGACGGGATCGACGAGAGGGCGGGCGGCATCGTGGACGAGGACGAGGTCGTCGTCGCTCTCGAACCGCGCCGCCGCGAACGCGCGCGCGACGGACTCGCGCCGTGTCACGCCGCCGTCGACGAGCGTGCAGGGGACGGGAGCCCCCACCAGAACCTTCCGAAAGGCGTCTGCGTGGCCCGGCGAGATCGCGATCACCGCCTCCCGTACGCGTTTTGACGCGGCGAGGCGCTCGAGCGCGTGCAGAAGCATGGGCCGCCCCGCGAGCGGGACGAGCGCCTTCGGCCCCGTGTCGTGGAAGCGCGTACCGAAGCCGGCAGCGGGGATGAGCGCGACAGCGCGAACCATCACCGGGCCAGCACTTCCGCTTCCTTCGTCTTCAGGACGTGCTCGACCTCGGCGACGTTCTTGTCCGTCATTTTCTGGACCTCGTCGAGAGAGCGTTTCTCGTCATCGGCCGAGATTGCGGAGACCTTCGCCTCCTTCTTGATCGCGTCGTTCCCTTCGTGACGATGATGGCGGATCTCGACCTTCGCTTGCTCCGCGAAGCCGTGGGCCTTCTTGACGATCTCCTTGCGTCGCTCTTCCGTGGGTTGCGGGACGGGGATGCGCACGACCTTTCCGTCCGAGGACGGGTTCAGGCCGAGGTCGCTCGTCCGGATGGCCTTCTCGATGGCCGGACAGAGCGAAGGCTCCCAGGGAGACGCGAGGAGCAGCGTCGCGTCCGGCGCCGAGAGATTCGCGACCTGGTTTAGCGGAGTCGGCGTGCCGTAGTACTCCACGAGAATTCCCTCGAGGATCCCGACGGAGGCCCGGCCCGTGCGCAGGTGCTTGAACTCGGTCTTGAGCGCCTCGAGAGCGGCGTGCATGTGCCGTTCGGTTTCCTTCTTGATCTCGGCAATCGTCGGCATGGTTCTCGGCTCCTTCGCCCGGCCCCGATGAGATCAGGCCTTCACGGCGTCCACGACACTCCCGACCGGCTCTCCGAGGACGACCCTCCGGATGTTTCCGGGCACGAGAAGGTTGAAGACGCAGATGGGCATCTTGTTGTCCCGGCAGAGGGCGATCGCGGTGGCGTCCATGACCGCCAGGCGCTTCTCGAGCACGTCCTGATACGTGACCCGCGGCAGGAAAACCGCCTTCGGATCCGTCTTCGGGTCGGCGGTGAAAATGCCGTCCACGCGTGTGGCTTTCAGGATCACCTCGGCCCGGATCTCGTTCGCACGCAGGGCGGCGGCCGAATCCGTCGTGAAGTACGGATTGCCCGTGCCGCCAGCAAAGATCACGCAGCGCTTCTTCTCGAGATGCCGGATCGCACGGCGCCGGATGAAGGGCTCGGCGACCGCGCGCACCTCGAACGCCGTCATGACGCGCGTGTGGACGTTGCGCTTCTCGAGCGCGTCCTGTAGCGCGAGCGCATTGATGACCGTCGCGAGCATCCCCATGTTGTCGCCGGTGACACGGTCGATGCCCTGCGTTGCCGCCGAGACGCCCCGGATGATGTTTCCGCCGCCGATGACGATGGCCACCTCGACGCCAAGGCGCGCCACCTCGGCGATCTCGTCGGCGAGGCGCTCGACGACCGCCGGCTCGATACCGAAGGGCTGGCTGCCGAGGAGCGCCTCCCCGGAGAGCTTCAGCAGGACCCGGCGATAGCGGGCTTCCACGTTCTCACTTGGCCAGCGCGGCGACTTCGGCGGCGAAGTCTCCGCCCTTCTTCTCGATGCCCTCGCCCACCTTGAAGCGCACGAAGCGGACGACGAAAGCGTCCTTGCCCGCGCGCTCGGCGATGACCTGCGAGACCTTCTTCTCGGGCTCTTTCGCGAAGGGCTGGTCGAGGAGCACGACTTCCCCGTACCACTTTCCGATCATGCCCTCGACCATCTTCTCGGCGACGCCTTCGGGCTTCCCCGCCGCGATCGCCTTCGCGCGGGCGATTTCTCGCTCGTCGGCGAGAGCCTTGGCCGACACGCCGTCCCGGTTCGCGAACTGCGGGGCCAGGGCGGCCACGTGCATCGCGAGGTCCTTCCCGAGCGTCTCGTCCATGCCCTTCGTCTCGACGACGACCACCGTCTTGTCGCCGGGATGCGCGTAGAGGGTGAGCGCTGAACCCGCTCCGGCCACGAGCCGCGCGAAGCGGCGCACCTCGGTCTTTTCGCCGAGATCGCCGGTGAACGCCTGGAGGGACTCCGCGATGGTCGCGCCGGCATGGGGCATCCTCTTCGGGGGCGGCATGGCCGTGAGGGCCTCGACGTTCCCGTCGGCCGTATCGCCCAGCGCGGCGTGGTCGAAGATGAACGACGTCAGCGCGTCTTTCATTTTCAGGAATTTCTCGGTCTTCGCGACGAAGTCGCTCTCGCAGGCCACCTCGACGAGCACCGCGGTGCCCCCTTCCACCTTGTGGCCGATGAGGCCGTCGGCCGCCACGCGGCCGGCCTTCTTCGCGGCCGCGGCGAGACCCTTCTTGCGGAGGATCTTCCCGGCCTCCTCGGCATTGCCGTTCGTCTCCTCGAGCGCGATCTTACAATCGAGCATTCCGGCGCCCGTCTTGTCGCGGAGCATCTTGACCATCACTGCGGAAATCGCCATGGGATACCTCTTACGTCAAAAGGGGCCGGCGGGAGAAGCGCGTCCTCCTGCCGGCCCCGTTCTCTCCAATATCAGGGTTCAGACCGGGACGGGGACGACGGGAACCTCGGGTTTCACCGCGGCGGTGCTGGCAGCGGTGGCGGCGGTGGCAGCGGCTGCCTCGGCCACCTGGAAATTCGCGGGCATCGGCTCGTCGTCCGCGTGGTCGACCTTGCCCACGAAACGCTCTTCCTGCGCGTGCAGGCCTTCGAGAACGGCGTCGGCCATCTTGCCCGTGAAGAGCTTGATCGCGCGAATCGCGTCGTCGTTGCCGGGGATGACGTGCGAGATGCTGTCGGGATCGCAGTTCGTGTCGACGATCGCGACGACCGGGATGCCGAGCTTCTTGGCCTCCTGGACCGCGATCGCTTCCTTCTTGGGGTCGATCACGAACAGGACGTCCGGCAGCTCCTCCATCTCCTTGATGCCGATGAGGTTCTTGCTGAGCTTCGCTTTTTCGCGATCGAGCCCGATGCGCTCTTTCTTGGTGAGGATCGCGTCCGATCCCTCCACGAGCATCGCCTCGATCTCCTTGAGGCGGCTGATCGACTTTCGAATGGTCACGAAGTTCGTGAGGGTGCCGCCGAGCCAGCGGTTGTTCACGTAGAACATGCCGCAGCGGTTCGCCTCCTCGTAGATGGCGTCCTGCGCCTGCCGCTTCGTCCCGACGAAGAGGATGTTCTTCCCCTGCGAGGCGACGTCCGTGATGAACGCCGCGGCCTCGCGGAAGCACTTGAGGGTCTTCTGGAGATCGATGATGTAGATGCCGTTGCGCTTGCCGAAGATGTACTTCTTCATCTTCGGGTTCCAGCGCTTCGTCTGGTGGCCGAAGTGAACGCCCGCCTCGAGCAGCTCCTTCATCGTGATCTGGCTCATCTCTCCCCCATTACCTCTTCGAGAACTGGAACCGGGCGCGGGCGCCGCGCTGTCCGTATTTCTTGCGCTCCTTCATGCGCGAGTCGCGCGTGAGGAGGCCGGCCTTCTTGAGCGCGCCGCGGAGCTCGCCGTTGAAGAGGCAGAGCGCGCGGGCGATCCCGTGGCGGATCGCGCCCGCCTGGCCCGCGCTCCCGCCGCCCTCGACGAGGGCGACGACGTCGAACTTGTCGACCGTCTCGGTGAGCTGCAAGGGCTGGCGGATGACCATCTTGAGCACGTCGTTCGGGAAGAAGTCCTCGAAGGTGCGGTCGTTGACCCGCACCGTCCCTTTGCCGGGGCGGAGGTACACGCGGGCGACCGACTCTTTCCGGCGTCCCACGGCCTGAAACTGGAGGTTCGTCACGGGGTTCGCTTCTCCCTCTTCTTTCGTGCTTCTCTCGCCGTCCCGGTCAGACCGCGACGGCGGCCGGAGACTGGGCGGTGTGCGGATGATGGGGGCCGGCGTAGACCTTGAGCTTCTTGAACATCTTCCGGCCCAGCTTCGTCTTCGGCAGCATGCCGCGGACGGCCGCTTCGATGACGCGCTCGGGATGGGTGGCCTTGAGCTTGCCCGCTTCGATGGAGCGTAGGCCTCCCGGGAAGCCGGTGTGGTGCCGATACATCTTCGTGCCGAGCTTGGTGCCGGTGAAGGCGACCTTCTCGGCGTTCACCACGACGACAAAATCGCCGGTGTCGAGGAAGGGCGTGTAGATGGCCTTCGTCTTGCCCGTGAGATGGCGCGCCACGAGCGTCGCGAGGCGGCCGAGCACCTTGCCGTCGGCGTCGACGACGATCCAGCGTCGGGACTGGTCGGAGATCTTCGGAAGCGGCGTGCGGGTGCTCAAGGGAACAGCGGTCTCCGATCGGGGCGGTTGAGGGGTGCGTCACCCCGGCTGGAAGATTCCGGGGTCGGTTTCACGATGCGGACCAGGGAAGCATCGAAAGAACCAGGGCCCCGACGGCACACGATAAACGGGCTTTTGGCGAACCATCCACCCGCAGGGCTGTGAAAAATACGCCCCCCTACCCTTCCCTGTCAAGCGATGTCCCTGCAAGCCGAGAGGTTCGAAGAGCACGATTTCTTAGAAGGTTAATAGGGCTCGGCCACAATACGGCCATGACCCCCCGCATCCTCGACGGCACCGCAGTCTCAAAGGCGATCCGCGCTGAAGTGGCCGGCGAGGTGGCGGAGCTCACGGCGCGTGGGATCGTGCCCGGCCTCGCGGTCATCCTCGTGGGCGACCATCCGGCCAGCGCCGTCTATGTCGCGAGCAAGGGAGCAGCGGCGCGCGAAGCCGGAATTGCCGAGCGCACGCTGCGATTTCCCGCGGGCCTGTCCGGGGCCGAGCTTCTTGCTGCCGTGGACAGCCTGAACCGGGACGACGCCGTGGACGCGATCCTCGTCCAGCTTCCCCTCCCGAAGCACATCGACTCCGCCCGCATTTTTGAGGCGATCGACCCCCGAAAAGACGTCGACGGGTTCCACCCGGTGAACGCCGGGCGCCTCCTTCAGGGCAAGCCCGCGCCCGTCCCCTGCACGCCGGCCGGAATCCTCGAGCTGCTCAGGCGCGAGGGCATCCCGCTTCAGGGAACGAGGGCCGTCGTCGTAGGCCGGAGCGACATCGTGGGAAAACCCACGGCGCTTCTTCTTCTCCAGAACCACGCCACCGTGACGATCGCGCATTCCAGGACGCGCGATCTGCCCGGCCTCTGCCGCGAGGCGGATCTCCTCGTCGCCGCGATCGGACGGCCCGGCTTCGTGACGGGTGCGTTCGTGAAAGAAGGCGCGGTCCTCGTGGACGTCGGGATCAACCGCCTGACGTCGCGTGCCGACGTGGAGAGGTTCTTCCACGGCGACGCCGCGCGCCTTTCGGCCTTCGAGAAGAAGGGCTCGACGCTCGTAGGCGACTGCGACCCGGCGACGGCGTTTCCGCGGTCTTCGCGCTACACGCCGGTTCCCGGCGGCGTGGGGCCGCTCACGATCGCGATACTTCTTCGAAACACGTTGGACCTTTGCCGAAAAAGACGCTCGCCATGATCCTCAAGGTCGGCCTCACCGGCGGCCTCGCCTCGGGCAAGAGCACCGTGGCAGCACGGCTCCGCGAGCACGGAATCAAGGTCCTCGACGCGGACCTCATCGTGCACGACCTCTACCGCGCGCACAGTATGGGCGCGCGCGCCGTGGCGGACGCCTTCGGGCCGGAGTTCCTCGCGCCGGACAGCTCGGTCGACCGCCGCAAGCTTTCCGCGCATGTCTTCCACGATCCCGCGGAGCTCGCGCGCCTCAACGGTCTCATCCACCCGCTCGTCCGCGACGAGCAGGCGCGCTGGTTCGCCGCGCTCGAGGCGAAGGGCGAGACACTCGGCGTCGTCGAGGCGTCGCTCCTCGTCGAGACAGGCGGCCGCCAGCGCTTCGACGTCCTCGTGACCGTCTCCGCCCCGACGGACGAGCGCCTCGCGCGGGCCCTCCGCAGGAGCGGCGAGACGGACCCGAACGAGCTCGTGCGCCGCATGTCGGCGCAGTTCTCCGACGCCGTGCGGGAAGAGGTCGCGGACATCGTCCTGCACGCGGATGGGACGAAGGAAGAGCTGCTGAAGAAAGTCGACGCGCTGGCGGCCGAACTGCGTGCGATCGCCGGGAAGCAGGCGCCTCCGTAAAGCACCTTCCCGCGTGATACAGGTGCATCGCGCGGCGTCGGGGAAACACCGAGGGATTTGCCACGAAGGGAACACAATCAAGTAAGGATATGGACAAAAGGTCGCCCTTGGCCCCGCTCTTCGCCGTGTTGTTCGCGCTGGTTCCAGCTCGTGCGTGGGCGCAGCCGATCTCCGAGTTTCCCCTTCCAGCCGGAACGCCTGTAACCGGAAGCGTGTTCGTGAACTACGCGCACACGATGACGAGCGGACCCGACGGTAATCTCTGGCTGAGCGACATGAGTCGCTCCAGCATCATCCGTATGACGCCGATCGGGGAAGTCACGGAATTCAAGGTGTCCGCTTTCGGGATCACGGCCGGCCCTGACGGGAATCTCTGGTTCACCTCCGGAGGTCAGATCGGCCGGATGTCGCCAGATGGCGGAACGCTGGCCTGGTTTCCTCTCCAAATCGGGGTGTACCCAGTCGGAATCGTTTCCGGACCGGATGGAAACCTCTGGTTCACCGAGTACGGTCACGGATTTATCCTCAACGGCGTTCTTCCTTGGCCAACGGCCATCGGGAAGGTGACACCCGGCGGGACGATGACCGAGTATCCGGGAGAGCAAGCTGCTGGCATCATTATCGGGCCGGACCGTAACCTTTGGTTCACGTCGAATCCCCTGGGGCGTGCAACCCTTCAGGGAGCCCTGAGCCACATCACCACCAACCCAAGCATCAATTCGCCAGTCGCAATCACTCTAGGGCCGGACGGGAATGTCTGGTTCGCTTCGCCGACAGACAATATCTTCAATGACACAATGGGCTATGTCGGCAAGGTCACTCCAACCGGCCAAGCCACGCAGTACGCCGTTCCAACCCCGCACGCCTATCCGGTCGACATCGTTGTCGGGCCTGACGGAAACCTCTGGTTCACCGAGATGAAAGCCAACAAGATCGGCCGGATCACGCCGCAGGGAGAGATCACGGAGTTCCCGGTTCCGACGCCGGATGCGGGCCCGACCGCTGTCTGCCTAGGCCCGGACGGCAACATCTGGTTCACGGAGTCCAACGCTGCCAAAGTGGGGCGCCTCGCTCTCTCCGGGCCCGCCGCCGGCAACATCACGCTGACCGTTCCGGCCGCCGCCTCGTCGGCCGGCGCGAACGGCACGTTCTTCCACACCGACCTCTGGCTCATGAACCGCTCGTTCACGTCGCCGGTCGTCGCGACGCTCACGTACCGGTGCACATCTGGATTCGCCTGTGGCAACGCCGTGCAGGCGGTCACGCTTCCGGCCCGTCAGAGCGTCATGCTCATCGACGTCATCGGCAGGACCTTCAGCGCTCCGAGCACCTCCGGCGCCATTGAGATCTCCTGGCCGACGACGTCGGGCCCTGTCAGCGCTTCCTCGCAGGTCTCCTCGCCGCTGCCGCCGGCCCCCGCCTTCGGGACACTGGTCCCGGCCTTGCCGCTCTCGGCCGCGAAGATGCACGCCGTCTTCATCGGCGTCGAGTCTGGCGGCGACCTGACGTCGGGCTCGCGCTCCAACGCCGGGGCGTACAACCCGCAGCCGGTGCCCGTGGACGTGACGTTCGCGCTCCACAAGGGGGACGGAACGGAGCTGGGGATTTACTCGAGGACGTACCAGCCGAACGAGGCCTATCAGCTCTACCCGAACGTCTTCGACCTTCTCGGCGTGGGCTCGATGGCGGCCAAGGACGCCTATCTCGTCGTGACCGCCACCGCCCCCGTCTTCCCGTATGTCACGGTCATCGACAACGTCTCGGGCGACTCGTCGTTCCTCTGCGCCTCGGACGACGAGACGGCGCCGTAGTCTCTTACTGACCCTCTTGCAGCAGAGTCTTCAGGCGCTTGAAGGCCCGCGCCCGGTGCGAATCCTGGTTCTTCTCTTCCTCGCCCATTTCCGCCCAGGTGCGCGTCGCGCCCTCGGGGATGAAGAGGACGTCCCAGCCGAAGCCGTTCGTCCCGCGCGGGTGAAGGGCGATCGAGCCCCGGACGCGCCCTTCCGCGACGACGACGTCGTGCGCGGTCTGCCCCGACCGCGCGACGGCCAGGACGGAGACGGCCTCGGCGGACCGGTCAGTGAAGCCGTCGAGCATCTTCGCGAAGGTGTCGTAGCCCACGGCTCCCCTCGTTACCCATTTCGTGAGCGGCCCCGGAAAGCCGCCCCAGGCGTCCACGGCGAGGCCCGAGTCCTCGACGAGGACGGAAACACCGAGCGCCTCCGCCGCGACGATCGCCTTGGCGCGGGCCACCTCGGCGAAGTCGAGTGACTGGATTTCGGGAATCTCGACGTCCTTCACCGCGACCTCGCGGCCCAGAAAGGCCGCCGCCTCGCGCACCTTGCCCGCGTTCGAGGTCACGAACGTCAGAGAGACGAGCGTGTCCGTCACCGCGGGCGAACCGGCGCGCCCTTCTCGTCGAGCTTCACGCGATAGGCCTTCATGCCTTTTGTGAGGCCTTTCAGGCGCTGCTCGCCGAGGGGCTCGAACACGAACGAGTCGCTCGCGAGCCGCGCCGTCTCCTCGCCGACGACGATCTCGTTCGGGCCGGCGACGTAGTCCTCGAGCCGCGCCGCCACGTTCACGGTGTTGCCGAGGACCGTGTAGTCCACGCGCCGGTCGGACCCGATGTCGCCCACGACGGCGTGGCCCGTGTTGACGCCCACGCGCACCGCGACCTTTGCTTCACCGCGCCGGGCGCGTTCCACGTTCCAGGCCGTCAGGCTCTCGATGAGCCTCGCGGCCGCCGCCACCGCCCGGCGGGGATGGTCCGGCTGGCGGATCGGGGCGCCGAAGAAGGCCATCACGGCGTCGCCGATGAACTTGTCGAGCGTGCCGCCCTGCTCGAAGATCGCGTCCGCCGCGAACGTGAACACGGTCTCGAGAAAGCGCGACAGCTCGTCGGGGGCCATGCTTTCGGCAGCGGTCGTGAAGCCGACGATATCCGCGAAGAACACCGTCACGTCGCGCGTGCGCACCTTCTCGACGCCGGCGGGCCCTTCGGAGACGATCTCCTCGACGACGCCCGGGGAGTGGTAACGCGCGAGGCGCTCGCGGATGCGCTCCTCGCGCGCGATGCGCCCTTGCAGGCGCGCGCGCTCGATCGCGACCGCGGCGAAGTTCCCGAGCGCGGTCAGGAGGTCGAGGTCATCCGCGGTAAACGTGCCGGTCTTGAGCGGCGTATCCACGTGGAGGGCGCCGATGACGTTCTCGCGGTTCCACAGCGGGACGCACATGGCCGACCGGATCTGCTGGATGCGGATCGACTGGCCGGCCTCGAAGCGGTCGTCGGTGAGGGCGTCGGACGTCAGCACCGCCACGCGCTCGCGCACGACGGTCTCGACGATCGTGTGGGAGAACGTCTCGGCCGCCTCGGCGCCGGCCCGTCCCCTCTGGCGCGAGAGAGTCGCGACGAGCCGCCCCCCGTCCTCGCGGAGGACGACGACGGCCCGCTCGGCGGGCAGGAAATCGAAGAGCAGGTCCACGACTTTCGAGAGAATCTGATCCACGTCGGGCGCCTCGATGAGCGTGCGGGCGACCTGGACGAGGATCTCGAAGATCTTCTCGCGCGCCTTTTCGGGCGGGTGGCGCCGCCCGGCGAGCGTCCCCCCGACGTCCGTGATCCCGGTGCCCGTGGCCTCGAGGTTGAAGTCGCGGTTGAAATCGGCGATCGAGCGGACGAACGTCGAGCTCGAGTCGCTGATCGCCTTCGCCGCGATGCTCCTCGTCGTGGGCTGCTCGCGCACCTGAAGCGTGAAGGTGCCGACCGAGACGACGTCGTTCGCCTTCAGGGGCGACTTGGCCGCGAACTCTCCGTTCACCTTGACGCCGTTCGTCGACTTCAGGTCTTCGACCGTCCAGGCGCCGGCGCGCTCGGACAGGAGCGCGTGCCGGCGCGACACGGAGAAGTCGTTCAGGACGATTCCGTTCTCGCTCGAGCGGCCGATGGACACGTCCCCGCCGGAGAGAAGGAAGCGCCGGGTCTGCCCCTCGACCTCGTAGACGATCTCCAGCATCGGCAGGACGGAGTTTATAGGGACCGGGCGGAGCCGCTTTTGCGCCGTGCGGGCTCAGTCGGGCGGAGGTTCGCGCTCGGCCGTCGGGGAGAAGCGGATACGGACGACTTTCCACACCGCCACCGGCTGCCCCGCGACTCGTGCCGGCCGGAAGGTCCACCGCCGCACGGCGTCCCCGGCGGCCTCCGTCATACCGGCGGCCCCGGGAGACAGCACGTCGATCCTGCCCACGGTGCCGTTCGCCTCCACGACGATGCGGAGGACGACTTCGCCGCCCAGATTCAGCCGGCGCGCCACCTCCGGGTATCGGGCATCCACGCGCGTCACGAGGACGGGAAGCTCGGCTCCATCCGGAAGCGAGGTGAGCGGCGCCCTCGGGAGAGCCGGCACGGCCGCGGCGGACGCGGGGGCTAAGAGCGCGGGGGTCCCCGCGGCCGGAGCGGGCGCCGGGGTGTGCGCGCCGGCCGCCGGGCCCAGATCCCGGTCGGGAGCTCCGAGCGGCTGCACCTCCGGCACCACCCCGCGCCCGGAGGGACTCGCGGCGACCGCCGGGACGGACGAAGGCAGGAGGCGTACGGAACGCGCGGGCACGAACGCGAGCGTCTTCCCCGCGAGGCGCACGCCGAAAAAATCGTGATCCGCGAGCACGACGTCGACGTCCTCGCCGTCGTCGAGCGTTCCCCACCGCGCGGCGCCGTAGTCGGGGGCGAGCAGGATCGGGCAGGACTCGACGGCGCGCGCGGGCTGAGGCGCGAAACCCGCCACGGCGGCCGCCCTCTTCTCGCGCGCCTCGCGGTCGGCCATCTTCTCGAAGCTGTCGGCCGGTATCCAGACGTCCCGGCCCTCCGCCACGACGTGCACCGCGTCGCCGCGGGCTTCGCGCACTTTGAGCGCGGTTCCGCGCGGCAACGTGAAGTCCGCAGGGGACTTCGACTCCGCCAAAATGCGCCCGGTCACCCGCTCGAGCGTGACGACACCCCGATCATCCGGCGGCCCAGCCGAAGACAGCGCGGCGGGGCCGCTCTTCCGGCAGGCGGCGCCGAGCGCGAGAGCGCAGCAGGCGGCGGCGAGGGCGCAACGGCGCGTCAGAGGCGGCCCATGAGCGTGGCGAGGATCGCCTTCTGCACGTGTAGGCGATTCTCGGCTTCGTCGAAAATCACGGAACGCGGCCCGTCGCACACCTCGGCCGCCACTTCCTCGCCGCGATGCGCGGGCAGGCAATGCATGAAGACGGCATCGGGATGCGCACGCGCGAGAAGCTCGTTCGTGACGGTCCATCCGGCGAAGTCGCGCACGCGCTTGGGCTGCTCGGCCTCCTGCCCCATCGAAGCCCACACGTCGGTGTAGACGACGTGGGCCCCCTCGACGGCCTCCTCCTTCGAGTGCGTGAGGAGGAGCGCCGTTCCCGCCATGGCGGCATCGGCGCGCGCGTTCGCGGTGACGGTCGCATCCGGCTCGTAGCCCTCCGGCGTCGCGATGGCCACGTGGACGGAGCACTTCGGCCCGCCGTACATCAGCGAGTGCGCCATGTTGTTCCCGTCGCCGACGTATGCGAGCTTGAGAGACGCCAGCTTCCCGAACTTCTCGCTCATCGTGAAGTAGTCCGTCAGCGCCTGGCACGGGTGGAGCAGGTCCGTCAGGCCGTTGACGACGGGGACCGTCGCGTGACGGGCGAGCTGGAGGACCGTGTCGTGCGCGAACGTACGGGCCATGATGCCGTTCACGTAGCGCGAGAGGACGCGGGCCGTGTCCGCGATCGGCTCGCCTCGCCCGAGCTGGATGTCGCGCGACGACAGAAACTGCGCGGCCCCACCGAGCTGCGTCATGCCCGCCCCGAACGAGACGCGGGTCCGCGTGGACGACTTCTCGAAGATCATCGCCAGGACCTTCCCGGAAAGCGCCGTTCGAAACTCCGCCGGGCGCGCTTTCATCCGGGCGGCGAGAGCGAAGAGGGCCGCGACGTCGGCGGCGGTCAGGTCGTGGATCGAGACGAGGTCTTTCTGGAGCATGGCCTTCCTTTTTACACCGGATCGCGCACGAGCGGCATCGTCATGCAGCGCGGGCCGCCGCGCGCCCGGGACAGCTCGGGCGCCGAGAGCAGGATCGCGTGCTTGCCGGGCTTCCTCAGGTCGAGCGTCTCTCTTCCCAGTAGGAGATCGTCGTCCGCGACGACCGCGTACCCCTCGCGCGCGAGGGACTCGGCGGTGCGCTCGTTCCGGTCGTAGCAGAGGATGACGCCGGGCGCGAGCGCGAACACGTTCGCGCCGTCGGTCCACTGCTCGCGCTGCTGGTCGATGGGATCGGCGCCGCCGCAGAGAATGGGAACGAGGTCGATGCCGAGCGCGGCGAGCGCCGAGAGCAGGTCGTCCCTCGTGGTCCACGTGATCTCACGCGCCGTGAGGTCGGCCTCGTACACGTCCGCCTCCTCGGCGCCGCCGGAGAGGATCATCGGCCCGTAGCAGAGACACTCGCCGGCCGAGATGCGCGTGAACACCGTGTCGAGGTGCATCGTCGCCCGCTGAGGCGGAATCGCCACGACGAGGATCTTCCGCACGCGCGACCCCTCCCGCTTGAGGGCCTCCGCGAGGCGCTCGATCGTCGTCTTCTCCGTGCGCTCCGAGTAACCGATGACGAGCACCTCCGGAGAAAGCACGAGGACGTCGCCTCCTTCGAGCGTGGGCCGCATGCGCGCCCACGCGAGATCGCGCCCTTCGCCCGCGGCGAACTCCTGGAACCAGAAGCGCGGCCCCGCTCCTGCGAACCGAGGGTGCCGGGCGAAAACCGCCCCGGACAGCAGTGGCTCTCGCCAGCGGGCGCGGGTCGCCATCGAGCCCCTCACGACACGGTCGCCCACGACCGTGGCGGGATCGCGCTGGAAGAACCAGTTCGGGAGCGGCGGCAGCAGGTACAGCGAATCGAGGGAGCCGGAGATGGCGGGCTCGGCGCGCTCGACCCCCTCCACGAGGCCCGCCGCGAGCCTGCCGGGAGGAAGCTCGTTCAAGGCGAGGAGGATCGCGGGCGGCCATGAGAGCAGCGTGGCGAGCTCCGAGAGCACCTCGTTGCGGGCGGCGGGATCACGCAAGACCTCCTCGAGGAGCTCCTGAACGTCGAGCACCTCGTCCGCCACGAAGCGGAGCACCTGCCGGAATCGCCGGTGCTCCTCGCGCGCGCGAGCCCCGAACAGGATGTCGTCGAAGAGCAGGTCCTGCATCATCGAAGGCACCATCCGGTCGATCTCGCGACCTGGCTCGTGGACGAGGACCGAGCGCAGGCGCCCGATCTCGGAGTCGACAAAGAGAGTCATGGCGGGTCTCGAAGGGGCGGCTCGGGCCGCCTGAGGGATGCTAACCTGAACCCTGCAGGATCGCGCCGTGAGCGAGGAAGTCGACTTCATCGTCTGTCTCAACTGTGACACGCCGTGCTACTTCTTCGAGTACGACGAGAAGAAGGGCATCACGAGCGCGTTTTGCAGCGTGTGCGCAAACGACGAGACGAAGGAGTTCCGGCTTCCCACCGACGACGAGATCGAGGAGTGAGCCGGTGAGCGACTCCCCCATCGACCGGTACGAAAACCCGCTCACGAGCCGATACGCGTCCGCCGAGATGTCCGCGCTGTTCTCGGCGCGGTCGAAGTTCACGACCTGGCGCAAGCTCTGGCTCTGGCTGGCCGAAGCCGAAAAGGAGCTCGGGCTCCCGATCCCCGAGGCATCGCTCGACGCGCTCCGCGCCCACCTCGTGCCGACCGAGGCCGAGCTCGCCGCCGCCGACGGGTATGAACGCGAGACGAAGCACGACGTCATGGCGCACCTGCACGCCCTCGGCGACGTCGCTCCCGCCGCGCGCGGTGTCCTGCACCTCGGGGCGACCTCGGCGTTCGTGGGCGACAACGCCGACCTCCTCCTCCTGCGCGCGGCGCTGCGCCTCCTCGCGACGCGCACGGTGCGCGTCATAGGTCGCCTGTCGCGGTTCGCGCGCGCTTACCGCGACCTCCCCTGCCTCGGCTTCACGCACTTCCAGGCCGCGCAGCCCACGACGGTCGGCAAGCGGGCGTGCCTCTGGCTCCAGGACCTCGCCCTCGACCACCGCGAGCTCGTCCGCCGCGCCGACGAGCTGCGCTTTCTGGGCTGCAAGGGGGCCACGGGGACGCAGGCGTCGTTCGTGGCGCTCTTCGACGGCGACGCCGACAAGGCCGAGCGCCTCGACCGCCTCGTGGCCCAGAAGGCCGGCTTCACGGACCGCCTCCTGATCTCCGGCCAGACCTACACGCGCAAGCAGGATGCCCTCGTCCTGTCCGCGCTCGCCGGCCTCGCGTCCTCGGCCTCGAAGTTCGGCAACGACGTCCGGCTGCTCCAGCACCTCAAGGAGGTCGAAGAGCCGTTCGGCAAGAAGCAGGTCGGCTCGTCGGCGATGCCTTACAAGCGCAACCCGATGAAGTGCGAACGCATGAACGCCCTCGCACGCTGGCTGCTCTCGATCTCGGACAACGGCAACTGGACGCACGCGACTCAGTGGTTCGAGAGGACGCTCGACGACTCCGCGAACCGGCGCCTCGCGCTCGCCGAATCGTTCCTCACCGCCGACTCGATCCTCCTCCTGTGGGACGCCGTGACTGACGGTCTCGTCGTGCATCCGACCGTCGTGAGGCGCCGCCTCGACGCGGAGCTGCCGTTCTTGGCCACGGAGAACATCCTCATGGCCGCGGCCAAGAAGGGCGGCGACCGGCAGGCTCTCCACGAGAAGCTGCGCGTCCTCACCCAGGCCGCGGGCGACCGCATGAAGGCCGAGGGCGGCGAAAACGACCTGCTGTTCCGCATCGCGGGCGAGCCTGCGTTCGGCCTCACGCCCGCCGAGGTCATCGCGGCCTCCGAGCCCGCGCGCTTCATCGGGCGCGCGCCCGAGCAGGTGGACGAGTTCCTCGAGATCGAGATCGATCCCATCCTCGCGACCGACCCCGAGGCCGCTGCCGGCGAGACGCGTGAAGAGGTCCGCGTCTGACGCGCTCGCGCTGCCGGTGCCGCGCCCTATTTACTTTCAAAGAAATCCTTTCTTTTCTCTTTGTTGTCTTTCTCCTAGCTGCCTGTTCATCCCGCCCACCTGCGAAGACCGCCGCTGATGCGACAGGAGGCGAGCGAGGCCTGGCCTCCTGGTACGGGAAGGAGTTCGACGGGCT
>CALAQS010000205.1 GCA_937888435.1 uncultured Acidobacteriota bacterium
ACTTCGGCCCCGTCGGACGTGTTGACACTCCGCCCGATAAACGCAAATGCGCAGACGAGAGCCAGGAGCGCCAGGGACGCGCCGCGGGACCTCAGCCCGCCCCGGAACGCCTCCCTCACCCTAGCCCGCCGGCCGCCGGATGAGACTGACCGCCTCCGCGAGCGCGGGCGTGTCCGATTCCTTCTCGCCGTCACCGTCGGGCTGCGAGGGCTTGTCGTCACCCTCGCCCGGCGCGAGGAACAGGTTCGTCTCGACGCCGTGCTGCTTCGTGTACATCTCGTAGTAGCGGCCGCGGGCCGCGTAGAGCACCGCGTGCGTGCCGCGCTCGACGATGAGACCGCCTTCGACGACGAGGATCTGGTCCGACCGCCGGATCGTGGAGAGCCGGTGCGCGATGACGAACGTCGTGCGCCCCTTCATGAGGAACGACAGGCCCTCCTGGATGAGCGCCTCGGACTCGGAGTCGAGGCTCGACGTCGCCTCGTCGAGGATGAGGATGCGTGGGTCCGCGAGGATCGCGCGCGCGATCGACACGCGCTGGCGCTGCCCGCCCGAGAGCTTCACGCCGCGCTCGCCGACGATCGTGTCGTATTTCTTCTCGAAGTCCTCGGCGAACTCGTCCACGCGCGCGATCCGGCAGGCTCTCAGGATCTGCTCTTCCGTAGACTCCGGGCGCGAGAACGCCACGTTCTCGCGGATCGTGCCGTCGAAGAGGAAGGTCTCCTGCAGGACGACGCCGAGCGCGGTCCGATACGAGTCGAGGCGCACCGTCGAGAGGTCCACGCCATCCACGCGCACGGCGCCGCCCGTCGGGACGTGGAAAGCGGCCACGAGACCGATGATCGTGCTCTTGCCCGAGCCCGAGGGCCCGACGAGCGCGGTCACCGTCCCCGGCGGCGACTGGAAGGAGACTCCATGGAGCACTTCCTTCCCTTCTTCGTACGCGAACTTCACGTTTTCGAACAGCACGTCGCCCGCGATTTCCGGAAGCGTGACCGTGCGGCGCGGATCGGCGTCCTCCGGCCTCTCCGAGAGGATCTCGCGCGTCCTCTCCAGCCCCGCGAGCGCCTCCGTGAGCTGAGTTCCGATCGCGACGATCTGGAAGATGGGTGCCACGAGGAAGCCCATGAAGATCGTGTACGTGAAGAATCCGCCCAGCGTGAGCGTCCCGCTGAGAATCTGGCGCGCCCCCACGTACATGACGACTGCGCCCACGACCCCCAGCATGACGGTCGACGAAAGGCTCATGATGCTCGTGGACGTGAGCGTCCTGAGCACGTTGTCGAGAAGGCGCTTCACGCCTGCCGAAAAGACGCTCTCCTCCCGCGCCTCGGCGTGGTAGCCCTTGACGACGCGCACGCCGCCCAGCGACTCCATGAGGCGGCCTGTGACTTCCGCGTTGATCTTTCCGCGCTCGCGGAAAATCGGACGGATCGTGCCGAACGCCCGATTCACGACGAGGCCGAAGCCCACGAGGAACGTGAACGCGAGAAGCGTCATCGTCGTCGAGATCTTGAAGAGCACGACGAGCGCGATCGCCGCCGTCAGAAGGCCGCCGGCGAACTCGACGAGGCCAGTGCCGATGAGGTTCCGCACGCCCTCGACGTCCGACATGATGCGCGACACGAGCGCGCCGGTCTTGTTCGCGTCGTAGAAGGTCACGGGCAGCCGCCCGATGTGCGCCTGCACCTTCCGCCGAAGCTCGGCGATGAGGCGCTGGGCCGCCTTCGAGAGAAGCTGCGTGAGTGAGAACGACGTGACGCCCTGGATGAGCGTCGCCGCGATCACGGCGCCGAGGAGCGGCAGAAGCATGTCCATGCGCCGCTTGCCGATCACGTCATCGATCAGGAA
Source organism: uncultured Acidobacteriota bacterium (assembly GCA_937888435.1). Classification (GTDB taxonomy): domain Bacteria; phylum Acidobacteriota; class Thermoanaerobaculia; order UBA5066; family UBA5066; genus Fen-183. The sequence goes on from CALAQS010000205.1 coordinate 1,852, forward strand.
CTTCGTCGAGGCGGGCAGGACGAGTCCCGACACGCGGTTGATCGCCATGAGGACGAAGCCGAAGGCGAGGATTCCCTTGCGGGGAGCGACGAGCGCCTTGATGTCGGGCAGGAGCGCCCGCAGGCGCTCGGATTTCGGGAGCTTCGGCCGCTCTTCGCGGACCCGTCCGGCCGATCTCTCTGAGCCCGGAAGGCGCCCCATCGGGTTCTTCAACGCGGCCACGGATCCTCCTCGGTCTCCGAGAAGGCGACTCCTCGCGCGGCCAGCCCCTCCACGAAGGCCGCGAAAAGCTCGGGCCGCCCGCCGAGCAGCTCCAGGGGAAGCACGCCGGGATCGCGGATCGAGCGTGACGCGAGGAGTTGCGCCGCGATGACGCACGGGAAGCCCGTCGTACGCGCCATCGACGTCGCGCCCGTCTTCACGTCGGTGCGGTCGAAGAGGTCGTGGACGAAGCGGACCGGCCGGCCGGCGCGCGTGCCGTGCGACTCGACGTTGAGGACGGTGAACTCCTCTTCGCCCTCGGGTCTCTTCCACAGGGCGAAAAGGAGCGCCTCGGCGACCGCGCGCGGCGCCACGCGCGTGCCGCCCGCCGCGACCGGCTCGTCCCGGAGGAAGCCGGTGTCGCGCAGGAGGCGCATCTTCTCGGCGTGTCCCGGCCAGCGCAGCGTCTGCTCGCGCAGATTCCGCGCCTTCACCGTCGAAAGGACGGTGCGGAGGCCGTCCGTCAGGAACGCCTCGAGCGTTCCGACGCCCGGCAGGTCGAACCGGGTCACCTCCGACAGGGCGGGCTTCGTGACGATGCGCCCGTCCTCGACGAGGCGCGCCGGGCGTGTGTACTCCTCGATGACGTCGGTCGCGGAGAACACGATGCGGTACTCCCACGGCGGCACGCGCCGGAACGGGAGGCCACCGACGGAGATCACGATCGAGTCGACCGCCTCGAGCCGCCCGGCCGCGCGCCCGCACGCGAGGTTCGACAGGCCCGGCGAGACGCCGCAGTCCACGATCGCGGGAACGCCCCTCTCCTTCGCGAGGCCGTCCAGCGCGAACGGGTCCTCGGGCGCGAAGGAAATGTCGGCCACCGGCTTGCCGGCGTCGATCACCGTCCTGAGCATCGCGTGCCCGAGGGACCCGGGCACCGCGCCGACGGCGACATCCGCGGAGGCGACGGCCGCGGCAACCGCGGCTCCGCTCGCGAAGTCGAGGCGTTGGGTCGCGACCCGCGGCCGGCCCGCGAAGGAGCCGAGGGCATCTTCCGAACGATCGCAGACGAGAACTTCGAA
>CALAQS010000206.1 GCA_937888435.1 uncultured Acidobacteriota bacterium
AGCTGACGTGAAGACCACCGCTCCCGCCGATCCCGACGTTCTGGCCCGCCTCCTGGGCCGGAGCCTCCTCCTTACGGACGACTATTCGACCGCGGAGCTTTCCGGACTCCTCGCCGTCGCCGAGCGCTTCTCCGCGCTGGACCGCGCCGGTAAGAAGGCGCCGCTCCTGCCCCACGAGCTCGCCTACGCGCTCTTTTTCGATAACTCCACGCGCACCAAGTCCGCGTGGGCGGGCGCCGCGGCCCGGCTGGGCATGCACCCGGTCATCGTGGACGGCTCGTCCACCCAGGTGTCGCACGGCGAGACCGCGGCCGAGACCGGCGCCATGCTGGGCATGAACTCGCACGCCCTCGGCGTGAGGCACGACCTGATCCTCGGCGAGGGAAACGCTTTCATGCGCGACGTGAAGAGGGGGATCGACGAGTACCTTGCCGCGACGCGAGACGAGCGGCGGGTTCCCGTCGTCAACCTCCAGTGCGACATCGACCATCCCACCCAGACGCTGGCCGACCTCTGCTGGCTCCGCGAGAAGTTCCCCGAGGGTCTGGAAGGCAAGCGCATCGCCGTTTCGTGGGCCTACTCACCCAGCTACGCAAAGCCCCTCTCCGTGCCCCAGGGGCTCATCATGCTGTTGACGCGTTTCGGAGCCCGCGTGACGCTGGCGCATCCGGAAGGCTATCGCCTCATGGAGCCGTGTCTAGCGTCCGCGGCCTCGCATGCCGCTTCCTCGGGCGGCTCCTTCCGCGCGGTTTCCTCCATGGACGAAGCGTTCGAGGGTGCCGATGCGGTGTATCCGAAGAGCTGGGGGCCGTACGACCTCATGCTCGCCCGAGTCGCAGCCAACCGCGCGCGCGACGGCAAGCGCATGGGGGAAATCGAGAAGGAGGCGCTGGCTTCGAACGCGCGTCACCGCGACTGGATCTGCGACGAGCGGCGGATGAAGACGACACGTGCAGGCGGCGCCCTCTACATGCACTGCCTTCCCGCCGACATCGGAGCCGAGGTCTCGCCCGGCGTCATGGCCTCTCACGTCGAGAATGTGGCACGGGAAGCGAATTGGAAAGTCTATGTCGTGATGGCGGCGCTGGCGACGTCCAAGGTGCCTGATCTGGCCCGCCGCCTGGTGGCGCTGTGAGCGAACGGAGAGGATGACGATGAGCGAGCTCGATACCCGGGTTGCGGAGCTGGCGGCCCGTTACCGCCCGATCGCGGCCACGATTCTCAAGGAGGTCATCCGCATCCCGGCCGATTACGTCGATCGGCCGCGAGACGCCGGTGGCGACCCGGACTGCGGCCTTTCGAACCACGAGAAGCCGCGCCTCGAGTACCTCAAGCGCGCGATCGTCGAGGCCGGCGCCGTCCGCCGCCCCGAAGACGTCGGCTACGACGGCTACGGCAACCTCGTCTGGACGCTCGAGGATCCGGGCGACGGCATCCCCCCGCTGGACAAGCGCGTCGTCTACTTCGACGGCCACACCGACACCGTGAACGCCCTGCGCCCTGCGTGGCGCGAGAAAACCGGCGGCGTGGACGCCTACGACGGGCTCTTCGATCCCGCGCGCCTGAAGCGCGACTTCCTGAAACGCGAGCTGGGATATCTGCCGCCCGAGTCCGAGTGGGACAACCTCGTCTTCGGGCGCGGCTCGGCCGACCAGCTTTCGGGCGTCGTGGCGCAGGTCGTGGCATCGAAGATCCTGCTGGAGCTCGCGCCGCAGGGCGCGCTGCGCGGCGCCATCGTGCGCTCGTACGCGACCGTGACCGAAGAGGACAACGACGGCGGCGGACCGCAGTTCCTCATGAGGAAGGTCCTGCCCGGCGCCGGGCCGGAGCTCGTCCCGGATGCGGTCATCCTCACTGAGGGCACGGGCGACTCCGCGAAGGGGGCGCTCGGAGTCTACCGGGGCCAGCGCGGCCGCATGCAGATTCAGGTGAGCGTGACCGGGAAATCCTGCCACGGCTCGATGCCGTGGGAAGGGAAGAACCCGCTGGAATGGGGCGCTCCCATTCTCGTGGAGGCGGCGAAACGATACGACGCGCGGGACGGGTTCCTCGACCACGCGTTTCTCGGGCACGGCACGCGCACGGCCTCGTGGGCCCGCCTCGATACGCCGAGCGACTGCGCGGTCCCCGAGCGCTTCGTCTTCCGTTTCGACCGGCGCCTCACGATCGGAGAGACGCCCGAGAAGGCTACGGCCGACGTCGAGGATCTTCCCGCCGTGGCCGCCGCGCGGGCCGCGGGTCTGACCGTCGACGTCACCGTGCCGACGTACGAGGAGCCGACGTGGACCGGCTTCGTCCTCGGAAACCCGCAGGTCTACATGGGCTGGCTCACGCCGGAGGAGCACCCAGCGATTCAGGCAGCGGTCGCGGCGTATCGAGGTGTCGTCACCCCGCACATTGCGGCCGGAGGCCAGCGCGGCGCCCTTCGCAAGGAGCCGCGCGTGGACCGGTGGATCTTCTCGACGGACGGCGTCGGCTTTCCGGTGAGGGTCGACGACACGTCGATTGCCGTTTCACCGCGCAAGCGCTGGGTCACCTCGGGCGCCGTGAAGCACCCGGCCATGCTCGGAATCGGGCCGGGTATCGAGCAGAACACGCACAAGATCGGGGAATGCGTCGACCTGCGCGAAGTGGTGGACGCCGTCGCGCTGCTGGCCCGCTTTCCGAGCGCCTTCGTGGCGATGGCGGGGTAGGGCAGGACCGGACGAAGGCGGCGACAGCTTTCAGACGATCCGCGTTGCGGCCCGTTCGAGGCGGTCCATGATCGTCCGGCCAAGCCCGCGCCGAGGAACCGCGAGGACCAGCAGCTCGCTCCCGCGCCGGCGCGTGCGCAGCGCGGCGAACAACGCGCGCGCAATCTCCTCCGGGGAGGAACCCAGAGCAAGAGTTCTTTGTTTCGGAAAGAGGGGAGCTAGAGGCGTCGGGCAGAGGACGAGCGCCTTCGGGTGCGCCCTCACGTAGGCGAGCAGGGAAGATTTTCTTAGAAAGAGGGTCAGGGGGCGCGTCGGCGCGTAGTGTGTGTACTTCGTGCCGGGGCTCGCGGCGGCCCCATTCACCTTCGAAGAAAAAGGGCCGCCGCCCGATGCGAGACGTCCGGTTGAAGCGGCGTGCCGAAGTCCGGGGATCGTCTTTCTAAGAGATTCTTCACTCAGGGCGCCTTGTCTCAGCACGACCGGAAACGGTTCCAGCGCGATGACGGTGGACTCGACTCCATGCTTCGTCGGGCCGCCATCCAGGACGAAGACGTCCGGGAAATCCTCGGCGACGTGCAGGGCCGTCGTCGGGCTCGGGCGGCCCGAGAGGTTCGCGCTGGGTGCGGCGACGGGGACGCCTGCAAGCCGGATGAGGTCGCGCGCGAGACCCTGCGGCATCCGGACCGCGACGGTGTCGAGACCTGCGGTGACGGAGGAGGGGAGAGAGGATTTCTTCGAAAGTAGGAGGGTCAGGGGGCCGGGCCAGAAGCGCGCGATGAGCGCCCTCGCGCGGGGCGGCGGCGGGTCGGCCACCTTTCGAAGCATCCTCAAATCGCTCACGTGGACGATCACCGGGTTGTCCTGGGGCCGCCCCTTCGCCTCGAAGATCTTCGCGACCGCCTTCGCGTCCAGCGCATTCGCCCCGAGGCCGTAGACCGTCTCCGTCGGAAACGCGACGAGCTCGCCGCGACGGAGGAGAGCGGCCGCCTCGTGGAGCGAGCGGGTGTCGACGGAATGGACGTTTTTCCGGCGGCGCGCGGCCATTCGCGGATCTTAGGGCCTACCGCATCGCCTCCATCGGCGACAGGCGCGAGGCGCGGATCGCGGGGTAGAGGCCGAACGTGAGCGCGAGACCGAGCGCGACGATCCAGGCCGTCATGAGTCCGAAGGGGTTGACGACGAGCCCCCACGGGAACATGGGCGAGAGCGCCCGGCAGACGACCGATCCGGCCACCGTGCCGACCGAGGCGCCGAGCGCCGCGAGCACGGCGGCCTCGAGGAGGAACTGGACGAAGATCTCGTGGTCGGAAGCGCCCAGCGACTTGCGCAGGCCGATCTCGTACCGCCGGTCCGAGAACGAGATCAGCATGACGGAGAGGACGCCCACGCCGCCCACGAGGAGAACGGTCGCGGCGAGGGAGAGGAGGACGATTCTCCAGCCCCTCATCTCGTCGAGGAAGCGCGCATAGGAGCGGGCTGCCTCGGTGTCGAGGTCCTTGATCTCCACGTCCTCGATCCCGTGGTGAGCCTGCCGAACGCGCCCCAGGAGGGCGGCGGAGATCTCGGACAGGTCGTCCTTGTCCCGCAGCTTGACGGCGACCTGGGTGAGGGCGTGCGTCGTGTCGATGCGGTCCATGTAGGTCTCGAGGGGGATCTGGAAGCCGTTCGCGTCGTACCAGATCTCGTCGTTGAAGATCTGGATCGGAGCCTGGAGCCCCACGATGCGGAATGGGACGCCTTCGAGGATGACGTCGCGGCCGACGGGGTCGGCGCCTCCGAAGAGCTTCGAGCCGAGGGTCGAGCCCACGACCGCCACCGCGCTGCGGCGCTTCTGGTCGTCCTCGGTGAGGCCCCGCCCCGAGCCGATCGGCCGGTTCATGAAGAGCGCGTAGTCGTGCGTCACGCCGGTGACGGAACACCGCTCCATGCCCGACAGGGAGCGGACGGAGGTGCGCTTCATGGCGCGAGGCAGAAAAGCGAGCACCTTGGGGTTGGCGAGCGTGATCCGGGCGAGGTCCTCGTACCGCAGGCCCGGCGACATCGCGAAGCGCTTCTGCTCCTCCGAGGTCTGCGCCTCCTTGGGGACGATCACGGCGGTGCCGTCCCAGCTCATCCCCGAGAAGCCCGTCGTGACCTTGTCGAGGATCCCGTCCAGCACCGACGTCATGATGACGAGCGCGAAGACGCCGAGCATGAGGAGCGTCAGCGTGAGGATCGAGCGCAGCTTGTGGGCCCAGAGCTCGATCAGGCCGCCCGTGACGACCTCCCAGATGAGGGCGAGCCGGGCGCCCAGCGAGAGACGCCGGACCTCTCTACTCATACCGCAGCGCCTCCATCGGGGAGAGCCGGCTGGCCTTCCAGGCCGGGTAGATCGCGAAGAGGAAGCCGAAGACGAGGGCCAGGAGGAAGGCCCACACGAAGCTCTTCGGGTCCATGTAGAGCGGGACCTCGAGGACGGTCGTGATCACCTTCGAGAACGCGACGCCGATGAAGAAGCCGACGAACCCGCCGAGGCCCGTCAGGAGCAGCGCCTCGGTCATGAACTCCTTGAACACCTCGCGGCCCGAGGCGCCGATCGCCATCTTGACGCCCACCTCGCGGACGCGTTCCTTGAGGGTCGCGAGCTGGATGTTCACGTTCACCATCCCGCCGCCGACGAGCGACAGAATGCCCGAGAGCATGAAGACCAGGTTGTAGACGTCGCCCTGGCTGCGCCGCTTCCGGACGCGCTTGGCGATGTCGTCGATCCGGAAGTCCTCCTGTTGGCGGTGGCTGGACTTCAGGACCGCCGAGAGGCTTTCGCTGAACTTCTCGATGACGTTGATGTCGGGGATCTTGAAGACGACCCGATCCAGCCGGTGGTACGCGTCTCCCTCCATCCGCCCGGCGACGAGGGTGGCCGGCAGCGCGACGAGCTTGTTCCGCCAGGCGAACATGTTTCCCTGGCTGTCGCGGAATCGGAAGACCTTCTCCTTGAGGACGCCGACCACCGTCACCGGAATGTCGCCCACGCGGATGACCTGGTTGAGCGCCTCGCCCGTCGGAAAGAAGACGCTCACGGCCTCGTAGCCCAGCACGCACACGGGGGCGGCGGTCTCGACGTCTTGGGACGAGAAGAGCCGCCCCTTGTCCAGCGTGTACCCGTTCACAGCGAGATAGTCGGCCGCGACGCCGGTGATCTGGCGATCCTGATCGGCAAATGGCGACCGCACGCGGGCCCGGGCGAACTTCTGGACGCTGACGCCCTGCACGGCCTTCATGTCGAGCTTTTCGCCTCGCGAGGCGTCGTCGGAGCGAAGCCCGAGGTTCGCGTTCTGGAGGGCCGACGGCTGCGTCCCGTCCTTGATGGCCTCCGATGGCTGGACGTTCAGCTTGTCGAATCCGCCGATCTTCGCGAACAGCTCGTCGGAGCGGCGCCGCTGGCTGTCCGAGATGGAGAAGCCGCCGAGGACCGACGCGACGCCGAGCATTACGCCGAGCGCCTGCAGGGTCGAGCGGCCGAGGTTCTCCCGGATCTCGACCCACGCGCTGAAAAGGCGCTCGCGGAAGGCGCCGGTCGCGGCCATGGCCTACGCGGCGGCGGCTTCCGGCCCGAGGATCAGGCCGTCGCACAGCTCGACCTTGCGCTCGGCCATCGCGGCGATGTGGGGATCGTGCGTGACGAGCATGACCGCGTTGCCCTGGCGGTGCAGTTCCTTGAAAAGGCCGAGCACCTCGGCGCCGGTCTTCGAATCGAGCGCGCCGGTGGGCTCGTCCGCGAGGAGGAGGGCGGGCCTGTTCGCGAGGGCCCTGGCGATCGCGACGCGCTGCTTCTGACCGCCCGAGAGCTGTGCGGGAAGGACGTTGGCCTTCTCGGGGATCCCGACCTTCTCGAGCATCTCCATCGCGCGCCGGCGGCGCTCCTTGCGCGAGACGCCGGCGTAAAGCAGTGGGAGCTCGACGTTGCGGAGGATGGACGCCTTCGGCAAGAGGTTGTAGCTCTGGAATACGAAGCCGACCTTCTCGTTGCGGATGCGTGCGAGCGCGCCACCCGACAGACTCTCGACGGCCTGACCGTCGAGAGCGTAGCGGCCGGCGGTGGGGGAGTCGAGGCAGCCCAGGATCGCCATGAGCGTCGACTTCCCGGAGCCCGAAGGCCCGATGAGCGCCACGAACTCGCCTTTCTCGACGACCATGTCGATCCCGCGCAGGGCGTGGACGGCGTTCCCGTTCGCGCCGAAGACCTTCGTGAGGCCGCTGGTTTCGATGATGGCCGACATCCCGTGCCTCAGTTGTCGTCGTCCTTCTCGACTTTCTTCTTCGTCGGGTCCTCGAGGCAAACCTGGTCGTTCGCCTTGAGGCCCGACAGGATCTCCGCCCGCTCGAGCGTCGCGACGCCCGCCTGCACCGGCACGATGTCGAAGTAGTCCTTCCAGTGGTCCGAGAGCCAGATGAACTTGGCGCGGCCCGCGAGGCCCTCGCGAGCGTCCTTGAGCTGCTTCGGCTTGAGGTTGTCCTTGAGGCGATAGACGACCGTCTGCCCCTCGCGACGCTGGAGCGCCTCGAGCGGAATGGAGACGGCCTTCTCCCGTTTCTCGCCGAGGATCTCGACGTTCGCGCTCATGCCCGTGCGGTAGGCGTCACCGAGCTCGTCCAGCGCGACTTCGACGGGGAAGACCTTGATCTTGTCGAGGAGCTTCGCCGCCGGGGCGACGAACCGGACCTTGCCCCCGAAGTTCTTCTGCGGGTAGGCGTCGAGCGTGATCCGCACGGGTTGGCCCACTTTCACCTTCGCGATGTCGACCTCGTTCAAGTTCACCTTGATCAGAAGAGTCTTGAGGTCGGCCACCGTGAAGAGGACCGTGCCCGCGTTGAACGAGGACACGCCCGAGGTCACGGTCTCGCCGAGCTCGACGCCCTTCGTGATGACGACGCCGGACATCGGGCTCGTCACGCGCGCGCGCTGGGTCAAAGCGTCGCCGGAGATGGGGATGCCGTGCCCCTCGACAATCTCGTAGCGCTGGCGGGCGGCCTTGAGGTTCTCGGCCGCGAGATCGCGCTTCGTTACGTAGTCCTTCAGCGTCTCGCCGCCGATGAGGCCGTCCTTGAAGAGCCGCTCCTGAGAGTGGAGCTGGCGCTCGGAGTCCTTCAGGCCGACGTCGGCCTGCGTGACGCCGGCCCTCACGTCGGAGAGCGACTGAGCCTGGGTCACGTCGGGCTCCACCTCGGCGAGGAGGTCGCCGGACTTCACGACGGCGCCGTCGCGAACCTTCAGGGCGACCACCCGACCCGAGACGGCGGACTTGACGTCGACCTTCGTCTCGGGGTCGACGACGCCGACCTCGCGCACGCTCACCTGGAGGTCTTCGGCCTGCACTTTCCCGATCCGGAACGGCGGCTGGTCGGGCTCCTTGGCCTTGTCCTTGCCGCGCGAGGCGAACAGGAGACCGCCGCCCGCAAGCAGGACCACGCCGGCGGACGCCAGGATCCATTTGAGTTTCTTGGACATGCGGGACCTCTCGCCCGGATATACGGAAGCGAGCGCCGAAAGTTCGCTGATTCCCCTCGCCCCCGGCCCCTACAATCCCCGGATGGACGAGGCGCGGATACGGCAGCGCGTGGCCGCGGCGAGGCGGATCGTGGTGAAGGCCGGGACGAACGTGATCATGCGCGACGACGGCGCTGTCGCGCTGGGGCGCCTGTACGGGCTCATCGAGTCCGTCGGGAGCCTGAAGAAGCAGGGGCGACACGTTCTGATCGTCTCTTCGGGCGCCGTGGGACTCGGGGCGCAACGGCTGCGCCTCGAAAAGAAGCCGGGCTCGCTCACCCTCAAGCAGGCCTGCGCCGCCATCGGGCAGAGCCGGCTGATGTCCGTGTACGAAGAGGGCTTCGAGAAGATGGGCCTTCTCACCGCGCAGGTCCTTCTCACCGAAGACGACTTCACCGACCGGACGCGTTTTCAAAATCTTTCGGCGACGCTCGAGAAGCTTTTCGAGCTGGATGCCGTGCCGATCCTGAACGAGAACGACACGGTCTCGACGCTGGAGCTGGAGGCGCCCGACGGCAAGGGCGCGCGCGGCCTCTTCGGCGACAACGACCGGCTCTCGGCGCTCGTCATGAGCAAGGTGAAGGCGGACGTCCTCGTCATCCTCTCCGACGTGGACGGCCTCTTCACGGGCAACCCGGCGCACGACCGCGCGGCCACGCTCATCCCGCTCGTCCGGGAGATCACGGAAGAAATCGCGCGGTACGCCGACGGTCCGGGGGCGCGCGGCCGCGGCGGCATGAGCTCCAAGCTGGACGCGGCCCGCATCGCGACGGAAGCGGGCGGCATCGCGGTCATCGCGAACGGCCGGACGCCAGGAATCCTCGACCGGCTCTTCGCGGGCGAGGGAGTCGGGACGGTTTTCGGTCCGAAGGCCGGGACGAGAGATCGATGACGGAAGAGGGAGATTTCTTAGAAAGGAATATGGGGCCGGTCGAGATCGCGAAGCGCGCGCGACTGGCCGCGAGGCGCCTGGCATCGGTGTCTTCCGAGACCAAGGATCTCGTCCTTCGAAAGGTCGCCGACGGGATAGACGCGGCGCGAGACGCAATCCTCGAGGCGAACCGCGCGGACGTGCTCGAGGCCGGCGGGTCTCTCCTCGACCGCCTCGTCCTCGACGACGTGAAGCTGCGGGCGATGGCCGAAGGTGTTCGGGCCGTGGCGGCGCTGCCGGATCCTTCGGGCGTCGTCCTCTCACGCACGCTCCTCGACGACGGGCTCGTCCTCGAGAAAGTCACGTGCCCCATCGGCGTGCTCGCCGTCATCTTTGAGTCGCGCCCCGACGCGGTCACGCAGATCGGGTCGCTGGCGCTCAAGTCGGGCAACGCGGCGATCCTCAAGGGCGGGCGCGAGTCCGCCCGCTCCACGGCGGCGCTCCTCGACGTTTTCGCCAAAGCTCTCGCGTCTTTCCCGGAGATCCCCGAAGGCGTGCTGTCCTCCGTGGCGGACCGGGCCGAGGTGGACGCGCTCCTCGCGCTCGACGAGCACATCGACCTCGTCATCCCGCGGGGCGGGTACGACCTCGTCAGGCACGTCAAGGCACACACACGCATTCCGGTTCTGGGCCACGCGGAGGGCGTCTGCCACGTCTATGTGGATCGCGCGGCGGACGAGGCAATGGCGATTGCGATCATTCTCGACAGCAAGCTCCAGTACCCGGCGGCGTGCAATGCGGCCGAGACGCTCCTCGTCCACCGCGACGCGGCAGCGCGCTTCCTCGTCCCGCTGCTGAGCCGGCTGATCGACGCCGGTATCGAGCTTCGGGCATGCGAGGCGACGCGCTCTCTCGCGCCGTCCGTCCCGCTCTCGGCCGCGACCGAAGACGACTGGCGGGCGGAATACGGCGGGCCGATGCTCGCGGTCAGGATCGTGGATTCTCTGGACGAGGCGGTCGATCACGTGAACCGCTATGGCTCGCACCACACGGAAGCCATCGTCACCGCGGACGCGGCCGCCGCCGAGGCGTTCCTGGGCCGCGTGGACGCGGCCGGCGTCTTCCACAACGCCTCCACGCGCTTCGCCGACGGCTTCCGCTACGGCTTCGGAGCGGAGGTCGGGATCTCGACGAGCCGTATCCATGCCCGCGGCCCCGTGGGCCTCGACGGGCTCGTCACGTACAAATACCTGCTCAGGGGCAGCGGCCAG
>CALAQS010000207.1 GCA_937888435.1 uncultured Acidobacteriota bacterium
AGAACCGCGCCGAGCTCGGCCTCGATCTCGGCGACGGAGCCTCCGCGCGCCCTCACGAGCGTCTCGACGAGGCGCGGCGTCCCGAATTCCTCGTCATCGGGATTCGTGGCTTCGGTCACTCCGTCGGTGTAGAGGGCGAGGAGGTCGCCCGTCTCGAGGGTGAAGGTTCCCGAGCCATACGCCTTTCCCGGAAAGAGCCCGAGCGGAGGCCCGTGGGCGCCGAGCAGCTCCGTCCTGCCGCTGGCCCGCACCAGGATGCCCGGGTTGTGACCCGCGTTCGTGAACACGACGGAGCCCGACTCGGGGTCGTAGAGCGCGAGGAAGAATGTGATGAACTTTTCCGGGCTCGTGCGCCGGAACACCAGGTCGTTGAGCCGCGAGCAGAGCCGATCCGGCGGGAAATGCTCTCCGGCCCATACCTGGAACGCGGCCTGCACCAATGTCGCGAGAATCGAGGCGCCCATGCCCTTTCCGCTCACGTCCGCGACGACGACGTCGAGCGAGTTGTCCCCGCGCTCGAAAAAGTCGTAATAGTCGCCGGAGACCGTGCGCGACGGAACCGTCCGGCCGAGAAGCTCCGTGTGCGGCAGCACGGGCTCGGCTTCCGGCAGCAGGCGCCGCTGGATGTCCCACGCGAGAGCCATCTCGCGCTCGATGCGCTGGCGGGCCACGGCGCCTTCCTGCAGGCGCAGATTCTGGATCTTGATGGCGGACGTGTTCGCGAGAGACGTCAGGAGGCGCAGGTCCTCCTCACTGAAGCTCTTCCGCCCGAGCCGCACCTCGAGGTAGATGAGGCCGATGACCCTGTCCTCGACGAAGAGAGGGGCCGCCATGCAGGACGTGATGCCCTGGATCCGGATGGACTCGGCGGCGCCGAGGCCGGCGTCCGTCGCCGCGTCGATGAGGAGGATGCCGTTCTTTTTTTCCACGACCGACTGAATGAGCGTCTTGCTGAGCCGGATGTCGGAGGGGTCGACGCCCGCCGCGTACTTCACCTTCTCCGGTTTCAGCTCGCCGTGGTCGTTCGCGAGCATCAGGAGGCCGCGGTCGGGCTGCAGGAACGTGAAGGTCTTCTCGAGGATGAGCTCGAGCAGGCGGTTCAGCGGGATGTCGCCGAGAAGATCGACGGAGATCTCGTTAAGCATCCTCAGCGACGCGTTCACGCGCGCGAGCTCTTCGGCTCCGACCTTCGAGTCCCACGCCTGCTTGTGCGGGCGCACGAGGTCTTTGGAGGACTGGAGGAACGTCGTTCTCTTCGAGCTCTCTTCCTCGAGGCCGTCGATGACGACGCGGGTCGTGGATTCCTCGATGATCTCCACCAGCGTCTCGCCGAGCTGGATGCGGTCTCCGGCCGAGAGCGGCGCCGGTTCCGTGATCCGCGAGCCGTTCAGGGACGTGCCGTTGCGCGAGCCGAGGTCCACGAGTCGGATCGGTCCGCCGTCGAGGACGCCTTCGATCCGCGCGTGCACACGCGAGAGCGTGCGGTCCCCGAGGGGCACGTCATTCGTGGAGGAACGGCCCAGCGTCAGGACCGGGCGGTCGAGCTTGATACGGCGCGCCGGCTCTCCCGGCACCCGCACGTTGAGGATGAGCACGCGGGAAGTCTAGCAACAACAATTGGTTCAGGGAGTTCCCCGGCCGGCCGGCTCATGTTATTCTTCGCGGTTCCGGCGCCGCTCACACGCGGCGGAGCCGTGAAGGGAGCCCCGAGATGAAAGAGAAGATTCACCCCGAGTACCACGACGTGATCGTGCATTGCGCGTGCGGGAACACGTGGAAAACCAAGAGCACGAAGACCGAGCTCCGCCTCGAGATCTGCTCGAACTGCCACCCGTTCTTCACGGGAAAATCCAAGCTCGTCGACACGGCCGGCCGCGTCGAGCGCTTCCAGAAGCGCTACGCGAACACGCCAAAGACCGCGGCCGCCTCGGCCAAAGAAAAGCCCGCCAAGCCCGCCGTCTCCACGACTGCCTGATCGCGGCGGTCCTGCCGGGCCGCCCGCGTCCGTCTCCCATGTTTCAGAAACTCGACGAGATCGAACGCCGCTACGCCGATCTCGAAGCCCGCGCGGCCTCGCCCGAGGTGCTCGCCGACCATGCCCTCGCGACGAAGACGATGCGGGCGATGCGCGAGATCCTGCCGATCGTCGAAAAGAATCGCGAGCGGAAGAGGATCGACACGCAGCTCGCCGGAGCCCAGGAGCTTCTCGACACGCTTCCGCCCGCGGACGAGCTCCGGCCCATCGCGCAGCAGGAGCTCGAGGGCCTCAGGGCCCGGCGCGTCGCGATCGAGGAGGAGATTCGCCTTCTCCTTCTGCCCAGGGACCCGAACGACGGCAAGAACGTCGTCCTCGAGATCCGGGCGGGGACCGGCGGCGACGAGGCCGCCCTTTTTGCGGAGGAGCTCCTCAGGATGTACGTGCGCTACGCGGAAAGCCGTGGCTGGAAGGTCGAGATCATCGACCGGAGCGACTCAGGCGGCGCCGGAGGCCTCAAGGAGGTCCAGGCGATCGTCGAGGGCGAGGGCGCCTACTCGCGCCTCAAATACGAGGGCGGCGTCCATCGCGTGCAGCGCGTCCCGGCCACCGAGGCCGCCGGGCGCATTCACACCTCCGCGGCCACGGTCGCCGTCCTGCCCGAGGCGGAGGACGTGGACGTGGAAGTCCTGGACAAGGACGTCCGCGTGGATCTCTTCTGCGCGTCCGGGCCGGGCGGGCAGGGCGTCAACACGACGTACTCGGCGGTGCGCCTCACCCACGTCCCCACCGGCGTCGTCGTGCAGTGTCAGGACGAGCGCTCGCAAGTCAAGAACAAGGCGAAAGCGATGCGCGTCCTCAAGGCGCGCATCTACGAGGCCGAGCGCGCGAAGAAGGAAGCCGCCTACGCCGCCGACCGCAAGAAGATGGTGGGCTCGGGCGACCGCTCCGAGAAGATCCGGACGTACAACTTTCCCCAGAGCCGGGTGACGGATCACCGCATCGGGTTCACGTCACACCGGCTCGCGGACGTTCTCGACGGACGGCTCGACGAGCTGATCGACCCGCTCGTC
>CALAQS010000208.1 GCA_937888435.1 uncultured Acidobacteriota bacterium
GTCGGAGGCGGAGGGCTGACAGACGCGACGTCCAGCGCGTAGACGCGATGAGAATAACGATGAGTTCCCGAGGGAGGACAGGGGCCGCGGTAGCCGATCGAGCCGAAATCGTTGGAGCCCTCGGCGGCCCCGAGAGGCAGAGTGCCGGATTTGATGCCTTCGGCAAGCGAGGCCGTGGAGGCGGGAATGTTGAAGAGGAGCCAGTGCGTAAAGCCGCTCGCGTCCGGGTCGTCGACGACCACCGCGAACGAGCGAGTCCCGGCCGGGACACCGGACCAGAAGAGAGGCGGGGAGAAGTCGCCGCCGTCGCAGGTGTGGCGCTTCGGAATCGCGGCGCCCGCGTGGAAGGCGGACGACGAAAGGGTCATCCCGTGACTCAGGTCGCGGCCGCACGACATGGCAAGGAAGAGCACGGCAGAAAGGAAGGCCCGCAAGTCAGGTTTCATGGGAGCTCCAGCGTGAGCGTGAGGTGGAGCAGGGCGGTAAGGTCTGCTGCTACAGCGTTCGGTTCCGATTCTTTCACCTTACTTCACGAGTGGCAGTGAAAGGGTCGGCCGACCACTCCCAGAGGGACCCGTCGTAGTTCGCCGCGACGATACCGAGGCGCGCTTCGAGGAGGACGGCGAGGAGCGCCGAACGCACGCCTCCCGTGCAGTACGCGGCTCCAGCCTTCGAAATGACCTCTTGTCCCAGTAGAATCCACCCCTCGCAGGAGGTTTTGGATGAAACGCCTTTCGCGTCTTTCTCTCGCGGCCTTCGCTCTCTCGGGCCTGTTTCCGGCCGCGCGTCCCGCTCTCGCTCGCGAGATGGCGGGCGTCAGCCTCCCGGACACGCTCTCGGCGGGCGACAAAACGCTCAAGCTGAACGGCCTCGGCCTGCGCAAGAAGGCCATCTTCAAGGTTTACGTGGGCGGCCTCTATCTCGAAGCCCCTTCGAAGGACGCAACGGCGATCGTCGCCGCCGACGCTTCGAAAGCCGTACGCATGCATTTTCTGCGCGACCTGAAGAAGTCGCAGCTCACGGAGGCGTTCTCGGAGGGCTTCGAGGCGAACGCGAAGGAGAAAGCCGCGGTCCAGAAGGCGGCTCTCGACAAGCTGCTCGCCCTCGTGCCGGACGTGAAGGAAGGCGAGACGTTGTCGTTCGTCTACGTGCCCGGGAAGGGGACGACGTTCTTCGCCGGCGAGAAGGCGCTGGGGACGTTCGAGGGAAAGGATTTCGCCGATGTGGTCTTCCTGCTCTGGCTCGGGCCAATGCCGCCGTCCGAGGATCTGAAGAAGGGAATGCTGGGTTGACGAACGGCGCTCCTCTTCAAAGCCTGCTCTCCGAAAAACGCTTCGATCTCGTCGAAACCGCCTTCCTGGACGCGCTCTCCGATCCCGTCGCGAAATCCGAGACGCTGCTCGCGGCCGTGCGCGGCCTCGCGCGGGCCGGCCAGAAGGCGCGCATCCAGGCCGTCGCCGGAATGGCCGAGGTCGAGTTGAAAAAGAAATCGTCCGACCCGGCTACGGCGCGCCTTCGCTGGACGATCCTGAAGGAAGCGGTGCGCGCTGGCGCAACACCCTCCACGCCCGACGGCTTTCACAAGCTCTTCGAAGAGGCTCTGGCCGCCGCATGGCCGTCCCGCCCTTCGCTCCCGGCCCTCCTCGGCCGCTTCAAGTTTCGCGAGGCGAAAGATCCCGCGGAAGGGCTCACACGGGCCGAGAAAGCCGAGAAATGGCTGCCGTTCGAGGTCGGCCGCGTCTTTTCGATGGCGGGCCGCGGGGCAGGCAAGGTCGTCGAGACGAACTTCGCCCTCGACTCCGTGCGCATGGACTTCGAAGCGGCGAAGGGGATCGCGATTCCGATCGGCGTCGCGTCGAAGGGCCTCGTGCCGCTTCACGAAGGGCACTTCCTGTTCGAAAAGCTCACCTCTCCCGACGACCTGAGGGAGCGAGTCGTCGCGGACCCGGGCCTCGCCCTGAAGCATCTCGTCGAGTCCTTCGGCAGGGCGCTCACGATGGCCGAGGTGAAGGAAGCCGTGAAGGGCCTGATCGCGGAAGACGCGTGGAGCTCGTGGTGGGCCGCGGCGCGCAAGAACCCGCAGGCCGTCGTGCACGGGAGCGGAAAGACCGCGACGGTGGAATGGTCGCACTCGGCGGACGCCGCGGACGCCTCGCTCCTCGCGCGCTTCGAGAAAGCTTCGCTCCGGGACCAGATCGACCTCTTCAGGAAGAATCAGAAACGCTCGGCGGAGCTCGCCACCGCCATGGCGAAGGCGCTCGCGAAGGAGGCCGAAGCGCTCGAGGATCGCGATCCCGCGCTGGCCTTCGAGATCGCGGTCCTCGTCGAGAAAATTCCCGGCGTCTCTCTCGCGGGCGCGATCGAGAAGCACGTTCTCGCGCAGCCGCTGGCGCTGCTCCCGCGCCTCACGGATCGCGTGATGCGCGAGCGGGCCCTGGAGATCGTCGTCAAGGAGCGGCCGGCGGAGGCCCCCGCGATCCTCGCGGACTGGTTCTTCAAGGAGGAAGACGTGCGGACTCTCGAGGCGATCGACCGGCGTCTCGCCGAGATCGAGCCCGGTACGCGCGAGCGCACGCTCGAAAAGCTCGTCAAGTCGCCCCGCGCGGGGCCGCGCGCGTTCGTCTGGTTCGCGCAGCGCTCCGCGCAGGACGATTCCTTCCGGGCCCGCCTCAATCCGGCGGTCCTCGCGCGCCTCCTCGACGCGCTCACCTGGGACGAGCTGGGCGCCGCCCGTTCGAAGGTGCGGGAGATGTTCGACCGAACGGGACTCGTTGCCAGCTGGCTCGTGAAGCAGGCCACCGTCGAAGAAGCGCGCTTCTTTCTCGAGGCGCTCTCGCGCCATCACGAGCTCGAGCCGCACCGGCGCGACGGCCTCCTGGCCGCCGCCGAGATGCGCTTTCCCGATCTCAGGCGAACCGAGGACGACACCTTCTTCGTCACCGCCCCGGCCATCGAAGCCAAGCGCAAGGAACTGGAGAACATCCTTAAGGTGGAGATCCCCGAGAACACGAAAGGGATCACGATCGCCGCCGCGGAGGGCGACCTCACGGAGAACTTCGAATACAAGGCACGGCGCGAGAAGCAGCAACTCCTGTCGGCGCGCGCGGGCAAGATCCAGGAGGAGCTCGGAAAGGCGCGCGCCCTCGATCCCGCGACGGTGGACACGACCGAGGTGCGGCCGGGCACTCGGGTCACCCTCAAGGGCGTTGCGGGCACGCGTGCCGTCACGCTTCTCGGACCGTGGGACAGCAATCCCGAGGGAGCGGTCTATTCATACCTCTCCGACCTCGGGCGGGCCCTGCTCGGGAAGACGGTGGGGGAGAAGGCGACGGTGCTCGGGGAAGACCTCGTCATCGAGAAGATCCAGGTCTGGACGGCATAACCCGAGCGCCGCCCGGGCTACCTCGCGATGCGCTCGGGATGCGTGTACACGTTGAAGCGTTCCCCGCGCAGGAAGCCGACGAGAGTGAGCCCCGTCTCCTCGGCGAGGTCCACCGCGAGGCTCGTGGGCGCCGACACGGCGGCCACTATGGTGACGCCGGCGAGAGCCGCCTTCTGGGCGATCTCGAAGCCGAGCCGGCCCGAGACGAGGAGAATCGGGGGACACTCTCGCCGGCTCCTCAGGATGGCGCCGACGGCCTTGTCGGTCGCGTTGTGACGTCCCACGTCCTCTCGCGCGAGGAGGAATCTGCCGTCCGCTTCGAAAAGGCCCGCCGCGTGGAGGCCGCCCGTGGAGGAGAACACCGACTGCCTTATGCGGAGGGCGCCGGGAAGCGACGTGAGAAGGGCAGCGGAGATCGTCAGGTCTCTCGACGCGCCGGGAAGCGGTGCCCCCTTTCCCCGGCGCGCGGCCGCGGCGAGGGCGGCGACGTCCTCGACCGACGTGCGGCCGCAGACGCCGCAGGCCGAGCCCATCACCGTTGCCCGGCGGGCGCGCCGGCGGTCCGCGCGCGGGGCGAGCGTGACGACGCGGACGTTCTTCGCGAGCTCGGGCGCGACGCGGGTGCCGGCCGGCGGCTCGATGGCCACGATCTCGCCGATCTCCTCGATGACGCCCTCTCCGTAGAGAAGGCCCGCGACGAGGTCGTCGTCGTCGCCCGGCGTCCGCATCGTGACGACGAACCGCTCGGGCTCGGCGCCGCCTTCGCGCAAACGGATCTCGAGAGGCTCTTCGGCGACGAGGAAATCCTTCTCCCAGCGCGTGCCCTTCTCATCGCTGCGGTAAACGAGCGTCGACACCGAGGCGTCGCGGTGCGTGTCCGCCACGCGGCTAGCCTACACTCCGCGCCGTGACGCCCGGACACATCCTCGTGCCGCTGCTCGCGGTTGCCGCGGTTCTGCCGTTCGTGCCGCCGGCGGCCGCGCTCGTGACGGGCGTGGCCGTGGCGCTCGCCCTCGGAAACCCGTGGCTCACCCGCACGCGGAAGCTCGCGCCCCTCCTTCTCGGCATCGCGGTCATGGGGCTCGGGGCGGCCGCCGACCTCGGCGTCGTGGGACGCGTGGGCCTCAGGGGAATCGGCTACACGGCCGTGGGCATCTCCTTGACGTTCCTCGCGGGGCTTCTCCTCGCGCGTGTCTTTGCCGTCGAGGAGGACACGGCGCTTCTCGTGACGGTCGGAACCGCGATCTGCGGGGGCAGCGCGATCGCGGCCGTGGCCCCCGCCATCAAGGCGAAGTCTGAGTCCATTTCCGTGGCGCTCGCGACGGTGTTCCTTCTCAACGCCGTTGCGCTCGTCGTCTTCCCGCCCCTCGGCCGCCTCGTGGGGCTGGACGAATCACGGTTCGGCCTGTTCGCGGCCCTCGCGATCCACGACACGAGCTCGGTCGTGGGCGCGGCGACCGCATACGGGCCGAAGGCCGTCGAGGTGGCCACCACCGTGAAGCTCGCGCGGGCGCTCTGGATCGTGCCGGTCGCGCTCGTCATCGGATGGGCGCGCGCGCGCCGCACGGGCGAGCCGGGGAGATCCGCCGCGAAGCTGCCGTGGTTCCTCGTCGGCTTCGTGCTGATGGCCGCGATCGTGACGTCGTTTCCCGCGCTCCGGCCCGCCGGGCTCGCCGTCGCCGCGGGCGCCAAGCGCGTCCTCGTCGTCACGCTCTTCTTGATCGGCACGTCGCTGACGCGCGACGCCCTCAAGCGCGTGGGCCTGAGGCCCATCGTCCTCGGCGTCGCCCTCTGGATCCTCGCCGCTTCCGCGACGCTCGCGGCGCTGGAAGCGCGCTGGATTTCCTGAGGCCGAGTGCTTCGCTAGACTCCGGGCGTGGATTTCCGGAGCGCCCTCCGCGCCTCGAAGGAGAAAGTGTCGCAGGCCTCGCGCGCGGTCTGGGGACGTGTGTCTCCCGCCCTCCGCGCGGGCTCCGACCGCCTCCGCCGCATCCCGCACCCCGTGCTTTTCTTCGTCGGAGCCACGGCTACGCTCTTCCTCGTCGCGGGGATCGTCGTCGTCCTCTATTTTTCGCGCGTCGTGTCGCGCACGATGGACGGGCGGCGGTGGTCGCTTCCGACGCGCCTCTATTCGGATGTGTGGGCGGTCCGGCCCGGCGACACGCTTTCGGCCGACGACGTGGTGCGGCGGCTCACGCGCCTGCGCTACGTCGAGGTCCCGAAGCCGCCGGTCGCCGCGGGGCAGTATGCGCACGTGCGCGGGCGTATCGCCGTGACCCCGAATGCGCGGGAGACCGCCTGGGGGCGAACGCCGGGCATCCCGGCCGAGATGGACTTTTCGGGGCGGCGCGTTGCGGCGCTGAAGCGCGCTGACGACGGGACGCCGCTGCCCTACGTCGTGTTCGAGCCGGAGGTCGTGGGCTCCGTCTACGACGAGAAGATGCAAGACCGCACGCTCGTCACGCTCGACCAGGTCCCTCGGGTGGTCCTCGATGCGATTCTCACGACCGAGGACCGCGACTTCTTCACACACGGCGGCATCTCGTTCCGGCGGCTCGTGGGCGCGGTCCTTCAAGGCGCGGCGCGGGGCGGCGGGGTGCGCGGAACCTCCACGCTCACGCAGCAGCTCGTGAAAAACATGTTCCTGACGCCCGAGCGCAAGCTGAAGCGCAAGGTCGTCGAGGCGCTGATGGCGGTCATCCTCGAGGCGAAGTACAGCAAGAAGGAGATCCTCGAGGCGTACCTGAACGAGATCTACCTCGGCCAGCGCGGCTCGATCTCGGTTACGGGCGTCGAGGAAGCGGCGCGCTTTTACTTCGGGAAGAGCGTCTCGCAGCTGAACCTCCCGGAGGCCGCGATGCTCGCGGGTCTCATCTCGTCGCCCGGCAAGTACTCGCCGTTCCGCAACCCCGAGAACGCCCGTCAACGCCGCGGCGTGGTCCTCAAGGGAATGCTCGAGCAGAAGAAGATCGACAAGGCCGGCTACGAAGCCGCGCTCCTCGCGCCGCTCACCCGGTCGAAGGGGCCCCCGTCGGGCATCATCGCGCCGCACTTCGTCGACTTCGTCCTCTCCCAGGTCAAGGAAGCGCCCGGCTTCATGAAGGAGGACGGACTTTCGGTCTACACGACGCTCGACCCCGACATGCAGCAGGCCGCGGGGGCGGCGGTCTTCAACGGGCTCGAAGAGCTCGAAAAGCGCTACAAGCGCCTTCGGCCGCGAGGCGAGGAAGACGTGCTTCAGGCCGCCGTCATCGCGCTCGATCCGGCGACGGGCTCCGTGCGCGCGCTCGTGGGGGGGCGGGACTATCAGGTGAGCCAGTTCAACCGCATCGTGCAAGCCCGCCGCCAGCCGGGCTCGCTGTTCAAGCCGTTCGTGTACCTGACGGCGTTCGGGAAGCGCGATCTCCCGAAGCCCATCACGCCCGCTTCGATCTTCGTGGACTCGCCCATCGCGCTCGTGTGGGGCAAGGGCGAGGACGAGACGTGGTCGCCGAAGAACTACGACGGCGAGTTCCGCGGGCCGATGACGGCGCGCCAGGCGCTCGAGCAGTCCATCAACATCCCGACCGTGCGCATCGCCGTCACCGAGACCGCTCCGGGGCGCACGCTGCTCCCGGACATCGTCGATAGCGCGCGGCGTGCCGGGATCACGTCGCCCATGAGGGCGTACCCGTCGCTCGCGCTCGGTGCGTTCGAGACGAGCCCGATGGAGATCGCGGCCGCTTACTGCACGTTCGCAAACGGCGGCTTTCGCGTGCGGCCGAACGCGCTGCTCGGCATCGTGGGCCCGAATGCCCGGCGCATCGAGACGAAGGACGAGCCCGTCGTGCGGGGTGCCGACGCCGACGCGATCTCGATTCTCGACTCGGTTCTGCAGGGGGTCGTGGATCGCGGCACCGGCGCGTCCGCCCGCCGCCTCGGTGCGCAGGGCATCCTCGCGGGCAAGACCGGCACGACGAACGACGGACGCGACGCCTGGTTCATCGGCTTCTCGCCGCGTCTCCTCGTCGCCGTCTGGGTCGGCTTCGACGACAACCGCGGCTTGAACCTTTCCGGCTCCTCGGCGGCGCTCCCGATCTTCGCCGACTTCGTGCGCCGTCTTCCGTCACAGTACTTCGAGGTGCCGTTCCCGACGACGCCGGGCATCGTCACGGCTTCCATCGATCCGACGACCGGCATGCTCGTGACCGAAGAGTGCCCGAAGTCGCTCAACGAGGTCTTCCTCGCGGGCACCGCGCCGACGGAGCGTTGCACCGTGCACGGCGGCGGCGGGCCCGGCCCCGGCATCGCCGGCGGAAGCCCGTGACGCTCACGCTGCCGCCCATGGACCTCGGGCTCGTCGTGCGGAGCCACGGGTGGTACGACCTGCCCCCGTTCGAATGGGATGCGGCGAAGAAGACGCTGGGATTGATTTTCTTAGAAGGTGAAGACCCTGTGCAGGTGGTCGTGGCCGAACGCACGAACGGACTCGTCGCGAAGGCCACGGTGCTCGCGCCTTCGGCGCGTGCTTCGAAAGGGGAATTGCGAAGTGTACGTCGCGTGGTTAGCCGGGTGCTGGACCTCCGAGCAGATCTTTCTTCCTTCCATTCCTCTTGCGCCGGCGACCCGCGCTTCGCGTGGGTCGCCCGGCGCGGGGCGGGGCGAATCCTGCGCGCGCCGACGCTGTTCGAGGACGCCGTGAAGGTCCTCGCGACGACGAATTGCACCTGGGGCCTGACGAAGCTCATGGTGAAGAACCTGATCGAACGCTTCGATCGCAGCGGGGCGTTCCCGAACGCGTCCTTCGTCGCGGGATTGCCCGCGCGTGTCCTATCAGCCGCGAAGTGGGGTTACCGGGCGCCGTATCTCGCCGCGTTCGCGGGGCGCGTCGCTTCCGGAAAGCTGGACCTCGCGCGCTGGGAGGATCCGGGGCTTTCCGACGAGGAGGTCGAGAAGGAGATTCGCGCCGAGAAGGGCTTCGGCCCTTACGCCGCCGACACGCTGGGGCGGCTCCTCGGCCGGCACCGCAAGCTGGGCCTCGATGCCTGGTCGCGCAAGAAGGTCGCGGCCCTGAGGTTCCGGGGCCGCGCCGTGAAGGACGCGCGCGTCGCGCGCTTTTACGCGCCTTTCGGACGGCACGCGGGTCTCGCGTTCTGGCTCGACATGACGCGCGACTGGCACGAGGAGAAGGAGAGCGTGTGGCCCTGAGCGCCTCGTCTGCGAAGATTCGGCGGGAGGGCGACGCGGCGTGAAGCGGGTGATCCTCGTCGGCGCGACGGACGGCCTCGGGAAGGCCCTCGCCGAGGTGTACGCCGAGCGCGGCTTCTGGGTGACAATCCTCGGGCGCTCGCGGGAGAAGCTCGAGGCCCTCGTTGCCGATCTCAGGGGGCGCTTCCCGGTCGCGACGGTCAACGGCGTCGTCTGCGACGTCGCGGACGCGGCGCGGCTCGAGCCGGCGTTCCACGAGGCTATCGCCGTCACCGGGCACTGCGACCTTTTCCTCTACAACGCCGGGGTCATGCACGGCGGCGACGGCGTCACGAGCGTGCCCGCGCTCGACGCCGAGACGATGGAGGTCAACGCGGTCGCGGCCGTGAGGCTGCTCGGCCTCGCGGCAAACTGGTTTCGGGTCGCCGGGCGCGGGCAGATCGGGGGCATTTCGTCCATCGCGGGCGACCGGGGCCGCAGTGGGAATCCCGCGTACAACGCTTCCAAAGCCGCTCTTTCGACGTTTCTCGAAGGGCTTCGCAACCGGCTTGCGCCGTTCGGCGTGACGGTCTCGACCGTGAAACCCGGCTTCGTCGGGACGCGCATGACGGCGGGGAAGCCGGGACTGTTCTGGGTGGCGCCCGCCGCCGAGGCCGCGCGGATCATCGCGGACCGCCTCGAAAAGCGGCACGAGGTCTTCTACGTTTACCGGCGCTGGGCGCTACTCGGCCTCGCGATGCGGCACGCGCCCCGCTTCCTGTTCAAGAGGCTCGGCCCGCCGTGAGCGCGCTTCCTCCGCCCGAGCGCGTCGAGGGCTTCGGCCTCTACAACGTCTCGGTGTCGCCCGTCTTCCGGCCCGGCTCGCTCGACGCGCTTCGCGAGGCGCTCGCGACCTGCGCCTCGAACGGGTCGAAGCCCGTGTTCCGCGGCGCGGGGCGCTCGTACGGCGATGCCTCGACGAATCCCGCGGGCCCCGTGGTGGAGATGACGGGCCTGAACGCGGTCGCCGGCTTCGACGAGGCCTCGGGAATCGTCCGCGCCGGAGCGGGCCTCACGCTCGGCGACCTGTGGAAGTGGTCGATCCCCCGCGGGTTCTGGCCGCCCGTCGTGACGGGGACGATGCACGTCACGCTCGGCGGCGCCGTCGCGATGAACGTGCACGGCAAGAACGGCTGGAAGAAGGGCACGATCGGAGACCACGTCGAGAGCGTCTCGATTCTGCGCGACGGATGCCGAGTCGAGGAGATTGCGCACGGCACGCGCGCCTTCGACGACGTCGTCGGCAACTGGCGGCTCCCCGACCCGATCGTCGAGGTCTCGCTGAAGCTGAAGAAGGTGGCGACCGGCTATCTCGACGTGGAAGCCACCGCGGCTCCGAACCTCGCCGCGACGCTCGCGGGCCTCGACGGCGCCAAGGAAGACTGGGATTACGTCGTCGGCTGGATGGACTGCTGGGCCTCGGGGAGGAGTCTCGGCCGGAGCGTTCTCCACGTCGCGAACGAGCACCCGGCGAAAGAGGGAGAGCCGCGCGGGTTGAGCGTCGAGGAGCAGGTCGCGGATATCCACACGGGACCGGTGCCCGCGCCGGTTCTCCTCCTCGGACTCAAGCTCACGGCGGCCGGGCCGCAGATGCGGTTCGTGAACTTCGGAAAGTACGCCGCCTCGCTCCTCGGCGGACGGGCGCGCACCCGGCAGTCGCTCGTGGCCTACTCGTTTCTCCTCGACTACCTGCCCGGCTGGAACGAGGCATATCGGCCCGGCGGCTTCATCCAGTACCAGCTCTTCGTGCCGCGGGACGCCGCCGAAGCGGCTTTCGAAAGGGCGCTCGATCTCCAGCACGAGATGGGCGTCGTCTCCTCCCTCGCCGTCGTCAAACGCCACCGGGCGGACCGCTTTTCACGCGGCTACGCCCTGGACGGCTTCTCCCTCGCGCTGGACTTTCCGGTCACCCGGAAAAACGCGAGCCGCCTCATCGCGCTCGCCCGCGCGTTCGATGCGCTTCTCCTCTCGTGCGGCGGGCGCGCCTACAAGGCGAAGGACTGCGTCGGAAGCGTCGAGCGCCTCGCCGCGGCGCGGGGAGCGGCATGAGGAGGCCGGTGCGAGCGCTCTCTTTCGCGATCGTTCTCGCGAGCGCCCTCGCGCTTGCAGGCTGCAGCTCGGACTCGTCGCCGACGTCGCCGCCGTCCTGCATTCCGCTCACAGGTCAATACGCGGGCGTCTTCACGGATTCGTGCGGCCTCTCGACGACCGAGGACGTCACGCTCTTTCAGACCGGATGCACGCTCGTCGCGGAGTTCCCGGGCGTCGGCAGCGTGCAGGGCTCGGTCTCGGGCGGGACGCTCGTTTTCGCGATCGGCTTCAGCGGGTTTTCGCCCTGCGGCGGCTCGGCGAGCGGCAGTGCCACGCTGACGCCGTCCGGCGGCCTCATTGGGCACTACAGCGGCGAGACGACCGGCACCGGGACGACCTGCTGCGGAAACGTCACGGGTGCGTTCACGCTAACGCGGCGCTGAAGGAAACTCGGCGGGATCGGATGATCGAACACTCGATCCCGAGCGCAGAAGACGTGCCGGTAGAATCCGCCGTGGAAGCGCAAGGGGCCCGGCGGCCCTCCTGGTCTTCAAAACCAGCGCGCCCGCTCCGAGAGGGGCGGCGGGTGGGTTCGACCCCCACACGCTTCCGCCAATCCCTCTACGCCGTGCGGGTGGCGTCTCT
>CALAQS010000209.1 GCA_937888435.1 uncultured Acidobacteriota bacterium
CCTTTCACGTCCGTCAGATCCACCATCCAGACGTGATTCGGGCGCTTTGCCCTCACGGCACGCGGAACCATCAAGGCCGCTTCTGGTTCCCGGGGTCCAGGCCAGCACTCGCTGCGAATCCGTCCCACCGTGGCTGATTAACAGCTAAATTAGCAGAGGCTTCCGATCTCGACCGTCGTCAGGGTGACGCCGGACCTTTTCGAGGAGCGCGGTCGATCAAAACAACATCGGATCGTTCCCAGACCCGGTCGAAGATGATCTGGCGTTCATCAGGCGAAACGTCGAAGCTGTTTGGGTTGTAGCCCGGCTTGAGGTTCGTAAGTTGTCGCTCTTTGCCGGTTTCGAGGTCGACCAGCCAGAAATCCTGATTAACGAACTCCCCCTTCAGAAGAACCAGGTGTCTGCTATCCCCGAGGAATCGGTAGCGATCTCCCTCGTACGAAACGTACATCTCAGGAAGGGGATGTGGTGCCCCCGCCGCCGTCACGGCGCGGAGGACTCGAAGCGGCCCAGGAATCGATTCCGAATATACGATGAATCGGCCATCCGGCGACCAGACCGGATTCCAGACGATTCCTGTAACGAGGCGCTGCGGAGCGCCGCCGTCGACGGGCACCTTGAAGAGCCCGAAGCCGGTCTCGTCCCTCGCGGAGACGGCGATCCACTTCGAATCCGCCGACCAGGTCGCGCTGTCATGAAGGTCGAGGGACGCTTCGAGGGTCCGCGGGTTCGTGCCGTCGGCGGCGATGGCCTGCAGCCGATTGCGCCCCTCCCTTCGGACGGGAAAACAGATGCTCGCGCCATCCGGAGATACGGCCGGCGCGCCGCTGATCGTGCCTCCAACCGGATCCCAAAGCTCCGACAGCTCCCGGCCCCTGCTCCTGAAGAGGCGATCAGAGCCGCCCTTGGATGAGAGGAAGAGCAGCGAATCGTGGTCCCACCGCGGACGAATCACCCGCAGCGCGGACAGTGGAACACGCGTGGCGCCCGTCTCGCCGACCACTCTCTCGGTCACCGGAACGGTCCAGAGATTCCGGTCCGGGTTCGCCACCGCGGCGACGAGATGCATGCCATCGGCGGTTGCGGCGATCGAAAGGTACTCCCCGAGTCCGGAACTGATCCGACGCGTCACTCGAGTCTCCAAGTCGAGCGCGTAAAGCGCGGAACTCGAAGCCTCATCCCCGTTCGCGCAGTACACGATCGTCCTGGCGTCCAGCGGCGTTGGATAACGCACACGAGCGCTAAGTCTCGTCATCCGTTCGGGCGGGCCCGTCGCGACCGGGAGGCGCCAGACATCCATGTCCTCTCGCGGGAGACCGTGCGAAAAGAAGAGGAATCGCCCGTCAGTCCCCCACGCAGGGTCGTGCCAGTGGAACCCGGGCTCGCCCTGGAACCGTTTGACGACTCCCGCCCCGGTCGCATCCGCAACGAAGACCGGATCGCCGTTCGTAGGCTCGTGGTAGACGAGACGCTTCCCGTCGGGCGACCACGCCACGGACACGGCATTGTTGAGGAAAGGGCGGGGCTCGCCTCCGAGCACGGGGATGAGCCATATAGTGTGCTCGGTCACGTCTTTGTTGACGACGTGAACCCATACCTGAGTGCCATCCGGTGTGAACCCGATGTTGCGTACGGTGGCGTTATAGAGCAATGGAAAGCGTCCATGCGTGACATTCACGAATCCCGTGCCCGAAACCTGTCCAACCCAGACGTCGAACGGACCGTCCCGATCCGCGAGAAACGCCACGAGCTTGCCGTCTGCGGAGATCGCGGCGTCCAGTTGGGAACCTTCGAAGTCTGTCAGCCTCGTGTAGCGCGCTCCAGCCAGAGGGTTCTCCCAGGCGGCCGTCGGGCGAGAGTGCCCGGCCAACCAGCCGAGCGCGAGGAGAACTACCGCCGCGAGTCCCGTTAGCGCGACATTCCGGCGGCGCGGTAGAGCGGGCGTAAGCGTGGCCCTCGACATGCCGGGCATCTCGGCCAGGTGGTCGAGAACGGTCTTCAGCTCCTGCGCGAGGTCGCGCGTCGAGGCGTAGCGCTCTTCGGGATCCTTGGCGAGGCAGCGCTCGACGATCCAGCGCAGAGGTGGTGGAACATCGGATCGGAGCTTGACCAGGGGCTCGGGCTCCTCGCGTATGATGGCCGACATCGTCTCTACCGGGGTCTTCCTCGCGAACGCCTTTCGTCCCGAGGTCATCTCGTAGAGGATCGATCCCAGGGAGAACTGGTCGGAGCGGAAGTCCACCGGCTGCCCGCTCGCCTGCTCCGGCGACATGTAGCCGACCGTTCCCAGCACGGTGCCCGGTTGGGTCTCCGGCCTGGCCAGTGTCGGCAGAGCCGACAGCTCGCCGGATTCGGGCTCCACGAGCTTGGCCAGGCCGAAGTCCAGGATCTTGACGTAGCCGTCTTTAGAGACCATGAGATTCTCGGGCTTCAGGTCGCGGTGGACGATCCCGGCCGCGTGCGCCCTGGTGAGCCCCTCGGCGATCTGCACGGCGATGCCGATGGCGCGGCGCACCGGCAGCGGTTCGGCGGCGCAGAACTCCCGCAGCGACTTGCCCCCCACGAGCTCCATCGCGATGTACGAGACCCCCTCCGCCTGTCCGATGTCGTAGATCGTGATGATGTTGGGGTGGTTCAAGGCGGAGGCCGAGCGCGCCTCCTGCTCGAAGCGGGACAAATGGTCCTTGTCGAGCGAGACTTCTACCGGCAGCACTTTCAGTGCCACTTCGCGCCCGAGTCTCGTGTCCCGAGCCTGATACACCTCGCCCATCCCGCCCGCGCCGAGCGGCGAGAGGATCTCGTAGGGGCCGAGACGAGTGCCGACGCTGATGGTCATGAGGCGGACGGGATCTTATCCGCGGAGAAGGGCCGACAGCGAGATGGCGGCAGGTTCAAGCGCCGCGCAGCTTCGCGAGAGTCATCCCACTACGGTTAGGACAAGACGGTTCGCGCGGCGCCGTCCGGTCTCCAGGACCCGGTAGTCCCGGACCACCGCGCTCTGAGACATCAGCCCGGGGAGCCTTCAGGGAAAAGGTCGATTACTCGAACCTAAACCGCGGCTCGGACAGAAGACCAGCGTTTCGTCTTTGCTTTTCTGCTCGGCGGTTCTCGAG
>CALAQS010000210.1 GCA_937888435.1 uncultured Acidobacteriota bacterium
CAGATGGCGAGCGTCTTCAAGGTCCCCGTCGCGATCGCGGTCCTCGGTGCCGTCGAGAAGGCGGCACTCCGCCTCGACGGGGAGGTCGAGATCCGGGAATCGGACCGCCGCAAATTCGGACCCCTGGACGACGAGTGGAAGCCCGGGATGCGCGTTGCGGTCGGACGGATGGTGGACGTCATGCTCGTCCACAGCGACAACACCGCGGCCGACAAGCTCTGTGCGCTCCTCGGCGGGCCGCGCGCGGTCGAGAGGGATCTCGCGTCGCGCGGCGTCGCCGGTGTCCGCATCTCCCTCGACGAGAAAGGCATGGGCGCGGCAATGGTGAAGGATCTCGCCGCGTTCGAGAGCGGCGCTGAGAACGGCGCGAGCCCGGACGCGATCGCGGCTCTTCTCGCGCGCCTCTTCCGCGGCCAGCTGCTCTCGCGCGCCTCGACGGACCGCATCCTCGACGCGATGCGCCGGTGCGCGACGGGCGACCGCCGGCTGCGGGCGGGCCTCCCGAAGGGCACGGACGTCCGCGACAAGACCGGGACCGTCGGGAGCTGTTCGAACGACGCGGGGATTCTCACGCTGCCGGGCGGAACGCATCTCGTCCTCGCCGTCTTCGTGCGGGGCGGTCGTGACGCCCCGGCCCGCGACGAGACGATCGCCCGGGTCGCGCGCTCGGCGTGGCGGGCGTTCGCGACCTGACGCGCCGCTTGGGGCGGGACGGCCCGCCGCGCTAGTCTTCGGGCGTGGTCGAGACCCTGACGACGCCGTACCTGCTGCTCGCCGCGCCCGTGATGCTCGATCCGAACTTCGCGAAGACGGTCGTGGTCATGGGCCATCACACGCGCGAGGGGGCGCTCGGCTGGGTCGTGAACCGGCTCCTCGGCGAGCCCGCCGTCTCGCTTCTCGCCCCGCCCCTCGACACCGCGATCCACCCGGAAACGCCGCTGCGCGTCGGGGGTCCCATTTTCACGAACGGCCTCGTCGCGCTCTTCGGCGACGAAATGCCCGGCGTCGAGTCCGTCGAGATGGCGCCCGGCCTGCGCGTTTCGGTCGCCGCAGAGATTCTCCCGAAGCTCTTCGCCGCGCCGCCGGCATCCGGCACGGCCGGCCTCCTCATCCTCGGCTACTCGGGCTGGGCGGCGGACCAGCTCGAGAGCGAGATGGAGGAAGGGACATGGCTCGTCCTCCCGTGGGAACCCGGGCTCGTCTTCACTCACGACGTCGAAGGGCTCTGGGAGCGCGCCCTCGCGCGCCTCGGCGTCTCGCCGGCGTCGGTCTCGTCTTCGTCGACGGGCGTGAGCTGACGTGAACGAGCTCACGGGCCTCGTCCTCGAGTATGGCGTCGGGTTCGTCTTCCTGAACGTTCTCTTCCAGCAGCTCGGCGTCCCGGTTCCCGCGGTCCCGACGCTCCTCGTGGCGGGAGCGCTTGCGGCGGACGGCAAGCTGCCGTTCGGGAAGCTCCTCGCCGCCGTGTTGGTCGCGACGGTCGCGGCCGACACGGTCTGGTTCCTCCTCGGCCGGCGCTATGGACAGAAGATCCTCAAGACGCTCTGCAAGATGTCGCTTTCCCCCGACTCCTGCGTGCGACAGACCGAGGGCCTTTTCGACACGTACGGCCTCGCGTCGCTTCTCTTCGCGAAGTTCGTCCCCGGGTATTCCACCGTCGCGCCTCCTCTCGCGGGTGCAGCGAGAGCGCCTCTTCACCGCTTCCTCCTGTTCACGGCGGGAGGCGCACTGCTCTGGTCGGGAAGCGCTCTTGCGCTCGGCGTCCTCTTCCACGGCGCGATCGAAATGGCGCTTTCCACCCTCACGAGCCTCGGCGGCGGCGCGCTCGTTCTCCTCGGGGGCGCGCTCCTGCTCTACATCGCCGTCAAGTGGATGCAGCGGCGGCGCTTCTACAGGGTCCTGCGCATGGCGCGCATCCGCGCGGCAGACCTGCGCCGCCTCATGGACGAAGGCAAGGCCCCTGTGATCGTCGACGTGCGCTCGAACAACGCGCGTGCGCGCGACCCGCGGCGCATCCCCGGCGCGATCGTCGCCGACATCCTCGAGCTGGACGTAAAAATCTCTCACCTGCCTACGGACCAGGAGATCGTCCTCTACTGCACGTGACCGAATGAAGCGTCGGCGGCCCGTGTGGCGCGCCTCCTCATGGACCGCGGGTTCACGTTCGTGCGCCCGCTCGAAGGCGGGCTCGACGCGTGGGAAGCCGCCGGCTACGACATCGAAGCCGAGCGGTTTCCCCTGAGAGAGACGGGCTCCTTTCCTTGAGGTCGGCTGGCTCACTCGAGATCGAGAACCACGGTGCCGGGCTGCCTCGTTGCGGCGTTCAGCCCCGCTCCCAGACGTCCTCGACGAGCACGTCGGGGTGCAGCGAGCGCCTCACGGGACAGGTCTTGCCTGCGTTGACGAGCTTCTTGAAGTCCTCATCGCCGCACGGGGACGAGACACGAAAACGCACCACGAGCTTCGCGATGCGCCGCGGAGGCTCGGCCGTCATGTGCTTCTCGATCTCGAACGTGATGCCGATCAGCGGAATCCCGCTGCGCGTCGCATAGAGGCTCAGGGTCGTCGCGGCGCACGCGGCCAGCGAGGCGGCGCAGAGGTCCGTGGGCGAGAAGCGGCTTCCATCGCCGCCGTTGTCCTTCGGCGCCGTGGTCTCGAGAAGCGCTCCAGACGGGCCGTGGTTGAGCTCGGTGGACGTGGGAGAGGTCAGTCGGCCGGTCATCGAGACGCTCATGCGGGAAGTCTAGTTCAAGGAGCCGCGCCCGCGCCTGGAAAGGGGCCAGGCCGGAAGCGCGAGGAGGTCCTCGGGGTTCACGCGCGCCCCGAGGAGCCTCGCGCCCCAGTGCAGGTGAGAGCCCGTGACGCGGCCCGTGTGTCCCGACGCGCCGAGGCGTGCCCCCTTCACGACGGCATCTCCCTCCTTCACGTCGATGCGAGAGAGGTGGAAATACTGCGTGAAAAGGCCGGCTCCATGATCGAGGAGCACCGTGCCGCCGCTGAAGTAGAGATCTCCCGCGAGAACGACGCGCCCGTCCCCGGCGGCCGCGACCGGCGTGCCTTCCGCGGCGGCGAGGTCGAGCCCCGCATGAACGCTCCGCGTCTCTTCGTTGTAGATTCGGGGCGCGCCGAAATTGCCGTTCGAGCGCGCCTCGAGAGGCCGCGCGAACGACGTCCAGAGGCGGACGGCCGAACCGCGGCGGTACGCCTCCGCGACGCGGGCCTGATCGGCCTTCACGCGCTCCAGCTCCTCTTTAGGCACCTCCACGTAGCGCGGATCGACCGAGAGGCGCTGGACCCGGAAGCGGCCAGAGGCCACGTGGAAGGACCAGGCGAGCGGCGTCGCGCCGTCGGGAGTCTCGAAAGAGACGCGGCGCGGGCCGGTCGAGGCCGCGAGGTCCAGCCCGTAAAGGCCGCGGAAGACGGTGCCGTCCGCCCCGCGCTCGAGCCGAGAGCGGATGTCGCCGTCGGCGAGCACGAGCTCGGGCAGCGGGCGCTCGCTTCGGACCGTGATGGCGACGATGCCGCCCTGCCGGGGTGTCGCGGACGAGGCCGTGACCGTCAACCCCGCAGAGCGCGGAGGCGGGGGCGCCGGAGAAACCGCCAGCGCGACCACGGCGAAGACGGCGAATCTCAAGGCGTCAGGACGGCCTTCTCGCGCGCGGGCCGCGCAAGGCGCGTCGCCAGGCCCGACGGATCGCCGTCGCGCCAGAAAGGGAGCTGGTCGAGGCGATGTGGCGAGCCCACGTGCCCCGAGACACCGAAGGGAATCACGAGCGTCGCCTCCTCCGGCGCTCCCCAGTCCACGATGAAACGCATGGACTGTCCGAACGTGCCGGAGGCGACCCTCACCACTCCGGTTGCGCCCGACTGCGGAAACGACGGCGGATCGAAAAGCCAGGAGAGACCCGGCACCCGGCCGAGAGGATGCCGAACGGCGAGCCGGTTCGCCTCGCCCCAACGGGAACGCGCGGGGTCTTTGCCGTTTCTCGCGGCGAGGTCGGCGAGCGCCTCGTCGAAGGCCCGGCCGACGAGCGCCGCCTTCGCGCCGAGGCCGGCGCGCCGAAACGCGGCGTCGTCCGCCCGGGCGAGATCCAGGACCCGGTACTCCGCAAGACCGATCTCGGGCGGGATGCGCCACGCCGCGAGGACGTGCTCGCCGAGCTTGCGGCGGAAGGCGCGCGCGACCAGAAAAGCTGTCGACGCCGCGTCGGCGCGTCCGTCCCATCCGCGGAAGCGCGCGGCCCATTCCGGGGGCAAGAGCGGCGCGAGGGCCTCCATCGTGGCCGCGAGGACGGGCGAAGCCGTGTCGAGCTGGATCGCCTCGGCGGCGGCACGGTCGAGCTTGCGTCCGTCGCGCACCCCTGCCTCGAGAAGCGAGGCGATGCGTCGCGCGCGCGCGGGCGAGGGCCAGTCGGACCCGAGCGCGTGGGGCCAGCTCGTCCCCGCGACGCGCTGGTTCGCGGTGGCAAGGAAGCCTCCCGCTGGATTCTCGACCCGCGGCATCTTCGCCTGCTGCACGAAGCCCCGCCAGTCGTTCGAAGCGTCCGATCCGTCGTAGGGCACGCTTCCGTCCGTACCCGGCCGCCTCACCGGGACGAGGCCGGTCGCGCGCCAGCCGATGTTGCCCGCCGCATCAGCCCAGACGACGTTCTGCGCGGGCTCGAGGAATTCGTCGAGGGCTCTTTTCACGCCCGCGGAATCGACGGCCTGCATGA
>CALAQS010000211.1 GCA_937888435.1 uncultured Acidobacteriota bacterium
CTTTTCGACGCGGAAGCCGAGCGTCTTCTTGAGCACGCCGTCCATGTACAGGCTGACGGAGTAGCTGCCGACCGGCCAGCCCTGAGGCGGCTTCGTGCAGGGAAAGGAGCCGATGTACTCGCCCTTCGCCGAGAACGTCGTTTCGGGATTCTCGGCTATTTTGGTCTTTGCCTCGAGCCCTGCCACTTTCTCCGCCAACCACACGGCCTTCACTTTCGTCCCCGGCCCGGCGACGACCCGGTACACCGCGAAAACCTTCGGAGCATCGGGTGCGAACACGTTCCTCTCGTCCTGCGAATACTTGTCGCTCGTGATGATGGCGAGCTTGAAATGCGGTCCGGTGGATGTCGATTGCGGACTGGTTTCCTCGGACGCGGAAATTCCCGCGCTCAGAAGCGTCGCCGCCAGAGCGACAAGAGCCATGCTCTTCATGGTTCCTCCTTCCCCGCTCAGGGAGGTCGTTCCTCCGAATGCTCTCCGGTGCAGAGCAGAGCGTCCAGAGCCGCCTTCCTAAGCGTGGTCCCCTCAGGCTTGGGCGTCTCTGATGAGCCTGCATGTGAACGGCTTCGCACAGGCGCAAAAGAGGTCTTCAGGAAGAAACCGTGGCGGGCGTTAGGGCAGAATTGTAAGTACCAGTAATTCCAGCTCTTTAGGTCTGCGCCGGGCGGGGCCGCTCGGGGCCCCAGAGAAACAGGAGCCTTGATAGCCTCTGAGCGTGGGCGACCTCCTCGATCTCCTCGAAAAGACGAGTCGCACGTTCGCGCTCTCGATCCCGCCCCTGCCCGAGCCGACGCGCCGGGAAGTGACGGTGGCGTATCTCCTCTTCCGGATCGCGGATACTTTCGAGGACGCCTCGCACGCGTTACCCGAGGCCCGCATCCGCGCCCTTCGCGACTTCGGCGGTCTCGTCGCCGCCTCTCGGCTCGACGAAGCGGTCCGGCTCTCGCGGGAATGGACGGAGGCCGGCGTCGCGGCGAACCCCGGAGACCGCGAGCTTCTCGCGGAGGTCCCGTTCGTCCTGGATGCGTTTTACGCGCTCTCGCCGGGCGCCGTCGAGGCGATTCGGAGGCACGTGATCCGCTCGGCGGACGGCATGGCGGACTTCGTGGCGCGCACGCGCGACGGGCGGCTCACGCTTTTGGACCTCGACGACCTCAAGGCCTACTGTCATGTCGTGGCCGGCCTCGTTGGGGAGATGCTGACGGAGCTTTTCCTCCTCGACCGCCCCGGCCTCGCCGCGGAGGCGGGAGCGCTCCTCGCACGGGCTGGTGCGTTTGGGGAAGCGCTGCAACTCGTGAATATTCTGAAGGATGCAGCCAGCGACGCCGCTGAAGGGCGCACCTATTTGCCCGCCGCCGTGCCTCCGCGCGAAGTGTTCGCCCTCGCGAGGCGAGACCTCGTGGCCGCCGGGGAATACATCGGCGCGCTCGAACGCGCCTGCGCCCCGCGCGGAATCCTCGAGTTCTCGGCCTTGCCCGTGGAGCTCGCCTGGGCTTCGCTCGAGAAGATAGAAAAGAACGGCCCGGGGTCGAAGGTGACGCGGCCTGAGGTCTATGTGCTGGCCCGGCGGGTCCGGCACGCCCTGGACACCGGCGAAAGCCTCGCGCAACGTCTGTCAAACGCAAGGGATGGCGCTTGACAGCCCCCGGCGGGGTCTATATTCTTCACCGGTTTCCCCGGGGACCGGCTCGGCGCTAAAACGCCGTGTCGCGCCCGCGGAACGGCCGTCCATCGGCTGATTTTGCTCCGTATGTTCGGTTCAACGGGTCGTCCCATCGTCTTTTCACGTCCGAAGGAGTCTCGAAACTCTCATGCCGACGATCAGCCAGCTCGTGAGGAAGGGCCGCGAAGCCGTCCGTTACAAGACGAAGTCGCCCGCTCTTCAGTCCTGCCCGCAGCGCCGGGGCGTCTGCACCCAGGTCAAGACGACGACCCCGAAAAAGCCTAACTCGGCGCTCCGCAAGATCGCCCGCGTGCGGCTCACGAACGGGATCGAGGTCACGACGTACATCCCGGGCATCGGCCACAACCTGCAGGAGCACTCGATCGTCATGATCCGCGGAGGCCGCGTGAAGGACCTTCCCGGCGTGCGCTACCACATCATTCGCGGAACGCTCGACGCCGTCGGCGTCGCGAATCGCAAGCAGTCGCGCTCGAAGTACGGCGCGAAAAGGCCGAAGGCGTAAGGAAGAGTCATGCCGCGTCGCCGTGAAGTTCCGAAGCGCGAAGTCCTGCCGGACCCGCTCTACCAGTCGCAGCTCGTGACGAAGTTCATCAACTGTGTGATGGAGCGCGGGAAGAAGTCGACGGCCGAGTCCATTTTCTACGGGGCCATGAAGCAGATCGAGCAGAAGACGTCCGACGATCCGCTGAAGACGTTCAAGAAGGCTCTCGAGAACGTCAAGCCGGTCCTCGAGGTGAAGTCGCGCCGCGTCGGCGGCTCGACGTACCAGGTGCCGGTCGAGGTCAAGCCGAACCGCCGCGCGTCGCTCGCGATCCGATGGGTCATCTCGTACGCGCAGGCGCGCGGCGAGAAGACGATGCGCGACAAGCTCGCCGGCGAGCTGATGGACGCCGCCAACAACCGCGGGAACGCGGTCAAGAAGAAGGAGGACACCCACAAGATGGCCGAGGCCAACAAGGCCTTCGCCCATTACCGCTGGTAGGACTGCACACTTCTCCGGGTGAGCGGAAACCGGCCGGGCGGCGCTGAGAAGCGCGAAACCGGACAGGTCCTCTCGAAGAGCCCGGACACGCCTCACAGCGTGCGGATCTCAGGTTTCCGGGGCCGGGGAAATTCGGCCAACCAGAAACACTGCGATCGACGGCGCAGACACCCCGGGACGGGACACACTCGTTATGCCGAGAACTCATCCTCTCGATAAATGCCGAAACATCGGCATCATGGCTCACATCGACGCGGGTAAGACCACGACGACTGAGCGTGTGCTCTATTACACGGGGGTCAGCTACAAGCTCGGCGAGGTCCACGAAGGCACCGCGGTGATGGACTGGATGGTGCAGGAGCAGGAGCGCGGCATCACGATCACGTCGGCCGCCACCACGTGCTTCTGGAGGGACGTCCGCGTCAACATCATCGACACGCCGGGCCACGTCGACTTCACGGCCGAAGTCGAGCGGTCGCTGCGCGTGCTCGATGGCGCGGTGGCCGTTTTCGACGCCGTCTCCGGCGTCGAGCCGCAGTCCGAGACGGTGTGGCGCCAGGCAGACCGCTACGGCGTTCCGCGCATCGCGTTCATCAACAAGATGGACCGCGTCGGTGCGGATTTCGACCGCTGCGTCGAGATGATGATCGCGAAGCTCGGGGCAAAGCCCACGCCCGTCCAGATTCCGTGGGGCTCGGCCGAGACGTTCGAGGGCGTCATCGATCTCATCGACGGCAAGGCCTACGACTTCAAGGACGACGCGCTCGGCGCGGAATTCGAGACAGTCGACGTCCCGGCCGACCACAAGGCCATGTACGACAAGTACCGCGAGCGGCTCATCGAGCTTCTCGCGGAGACCGACGACGTTCTCATGCAGAAGTTCATGGACGGCCACGTGCCGACGCCGGAGGAGATGCGTGCTGCCCTCCGCAAGGCGACGATCTCGGGGAGGCTCCATCCGGTCGTCTGCGGCTCGGCGTTCAAGAACAAGGGCGTCCAGCAGCTTCTCGACGCCGTCGTCGAGTACCTCCCGTCGCCCCTCGACATCCCCGCCATCCGCGGCGTGGATGAAGACGGGAAGGAGATCGCACTGGACACGGACGA
This sequence comes from uncultured Acidobacteriota bacterium, assembly GCA_937888435.1. Lineage (GTDB taxonomy): Bacteria > Acidobacteriota > Thermoanaerobaculia > UBA5066 > UBA5066 > Fen-183. Next base: position 3,771 of record CALAQS010000211.1, read on the forward strand.
CGAGGCGCCGTTTGCGGGCCTCGTGTTCAAGATCATGACCGACCCGTTCGTCGGCCAGCTCGCGTTCTTCCGCATCTACGCGGGCCACCTCGACGCGGGCTCGGGCGTCTACAACTCGACGAAGCAGACGAACGAGCGCATCGGCCGGCTCCTGAAGATGCACGCGAACAAGCGCGAGGAGATCAAGGAGGTCTGGGCGGGCGACATCGCCGCCGCCGTGGGCCTGAAGAACGTCACGACGGGCGACACGATCTGCGAGCGCGATCACATCGTCGTCCTCGAGTCCATGAAGTTCCCCGAGCCCGTCATCACGCTCGCAATCGAGCCGAAGACGAAGGCCGACCAGGAAAAGATGGGCATGGCGCTCGCGAAGCTCATGCAGGAAGACCCGACGTTCCGCGTCCACACGGACAAGGAGACGAACCAGACGATCATCGCCGGGATGGGCGAGCTCCATCTCGAGATCATCGTCGACCGCATGGTGCGCGAGTTCAACGTCGGCGCGAACGTGGGCAAGCCGCAGGTCGCGTACCGCGAGACGATCCGCAAGGACGTCGCGGGCGAGGGCAAGTTCATCCGCCAGTCGGGCGGCAGGGGCCAGTACGGGCACGCCAAGATCCGGCTGCGCCCGCACCCCGAGGGCAAGGACTACGAGTTCGTCAACGGCATCTCGGGCGGCTCGATTCCCAAGGAGTTCATCAAGCCGATCGACCAGGGGATCCGTGAGGCGACCCTCACGGGCGTCCTCGCCGGCTACCCGACCGTCAACATCCAGGTCGAGCTGTACGACGGCTCGTACCACGACGTCGACTCCTCGGAGATGGCCTTCAAGATCGCCGGCTCGATGGCGTTCCAGGACGCCGCGAGGAAGGCGAACCCCGTCATCCTCGAGCCCCTGATGGCTGTCGAGGTCGTCACGCCCGACGAGTTCCTCGGACCCGTGAACGGCGACCTGAACTCCCGCCGGGGCCGGATCAACCACATGGAGCCGCGCGTGAACTTCCAGGTCATCACGGCGAGCGTCCCGCTCGCGGAGATGTTCGGCTACGCCACCACGCTCCGGTCGCTCACGCAGGGCCGGGCCAACTACTCGATGCAGTTCGAACGCTATGACGAGGTCCCGAAGGCGATCGCCGAGGGGATCATCGCGAAAGTTTCCGTTTAAGGACACGCGCAGAAGGAGATATTGAGATGGCCAAGGAAAAGTTCGAGCGCAAGAAGCCGCACGTGAACGTCGGCACCATCGGCCACATCGACCATGGCAAGACGACCCTGACCGCCGCCCTGACGAAGGTCCTGGCCACGAAGGGCCTGGCCGTGGCGAAGTCGTATGACGACGTCGCCAAGGCCGACGCGAAGACGTTCCGCCGCGACGCTACCAAGATCCTCACGGTCGCCCTCGCGCACGTCGAGTACGAGACCACCAAGCGGCACTACGCGCACATCGACTGCCCGGGCCACGCCGACTACATCAAGAACATGATCACGGGCGCCGCGCAGATGGACGGCGCCATCCTGGTGGTCGAGGCCCCCAAGGGACCCATGCCGCAGACGAAAGAGCACGTGCTCCTCGCGCGGCAGGTGAACGTGCCGGCCATGGTCGTGTTTCTCAACAAGTGCGACCTCATGGACGACCCGGAGCTCCTCGACCTCGTCGAGCTCGAGGTGAGGGAGCTCCTCAGCAAGTACGGCTTTCCCGGCGACAAGATCCCGGTCATCCGCGGCTCGGCCATCAAGGCCCTCAACGACCCGACCGGCCCCGATGCGAAGTGCATCTGGGACCTCGCGAATGCCCTGGACGAAAGCATCCCCGACCCGGTGCGCGAGACCGACAAGGACTTCCTGCTTCCCATCGAGGACGTGTTTTCGATCTCGGGGCGCGGGACCGTCGTGACTGGCCGCGTGGAGCGCGGCATCGTGAAGGTGGGCGACGAGATCGAGATCGTCGGCCTGCGTGAAACGCAGAAGAAGACCGTCACCGGCGTCGAGATGTTCAAGAAGCTCCTCGACCAGGGGCAGGCCGGCGACAACATCGGCGTCTTGCTTCGCGGCGTGGAGCGCGACGACGTGGAGCGCGGGCAGGTGCTCGCCAAGCCCGGCTCGATCAAGCCGCACACGAAGTTCAGGGGGAAGGTCTACATCCTCTCCAAGGACGAGGGCGGGCGCCACACGCCGTTCTTCAACAACTACCGGCCGCAGTTCTTCATCCGCACGACCGACGTCACCGGCTCGGCCATGCTGCCGTCCGGCGTCGAGATGGTCATGCCCGGCGACGACGTGGAGCTCGAGATCACGCTCATCTCTCCGATCGCCATCGAAAAGGGCCTCAAGTTCGCCATCCGCGAGGGCGGCCGCACCGTCGGGGCCGGCACCGTCATCGAGATCCTGGCGTAGCGAAACGAGATTCAAATGGCCAACGACCGCATCCGCATCCGCCTGAAGGGTTACGACTACCGGATCCTCGACCAGTCGACGACCGAGATCGTCGACACGGCGCGGCGTTCCGGCGCGAAGGTCGCGGGACCGATCCCGCTGCCCACGACCATCGCGCGCTGGACGGTGAACCGCTCGCCGCACGTCGACAAGAAGTCGCGCGAGCAGTTCGAGATGCGGACGCACAAGCGCCTGCTCGACATCTTCGAGTGGACGCCGCAGACGGTCGACGCGCTCACGAAGCTCGAGCTTCCCGCGGGTGTCGAAGTCGAAATCCGGACGATGGGCAAGTAGACCGTCCCGTCACACGAAGGCGAGACGAGGAAGCACACGATGATCAACGGAATTCTGGGACGCAAGATCGGGATGACCCAGGTCTTCGAGGCGGACGGCACGGTCGTGCCCGTCACCGTCGTCGAAGCGGGGCCCTGCCTGGTCGTCCAGCGCAAGACGAAGGACAACGACGGATACGACGCCCTCCAGCTCGGGCTGGTCGGGCGCGTCTCGCCGCGGCGGCTCACGGCCCCCGCGAAAGGTCACTTCGAGAAGGCGGGCGTGCCGCCGACGAAAACCCTCGGCGAGGTGCGTTGCGACGCGGACGAGAAGGCCGCGCCGGGCGACAAAGTGCTCTGCGACATCTTCGCCGAGAAGGAGCACGTCGACGTCGTCGGCGTCTCCAAAGGCAAGGGATTCCAGGGCGTCGTCAAGCGCCACGGCTTTGCCGGGGGCGCGGCCACGCACGGCTCGATGTTCCACCGGGCGCCGGGCTCGATCGGCCCGTCGGCGTTCCCGTCGCGGGTCTTTGCGGGCACGCGGTCCTCGGGCCGGATGGGCGGCAAGCAGACGACGATGAAGAACCTCGTCGTCGTCCGCGTCGACGCGGAAAACCACCTGCTCTACCTCCGGGGCGCGGTTCCGGGAGCGCGAAACACGGTCGTCAAGATCGTGAAGAAGCTCTCCGGGAAAGCCGGCCGCGGGGCGGCGGCGTGAAGGGGGCGATGATGGCGACGACCAAGAAAACCCCCGCGGCGAAGGCCCCAGCAAAGAAGGCCGCGAAAAGCCGCGCGGTGACGGCGAGCGCGGTGAAAACGAGCGAGCCAGCCTCCCTCACGCTCCCGCTTCGGAACCTCGCGGCCGAGAAGGTGGGCGAGGTCACTCTTCCGGAAGAGATCTTCGGCGTGCCGTTCCGCCGCCACCTCGTGTGGGAGGTCGTGAAGCAGATCCGCGCGCGCGAGCACCGCGGCACGCACAAGACGAAGGTCCGCTCCGAAGTCTCCGGCAGCGGCAAGAAGCCGTTCAAGCAGAAGCACACCGGCCGCGCGCGTCAGGGTGGCGGACGTCCGCCAATCCACCGTCACGGCGGCACGGCCTTCGGGCCGAGACCGCATTCGTACGACTTGAAGGTCAACGCGAAGGCAAAGAAGGCGGCTCTGCGCTGCGTCCTCTCCGAGAAGGCGCGCGGGAACCAGGTGGTCCTCCTCGACACGCTCGAGCTTGGCAGCCACCGCACGAAGGATTTCGCGGGCGTGCTCGCGAAGCTCGGCGTCGAAGGCAAGGCGCTCGTCCTCGACCGGAAGCAGAACGTCAACCTCTCGCGCGCGGCCGCCAACAACCCGAAGGTCGTGGCGATGGACGTGCTCGGCATCAACGTCTACGACGCGCTGAACGCGGGCACGCTCGTCTTCTCCGAAGACGCGCTCCGCACGGCCATCGAGGTGCTGCGGTGAGCGAGCGAACGATGCAGTCCGTGCTCGTGCGTCCCGTTCTCACCGAGCGCTCCACGGCGATGAGCCAGGCGCAGAACGTCCTCACGTTCGACGTCGCCCGCGACGCGAACAAGATCCAGATCCGCAAAGCCGTCGAGGCCCTCTTCCAGGTCAAGGTGGACGCCGTCCGCGTCGTCGCCGTGTCCGGGAAGATCAAGAAGGTCGGCAAGTCGATCGGCCGGGCCCAGGATCGCAAGAAGGCCTACGTGAAGCTGGCGAAGGGCCAGAAGCTTCCAGCCCTCTTCGAAGGGGTGTAACGCGCCATGCCCGTCAAGTCGTACAAACCCACGTCTCCCGGTCTCCGCCAGCGGACCACGTCCGACTTCTCGGAGATCACGAAGTCCGCGCCGGAGAAGTCGCTCACGCGCGGGAAGCTCAAGACCGGCGGCCGCGACAGCCGCGGCCACCTCACGTCCTGGTGGCGAGGCGGCGGACACAAGAAGCGCTATCGCGACATCGACTTCAGACGCGACAAGCACGACATCCCGGCGAAGGTCGCCTCCATCGAGTACGACCCGAACCGATCGGCGCGCATCGCTCTTCTCGCCTACGCCGACGGGGAGAAGCGCTACATCGTTGCACCCGCCGGCCTCACGGTCGGCCAGACGGTCGTCTCCGGCGCCGCGGTCGACATCGTCGTCGGAAACGCCCTTCCGCTCAAGGCGATTCCGCTCGGCACGGTCGTGCACAACGTGGAATTCAAGCCGGGCGGCGGCGGGCAGATGGCGCGCTCGGCCGGAGCCGGGGCGCAGCTCATGGCGAAGGAGGGCGCGTACGCGCTCCTCCGCGTGCCGTCGGGCGAGCTTCGGCGCGTGGGTGTCGACTGCTACGCCACGATCGGCCAAGTCGGCAACCTCGAGCACGAGAACATCTCCATCGGCAAGGCCGGCCGCAACCGCTGGCTCGGCTGGAAGTCGCACAACCGCGGCGTCGCGATGAACCCCGTCGACCACCCGATGGGCGGCGGCGAGGGCAAGACTTCGGGAGGGCGCCATCCGACCTCGCCGTGGGGCTGGAAGACCAAAGGCATGAAGACGCGCAACAACAAGCGGACCGACGGCATGATCGTCAAGCGCCGCAAGTAGGGATTCGAGGAAACACATGTCTCGTTCCACGAAAAAGGGGCCGTTCGTCGACACGCCGCTCCTCGAAAAGATCACCGCGATGAACGCGACTGGAGAGAAGCGTGTCCTGAAGACGTGGTCGCGCCGCTCGACGATCCTGCCCGACATGGTCGGCCACACGCTCGCCGTCCACAACGGCAAGAAGTTCATTCCCGTCTACATCTCCGAGAACATGGTCGGGCACAAGCTCGGCGAGTTCTCGCCCACGCGCACCTTCAAGGGCCACTCGGGCAAGAAGGTCGAGAAGGGCGCGACGCCGGGCGCACCCGGCGCACCGGGCGCACCGGGCGCTCCCGCCACGGCCGCGCCGGCGGCGAAGGCCTGAGGAGGGGAGCGATGGAAGCTGTCGCCCGTCTCCGCCATTACCGGGGCTCGGCCCAGAAGGTGCGGCTCGTCGCCGACCTCATCCGGATGAAGCCGGTCGGGAAGGCGCTCGCGACTCTGCGCACGACGCGCAAGAGCTGCTCGCCCGACCTCCTGAAGCTCGTGGAATCCGCGATCGCGAACGCCCGGCAGAACGAGTCGGGTGTGGACGCGGACGCGCTCGTCGTCTCGAAGATCCAGGTCGACGAGGCCGGCCGCAAGCCGCTGCAGCGCAACTCCATGATCCGCGCGATCTCGAACTACAAGAAGCGCTTCGCTCGCCCGCGTTTCATGAGCGGCCCGCAGGGCCGCATGTGGCTCATCCCGCGCCCCTTCTGCCACGTGACGGTCATTCTGTCGGACGCCGCCGCCGCGCGGAAGGAGGCAGGCCTCAAGGCAGAAGCTCCGAAGCCGCTCGTGAAGAAACGCCAGGGCCGCGTCGCGGCCGCCGTCTCCGCCGCCGCGCATCGCCCCGGCCGCGAGAATCGGGCGGTCGAGCGGGCGCACAAGAAGGTGCAGGCTGACGAGAGACGGGCCGACCGGATCGAAGCTGCGGAAGCCAAGCCCGCGGGGCCGAAGAGCGAAAAGCACGAGAAGAAGTCGAAAAAGCCGACGAAGCCGGAATCGGCCGGGTAACGGGAGTACATGATGGGTCAGAAAGTCCACCCCTACGGTTTTCGCATCGGCTACAACCGCACCTGGCATTCGCGCTGGTACGCGGAGAAGGACTACCTCAAGTACCTGCACGACGACCTGAAGCTCCGCGACGAGCTCAAGCGGGACCTCGTCAACGCGGCGGTCTCCGAGGTGGAGATCGAGCGCGGCAACAAGCTGAAGATCAACATCATGACCGCCCGCCCCGGCGTCATCATCGGGAAAAAGGGCGCCTCCGTGGACCAGCTCCGCGACCGGCTGCAGCAGCGGCTCGGGAAGGACATCCACGTGAACATCGTCGAGATCCAGCGCCCCGAGACGGACGCCCAGCTCGTCGCCGAGTCCATCGCGATGCAGCTCGAGCGCCGCGTCGCCTTCCGCCGGGCGATGAAGAAGGGGATGGAGTCCGCCTTCCGCTTCGGCGCGCAGGGCATCAAGATCCGCTGCGGCGGTCGCCTCAACGGCGCCGAGATCGCGCGCTCGGAGTGGTATCAGGAAGGCCGCCTCCCGCTTCACACGCTCAAGGCCGACATCGACTACGGCTTCGCCGAGGCGCGCACGACGTACGGAAAGATCGGCGTCAAGTGCTGGATCTACAAGGGCGACCTGCATCGGGCCAAGTCCCGGAGAAAGGTCGCCTAGGGGCTCGCGATGTTGATGCCGTCGAAGGTCAAGTATAGGAAGCAGCAGCGCGGCCGCATGCGCGGGACCGCGCGCAAGGGCTCGGAGCTCTCGTTCGGGGAGTACGGGCTGCAGGCGCTCGAGCCGGGCTGGCTCACCGCGCGCCAGATCGAGGCAGGCCGCGTCGCGGTCCAGCGCCACGTGAAGCGCGGCGGAAAGCTTTGGATCCGCGTGTTTCCCGACAAGCCGATCACGAAGAAGCCCGCCGAGACGCGCATGGGCAAGGGCAAGGGCGCGCCCGAAGGCTGGGTCTGCGTCATCAAGCCCGCCCGGATCCTGTTCGAGATGGAAGGCGTCGACGAGAAGACGGCGCGCCAGGCGTTCGGCCTCGCGTCGGACAAGATCGGGATCAAGACCCGTTTCGTGTCGCGCACCTTCCTCGCGGCGGTGAGGTGACGACATGACGATGAAGATCCAGGCCATGCTCGACTGGTCCCCTGAGGAGAAGGCCGCCAAGGCGAAGGAGTGGGCACAGTCCCTCTTCACGCTCCGTCTCCAGAAAGCCACGGGGCAGCTCGAGAATCCGATGAAGATCAAGGAGCTTCGCAAGGACATCGCCCGCCTGAAGACCGCGCAGCACATGAGCACGGCCGAGACGGCGGCGGCCGCAGCACACGAAACGACGGCCCACGAGGCGACGTCCGAAGGGAAGATCGCTGCGAATGAGAAGAGCGCGGCGGGGACGGCGAAGCCGAAGGCCCACGCCGTCGCGTCGGGCAAAGGCGCCAAGAAGCGCGCGGCGGCTCACAAGAAAAAGACAGGCGGCGCCGCTGCGAAGGCCCATCCCCCTTCTAAGAAATCTGCGGAACCGAAGGGCAAGACGGCCGGTTCCTCGAAGGCCAAGTTTGCCGTCACCAAGAAAAGCAAGAAGAAATAGTTCGTAACAGGAAACAGTGAGTACGCCCATGAGCAGCACCCCGATTACCCAGCCGGAGACCGGCGCGACATCCGCGGCCGATCAGCCGCGGCGCACGCGTAAGGTCGGGACCGTCGTCTCGAACAAGATGGAAAAGACCGTGGTCGTCGAGGTCTCGCGCACCGTCAAGCACGAGCGCTACGGCCGCTACCAGAAGAAGTCGGCGCGCTTCCTGGCGGACGACCGCGTCCTCAAGGCGCAGCCCGGCGACACGGTTCAGATCGAGGAGACCCGTCCTCTGTCTGCCCGCAAGCGCTGGCGTGTGACCGCGATCGTGACGAAGGGCCGCCAGGCGGTCTCCGACACGGCCGACGTTCCGGGCAGCGCGAAGAAGGTGGCGCCGAAGACGGTGCCCGACAAGAAGCTGGCGGGCAAGCCGGCGAAGAGGGCGTCATGATCCAGATGGGGACGATCCTCGAGGTAGCCGACAACTCGGGCGCCCGCCGGCTGGCGTGCATCAAGGTGCAGGGCGGCTCGACCGGCGATTTCGGCCGGATCGGCGACGTCATCACCTGCTCGGTGAAGGAGTCGAACCCGGACGCGCCCGACACGGTCAAGAAGGGAAAGGTCGTCAGGGCCGTCATCGTGCGCACGGTGCGCGAGCAGAGGCGCCGCGACGGCAGCTACATCAGGTTCGACACGAACGCCGCCGTCCTCGTCAACAACGAAAGGGAGCCGATCGGGACCCGCGTGTTCGGGCCGGTCGCGAGAGAGCTCCGCGAGAAGAAGTTCATGAAGATCATCTCGCTGGCTCCGGAAGTCATCTGACCATGAAGAAGAAACAGCCTACGTACACCGGGAAGCGCCGGATCCGCAAGGACGACGTCGTCGTCGTCCTCACGGGGAAGGACCGCGGGGCTCGCGGGAAGATCCTCAAAGTGCTGCCCGAGAGGGGCCGCGCCGTCGTCGAGGGTGTGAACAAGATGAAGCGGGCCACGCGCGCGAATCCCCAGAAAAACATCAAGGGCGGCATCCTCGAGCGCGAGGCGCCGATCGCCCTGTCGAACCTCATGCTCGTCGACCCCGAGGGCGGCAAGCCGACGCGCGTGGGAATCCGTCCGGAGGGTGGCGAATGGGTGCGCTACGCCAAGAAGAGCGGGGCGACCATCGGCACGCTCCGGCCGGCGGGCGAGTGAGGACGACATGAGCACCGCACGTCTCCAGGACAAGTACAAAAAGGACGTCATCCCGGTCCTCAAGAAGGAGTTCGGGATCGACAACCCGATGGCCGTCCCGAAGCTGGAAAAGGTCGTCCTCAACATGGGGATCGGCGAGGCCATCACGAACGCGAAGCTCGCCGACGCGGCCGCCGAGGAGCTCACGAAGATTGCCGGCCAGCGTGCCGTCGTCACGCGGGCGAAGAAGTCCATCGCCACGTTCAAGCTGCGCGCCGGGATGCCGATCGGCTGCCGCGTGACGTTGCGCGGCGAGCGAATGTACGAGTTTCTCGACCGGCTCATGAACGTCGCGCTTCCGCGCGTGCGCGACTTCCGGGGCGTGCCGACGCGCGCGTTCGACGGGCGCGGCAATTACACGCTCGGAGTCAAGGACCATCTCATCTTTCCCGAGATCGACCCCACGAAGATCGACAAGTCCAAGGGTCTCAACGTAACCATCGTCACGACGGCAGGCTCGGATGACCGGGCCCGGGTTCTTCTGAAGGAACTCGGAATGCCGTTCGGCCGATAGCAAGTCAAGGAGCGCAGGCATGGCTCGTCGCGCCGCGATCATCAAGGCGAATTCGAAACTGAAGTACGCGATCCGCAAGCGAAACCGCTGCATGCGCTGCGGGCGTCCGCGGGCGTTTCTCCGCAAGTTCGGCTTGTGCCGCATTTGCTTCCGGAACCTCGCGCTCGCGGGCTACGTGCCCGGGGTGACGAAGGCGTCGTGGTGAGGAGGGGGCGATGAACATCAGCGATCCCGTCTCCGATCTCCTCGCGCGCCTCAGGAACGCGCTGTCGGCCCGGCACGAGAAGGCCGACATTCCGTCGTCGCGCTTCAAGGTCGAGCTCGCCCGCATCCTCAAGGACGAGGGCTACATCAAGAACTTCAAGGTGATGGACGACCGGGGAGGCAGCCTGTTGCGCCTGTACCTCAAGTACGACGACACCGGGAATCCCGTCATCCACGGCGTCGCGCGCTCGAGCAAGCCGGGTCGGCGCCTCTATGCCGGCAAGAACGAGCTTCCCGAGGTTCTCGGCGGCCTCGGCGTCGCCATTGTGTCCACCTCGCAGGGTCTCCTCACCGGCCACGACGCGAAAAAGCGCGGCGTGGGCGGCGAGGTCGTCTGCACGGTGTGGTGAGGAGCGACATGTCTCGAGTCGGTCAAAAGCCCATCTCCATTCCCAAGGGGGTCGACGTTGAGGTCGCGGACCTTTCGGTCACGGTGAAGGGCCCGAGGGGCGCCGTCGTGACGCCCATTCTCGCGGGCATCACGGTCGAGAAGAAAGACGGCATCGTCCGCCTCGCGCGCGGAGGCGAGGAGAAGAAGGACAAGGCGCTCCACGGCCTGAACCGCGCGCTCCTCCAGAATGCGGTTCTCGGCGTCACCGAGGGTTTCAAGCGCGAGATCGACCTCGTGGGCATCGGTTTCAAGGCCGAGGTCAAGGGAAGGGCCGTCGTGTTCAGCGTCGGCTTCTCGCACGTCGTGAAGTTCCCGATGCCGGAGGGCATCAAGGTCGAGATCGCACCGGACACGAAGGCCAAAGACATCACGCACATCATCGTCACGGGTGTCGACAAGCAGAAAGTCGGCCAGACGGCGACCGAGATCCGCGGCATTCGTCCACCTGACCCGTACAAGTTAAAGGGATTCCGCTTCGTGGGCGAGGTCCTCAAGAAGAAGGCCGGCAAGGCCACGGGCAAGTAAGGAAGCAGGCACCATGGAAAAGGCACAAGGCCGGGTCGAAGCGAAGGCGCGCATCCACGCGCGCATCCGGCGAAAGGTGAAGGGCACGGCGGGGCGGCCGCGCCTCGCGGTCTCCAAGACGCTCCGCTGGATCTCCGTGCAGCTCATCGACGATGCCGCCGGCACGACGCTCGCGCACGCGACCTCGCGGGAGGCGGGCGTGCGCGGCGAGGCGAAGAGCGCGGCCAACAAGACGGCTGCCGTCAAGGTTGGAGCTCTCATCGCCGAGCGGGCCCACGCGAAGGGCATCTCGGCCGTCGTGTTCGACCGCGGAGGCCATCTCTACCACGGCAACGTGAAAGCGCTCGCAGAAGCCGCTCGCGAGAAGGGGTTGAAGTTTTGAGCAGCAACGCGCCTACCAATCGTCCCCCGCGCCCGAACCGTCCGGGCGGCAACCGTCCCGGCGGGCCGCCGCCTCGTCCGGCCGGCGCCCTCGGTGAGGGCCGCGCCGGAGCCGACCTCATCGACCACGTCGTGCACATCAACCGCGTGACGAAGGTCGTCAAGGGCGGCAAGAACTTCTCGTTCTCGGCCCTCGTCGTCGTGGGCGACGGGCACGGCCGCGTCGGCTACGGCGCCGGCAAGGCGAAGGAAGTCCCGATGGCCATCAAGAAGGGCATCGAGATGGCGAAGAAGAGGATGATCAGCGTCCCGCTGAAGGGCAAGACGATCCCGCACCCCATCGTCGGCCACTACGGCGCGGGCCGCGTGATGCTGAAGCCGGCGTCCGAGGGCACGGGCGTCATCGCAGGCGGAGCCGTCCGCGCCGTGCTCGAGTCGGCGGGCGTCCAGAACATCCTCACGAAGTCGCTCGGCACGACGAACCCGCACAACGTCGTCAAGGCGACGTTCGACGCCCTGCTGCACCTGCAGCTCGAAGCGACGATTGCGAAGGCCCGCGGCGTGGGCAACGGCGAAGCGAAGGCGGAAGCGGTCCCGGCGGCCCCGGTCCCGGCAGCGCCGGCGGTGGCGGCTCCTGAGACCACGGAGAAG
>CALAQS010000212.1 GCA_937888435.1 uncultured Acidobacteriota bacterium
ATGGTGGAGGCGGGGGGAGTCGAACCCCCTGCCGGTGATACCTTACTCACTGAAGCGTCGTGACTTAGCTTCATCCCATACCCCCGGGTGTCCGTGTTGTGTCCGTGTTCGCGGTGGGAAACGCCGCGATGTTGGACTCGGTGGTCTGCGCGTCGACGTATTTCCGCCGAAGCCGCAGCGCCTCGAGCTTGTCCGCGGTCGTCGTGATGTTGTAGCGGCGGAACATGGACTCCGTCTTGTGGCCGCTGACGCTCATCGCAACCGCCTGCGCAACGCCGGCGCGGATCATGTCGCGCACTGCAGAGCGCCTGAAGTCGTGGAAGAGCTTGCCGGGCAGACCCGCCTTCGTAAGCGCCTCGACCCACCAGCGCCTGAGCGTCGTCTCGGGCGTCGGCCGCCCGCGGAAGTGGAACACGTACTCCGAGAGGGAAGACCCGCCGTTCGCCTTCTTGTACTCACGCCGAGACCAGCACCGCTCGATCAGGATCCATAGGTTCTCGTCCAGGGGAAGGACGCGCCCCTCCCCGTTCTTCGAGTCCGGAAGCCGAACCTCGCGCGCGCGGCGGTCGACGTACTCCCACCTGAGGCCCCGGATCTCGCCTAGCCTCCAGCCGGTCTCGTATGCGAACTGCGCCATGTCCGAGAGTGGCTGGCGAAGATGAGAAACAAGGCTCTCGACCTCGTGGCGATCGAAGAAGCCCCTCCGGGCGTTGTTTTCCGGGAGGGAAGGAATCGAGGGGGCGAGTGTCAGGGTCCCTTCATTGTGGGCGAGCCGAAACGCTCGGCCTAGGAGCTCTGTCTCGCGGTTGATGGTGGAGTTCGCGACGCCGACAATGGGTTTGCCGCCCACGCGGCGGACGCTCATTTTCCGCCCGGCGATGTACTCGCGCACGAGGTTCGGCGTCACCTCCATGGCGCGGCGGAAGCCGAAGAACTCGCGCACCGGTTTCATGTGGTTTCTCGCCTCGCGAAGCCCCTTGATGCCGCGTTGAACGTAGTCTCGATCGAGAGCCTCGAAAAGCTCTTCAACTCTCACGCGCTCCTGACGGGGCCCCTGAAAGCGCGCGGCGCCGACCCGGTGGTTTCCGACCTCACGGAGTCGCTCCTTCAGGAATTGTCGAGCCTTCTTCTCGTCGCCGGTTCCGGCACTTTCCCGGATCTCTATGACTCGGCCGTCGACGGGACCCCAGTACGCGACGTGCCAGATCGCGAGATTCTGGCCGTCCTTTCCCTTCCGCCGGAAGATCCGCCCGTCACCGCGCACGGCGCCCTCCCTGTTTCGTCGTCTTTCCGGTACGTTTGTGTCTCATGGCCATGTACTACCGTGGTGTTCGGCTCGCTATCCAGAGGTTCTGCGCATCCAGCGCCGGACCTTCGCTTCTGAGAAGCGAAGAAGGCGGCCTGGGAGCGGAATGGGCGAAAGTTCGGGCGAATGGTCGTAAATCCAGGACTTTTTGACCCCGAGTAACGCCGCCGCCTGCTTGGCGTCGAGAAGCCGGTCCTCCCCCTTTTCCCCCGCCGGCGCCGCCGCTGAGGTCTGCACCCGGAGAACGAGCCGGAGCTTGAGCGCCTCCAGCCGTCCTGCCAGCTCCGGGACGTCGTCGGCCGACACGTCGGTCGCCGCCGTCTCGAGCTCGGCCATGGACGTGCGCCAGCGGAGGCAGTCGGCGTCATTCATACGTCGGTTTGTGGATCCCCAGGGGGAACCCTTCGGGGCGTAGTGGGCGCAGAGGACCCCTGTTTCTGGTTAACGCCTTCGTAAGGTGATTCCCAGGAAAACCTAGAAACGGCCTCGACTGCGCCCACTGCGCCCACGGACGCGCTCAACTCGGCCCTCCCGATGCCCCATTCGGGCCGTAGTCCGATCCCAATGAAGCCCCGCGCATTCCGGCTCTCGTTGCGCTTGAAGCCGAGACGCTCGAGACGCTCGCTAAAGCCGCGCTTCGCGGGCGTCCGCTCACCTGCCTTGGCGCACCAGCGCTCGAACACGGCGTAGAGATCGGCCGTCGACGTCTCGGCCTGTGGGTGCCGGTGGCACGCCTCCTCGACGAATTGCCCGACGAGGTTTTCGCGCTCGCGGTAGGTGTCCGTTGCCTCTCGCACCCTGGCAGGCACACCGAGGCCGTCGCGCTGCCACGCGAGACACCCTTCCACCGCCCACGCGAGGACGCCCCGCAACTCGGCAAGGAGTTCTTCGAGGAGGTGCGAGTTGACCTCGAAGCGCGCCTCAAACGGGATCAGCCGCACGCGACGCCATAGGCCGAAGTCGTCGCCGTGGACGCGCGGCCGGTAGTTCCCTGAGATCCAGAGCTTGTGGGTCGGCTCGAAAGACCAGAAGTTTTCGCGCATCCCGCGCGCGGTAATGCGGTCCTCGCCAGTGAGCTCCTTCAGGCGCGCCTCGTTCCACGAGCGCCCGTCCGAGACCTCGTTCGCGGTAACGAAGCGCGCGCCGAAGAGCGGCACGAGCTCCGTGGGATGCGCCTGGCCGTATGACGCCATCAAGGCCGCGGTCGACAGCACCGCGGCATAGTCGCCGAGGGCCCGTTGGAGCACCTTGATGAACGTTCCCTTCCCGTTCGCGCCATCGCCGTAGAGGAAAAAGAAGACCTGCTCGCCAGTGCGGCCGGTCAGTGAGTAGCCGACCGTCCGCTGCAAAAAGGCTTCGAGCTCGACGTCTGCGCACGTCACCTCGCAGATGAAGCGGCGCCAGCGAGGGGCTTCCGCGGCGACGCTAAACGGGACGCCGGTGCGCTTCGTGATGTAGTCCTCGGGGCGGCTCTCGCGGAGCTCGCCCGTCCGCAGGTCGAGAACGCCGTTCGGGCAGCCGAGCAGCCAGGGATCCGCATCCAGCGCGGCCGGCGAGATCGCCATGCCGGGCAGCGACCGAGCGAGCGCAAGCATGTTCTCTCTCGCCGCGCGCTTCTCGGACTTCACGCCGTAACCGGCGAGGCCCATGTCGCTCGAGCTCCGCATTTCGCGCGTGATTGCGCGCGTCGCCTCAAGGGTTCGGACGCTGCCCACATCACGGATCCAGCGGCCGTTGTCGAATAC
>CALAQS010000213.1 GCA_937888435.1 uncultured Acidobacteriota bacterium
CAACGTCGAGCCCGGCCACTGGCACGAGCGGCACGTCCAAGTCGGCCGCCATCGCACGCTCGACCCATGCGAACGGAAACAGCGCGCCTTCTGCGTCGTTCATGTAGCGCGCCATCGCGCGGCTCTGATACTCGGGCGAGTTCTCGCCCCACTCGGCGAGGCGCGACGCTTGCCAGTCGGCCTTGCCCGGTAGCCCTTCGGCGATCAGGTCGTTGATCGTGACGACGCTGCGGATCACGTCCGCTCTGCCCTTCACGTCGCGGTCGAAGAAGGGACCGGAGGGGATCGACGGTGTCGAGATCCAGACATCGAGCGTCTCAGGCGCGTCCAGAAGCGCCTCGGTCGACTCGAAGACGGCTCCCTCGACGGCTTTCGCCTCGTCCACGACCCGGACCGCCGCCGTGGGGGAGGGACGGCCCTCGAGGTTGACAGGGGGATCCGTGCTCCGGCCAACGAGGTCCCATCCCGGCTCGAAAGACAGCTCCGTCGTCAGGAGCCGACCGAACCCGGCGCGGGCGAGGAGTGAACCACTGAAGAGGCGGGCCAGCTCGATCCAGAACACGCCCTCGACCGCGGCCCAAGTTGGCGCCGTCGTCAAGCCGCGCGAGTGCGGCCGTGTCGCCGTCCACCAGAGGGACAGGACGACCGCGAGCGTCGTCTTTCCCGCGCCGTGGCAGCTTCGGATCAAGACGCTAAGATGCCGCTCGCCCGCTTCGAGGCGGAGGCGGATCTCCTCGCACACCGCCGCCTGCCAGCGTCGGGGCTCACCGCGAAGGACGAGCCTCCAGAACGCGGCGGGATCGTCGTGGACTTCGGCCAGGAGCGCGACGAGGTCGTGCGTCACGGGGTCACCTCGCTGGCGCAAGGCGACGTGAGGCGATCAGCGAGGTCTAGTCGAGACTCCAGATCCGCGACTTCATGGCCCGGACGAGCTCCTCGGGGGCGATGTGGCGGAGGTAGCGGTCGGTCGTGGCGAGCGAGGAGTGCCCGAGCTGCGCCTGAACGAGGTTGAGCGGCGTGCCTTCTCGCGCCAGCTCCGCCGCGTGTGTGTGTCTGAGCCCGTGGGCGTGAACGCGCTTCTCGATACCAGCCTTCCGCGCGAGCCGCGGCATCAAGGCGCGAATGTAGGCCGTCTCGATCGGCTGGCCCTTCAATGTGCAGAAGACGAAGTGCCGGCCGTTCAAGCCGAGCGCCGTCCGCCGCTCGAGCCACTGCCCGAGGACAGCCGCCGCGCCGGCGTCCAGCCCGACCACACGCCGCCTGTCGCCCTTCCCGTGGAGGACCGTCAGCGTACCGGCCTCGACGTTCACATCCTTCAGCCTGAGCGCGAGCGCCTCGGCGATCCGAAGCCCGGCCCTGTATAGGACCGTCAGGAGCGCCCGGTTTCGGAGTCCGGTGGACGCCTTCGCCGAGCACGTCTTGATGAGCGAGACCGCCTCCTCGGGCGTCAGGACCTCCACGGGGAACCTCCTCGGGGTGTTCTTGCGCGTTCTCATGGCCCTTCGCCTCCTGAGTTACGCTTATACTTATAAGCGATACTCTATGAGGCAAGATAGAGTCCTTTTTCACCCCTGTCAAGCTGAAACGTAACTCTTTATCCGTCTGCAAAAGCGTGGATCGGATCACAATGCGACCTCCGTTTCGGCCTTCACAACCTCGGCCTCAAGCTCTGGTGCGGGCGCAGCCAGAGCCTCCGTAATGGCCGACGGCGCGGCCACGATGGCTGTGGACGGCACGACCCTCTCGAGCGCGGCCCGACGTGCCCGCGCCTCGATGAGCGCCGCTGCGAGCTCGCGTGAGAGGTCGCCGAAGTCTCCCGTCAACTCGAGCGTCTGCCGCGGCGCGCCCCAGGCGTACGCGAGCACGAGCCGCGACGCCTCGAAGGCAATGCGCGGGCTCCGCGAGTCGACGAGGGCCGCGAGACGATCGGCGGCGCGGCCGGCGATCGCGCGGCAGACCTCAATCCCCACCACGGTGCGGCGGTCTTTCGCACCTCGAGGCTTTCCGGGATTCTTCGGGCGGAACCGTGTGTCCCGGCCGTTCTTAGGCCGCTCTTTTCGGGCGGGCTGGGGCGTCATTCCGTTCACGAGGCCACCGTCACTCGGTGACTCTGGTGAGTCTGGTGACTAATGCTTGCGCAACGCGGGGAAGAAAAAGGGGCAGTTATTTTATGGGGGACTGTGTAAGGGGGAGTCACCGTAGCCACCTAAGTCACCGTTTCCTTGTTCGGCTGGACGGACCACCGGACGGCGCCGCCGTGTGCCTTCGTGTCCGCGCGGACGATTCGCAACGCGCCCTCGATCCTGCTTTCGTACTTGGAGAGGTAGTGCGAAAGCCGCCGGGTGCTGATCTCGCCCTTCTGCTCGCCGACAACCTCTAAGAGCGCTTCCCGGAGTGCGAGGCCCTCTTCATTCTGGAGGCCCTCTTCATTCTGAAAGCGAGCGCCGGCCACGGCCTCCGCGGCAGTCTTGCCGGCCGACTGGAAAGAGGAGTACCACGCTGTCAGGAGGCCTTTGAGACCGCTCCGAACGGGATCACGCTCCTCCACACGCTTGCTGCCGCCGAGGGGGTCGGCCATGCCGAGCCATACGAGCGAGGCGCGGATCCAGTTAGACCACGCCTCGAAACGGCCGAACGGCTTTAGACCGACGTCCGGCTTGCCGGCCACGACGAATGCGCGGAGCACGGTCAGGCCCGCGACCACCAGCTCCCCGCGGCGGCGCGGCGTCTCCTCGAGAAGGTTGACGTCGAAGCGGCGCTCCTCCGGGTGCTCCACCTCGGGATCGAGAGCGCACAGAACGACGCGCGTCGTGAGGTCTCCCTCGAACTCGAGGTTGTTGCCGTTCGCGAGGAACGTCGTGCGGGTTGAGGCGGTCACCATGCGCGACACACCGAGATAGCGGTCCTGGATCGTCTCCTGCGTCAACGCCTGCGATAGGGCGGCGCCGCCGAGGGGCCGGTCCACGTTGTCATAGCAGACGACGGGATCGCCGGCGATGAGGAGGGCAAGCAAACGCTTTTTCTCCTCGCGTGCGTCGTCACTCAAAGCCATCACGTTGCAGCGGCGGCCCGTGGCGAGGATGTTGACGAGATCGTGAAGAAGAGACTTCCCGCTTCCCATCTTCGGCGCCGTGTTGCCGAAGAGGGGAGCGCTTGGCAGGCTTCGCCGCACGAGCGCCGTGAGCATCGCTGCAAGCGCCGCCGCACGGTCGCTCTCGGCGACAAAAGGAAAATCCTTTACGAGCTCGCACAGGAGTGTCAGCGCCCGAGCCGCGTCGTCCTTTGTGGGCCGCTCGGGAATCGGCGGGAATGCCGCTCCGCCCATGTCGAGATAGAGCCCGGACTCTTGATCGTAGCCGTCGGAGGAGACCACGGAGCCATCCGGCCGCAGGGTCGGCGCCTCGAGGATTCCAGTCAGCACGGGGAACCGCCACTCGCCGGCCTTGGCGAGCAGGGTGCGGGCGACGATCTCGGGCGCGTTGATTCGAGTCTCCCTGAAAACGGGCTCTTTGCCGTCGGCCTTCTTCTCGCAAACGATCCTCAACCAGTCGGCGTCCACCATCAGTCGTTCGAGAAGCCAGGGCGCTTCCACGGGCATGACCACGAGCGAACCCGCGCGACGCGTCAGCCCGCGGCTCTGTTTGTCCTTCGCGATTCGTGCGATGCGCACGAGCAT
>CALAQS010000214.1 GCA_937888435.1 uncultured Acidobacteriota bacterium
CGCGCGCGAGCCTCATCCGGAGTATCTCCGCGGCGCCGCGTTCGACGGGCCGAGGCTTCTCGTTCCGTACAGCCCAGAAGAAGCGCCGCTCATCGTCGATGTTCGGGGAACCCGCCTGATGCCGGCACGCTCTTCGAGCGACCTTCGCCGCAGGGATCTCGCCTCGCCCTATCGCTTTTCGCACGCGTCGCATGAGCTCTTCGTCCTCGACGGGGCCGTGTCGGCGATCCACGCCTTGACACCGGGCGAGGCGCCGTGAGCTCGGCATCGTCCTCCGCATCCGGAAAAGGCGGCTCGGGGCCGCTCCGGACGCTCGCTGTCCTTGCCCTCGGTCTCGCGCTTGCCGGCGAGGAATTGATCCGGTCGGGTCGTGCTCCCTGGGCGGGAATCGGCGCGCAGCTCGTTGCGTCGGCTCTCTTCGCGTGGGGAGCTTGGCCGCGGCCGGCGCCACCCCCGCTCGCGTCACCCGCGCGGCGGAAGGGCCCGGCTGGCCTTCTCGCCTTCGCTGTCGCCGCCCTGGGAGCGATCGCGTCGATCGTCTGGTGCCTGCGGCTCTACGCCCGGAGCCGCGAAGTTGCGGCGGAAGGTCCGTGGATCGCGGCAATCTTCCTGATCGCGGCGGCCGGCTTTTTCGGAGGAGAGCTCACGGCCTTCTCGCCGCGCTGGGACGCCGCGCCTCCTCTCGGGAGCCGGCGTCGCCGCGGCCTCTTCGCGCTCGCGGTTGCCTTGATCCTCTGCCTCGCGGCCGCGACCCGTCTCTTCGCGCTCGACAGGATTCCCTTCGGCATCAACGCGGACGAAGGCGATCAGGCGGCCGTGTCGCTCTCGATCCTGCGCGGGCACGACACGACGCCTCTTTTCGGGGTCGGCTGGTACCACATCAGCATCGTCTACTTCCGGCTCCTCGCGGCGGTCATGCGCGTGGCGGGCGCGACCGTCGCCGGGGCGCGGACGTTCGGGGCACTCGCCGGAATCGCCACTGTCGGTCTCGTCCTCTGGCTCGGCGTGCGGCATTTCGGCCGGAGGGCCGGGCTTCTCGCCGGACTCCTCGTGGCGTCCCTCGGGCCGGCCCTGCAGTTTTCGCGCGAGACAACCTGCGCTGGCCCCACGGCGACGCTCTGGGCGGCGAGCGCGCTCTTCTTCCTCGAAGCGGCTCGCGGAGGACGCGCGTGGGCCTGGGTCCTCTCGGGACTCGCGGGAGGCTTCTCGCTTTACTTCTATCCGACGGGACGTCTGTGGAGCGTCTTCGCCCTCCTTTTCGTGGTCTCGCTCCTCGCGACCGCTCCCCGCGGCACGTGCATGAAGATTTTTGCGGGCGCGCTCTTGGGAGCGCTCGCGGCGCTCGTCATCGGCGCGCCGTTTCTCTATCGGGCGTACGTCAACCCGGACTGGTTCGTCGTCCGCGCGCGGGAAACGAGCATCTTCGTGAGCTCGAACCTGTCGCGCCTGCCGTACGTCCACCCCGAATGGTCGATGCCCCGCCTTCTCCTCGCGCAGCTCGAGCGGTCGATCGGGATCTTCAACCGCTTTCCGGACGGCAATTACTTCTGGCCGACGGGAAAGCCGATCCTGCCCCCCGTCCTCTCGGCGCTGACGCTCACCGGGCTCTTCGCGAGCCTCTGGCGCGTCCGGGATCCGCGACTTGCCCTCCTCGCGGCATGGTTCTGGGCCGGATTCGTCGGGGTCGTGGTCACCGTCGAGACACCGAACCTCCACCGCATGGCGACGGCCGTGCCCGTGCTGGCGATCTTTGCGGCGCTCGTTCTCGACGAGGGGGCGCGCCGTTTCGCTGCGCCTTTGAAGGGGCGTGGAGGCCGCGTCGCCGTCGCCGCAATCGTGGCGGCGGCCGCACTCGCGCTGGCGGCGCGGGAGCTTGTCTTCTACTTCGGCGAGTACGCGAAGCTCGACGCGTGGCCGTACCCGCGGATCGAGGGAGGCGCGGTCGCGCAGGAGGGACGCGACGCCTGGGTCGTGAGCCTCGGCGGCCAGTTCCACATGGTCAACTCGGGCTGGGTGTACCACCTCGCACCGGATTCCTTTCGCGCCGGAATCCTGTCTCCCGGCTTCCACCTTCCCCTGACGATGCCCGCGAACCGCGACCTCGCGTTCCTCTTCTACCCCGGGCAGGAGGCGTATCGGCATCTGGTCGAAGCGATCTACCCCGGAGGAGCTCTTCGGCGTGTCCCGCTTCCGCCGGACCAGTGGACCTTCGACGTCTATCGCGTGCCGCGGGCTGCGTGGCAGGCCACGCAGGGTGCGCTCGCGCACGTTCCGGGGGGGCCATCCGTCCGCGTCCCGGGTTTCTCGGACCCCGATCCTGGGGCACGCCCCGACACGGGGGTGAGATGGACGGCCGCGATGCGCGTGCCGCGCTTCGGCAACTACGCGTTCCGCCTCGGCCCCGGTCCGGCCCGCCTCACGATCGATGGCAGCGAGGTCCTGTCGATCGCCGCGGGCGACGCGGTGAAAGAGACGTCCGTGTGCCTCGCGCGCGGCGATCACTTCGTCGAGATGGAGGCTGCGCGCGCGGGGGGCCGCCCGCCCGCGCGTCTCCTCTGGGCCCCGGCCGCGAACGCGGGAGAACAGCCGGTTTTCCAGGCGATCCCGGCCGCGATCCTGAGACCTCTCGCGGAACCCCCGGGCGGGCTCTTCGGCGTCGTGACGTTTCGCGGCGGGCGCCGGCAGGAGCGGCTCGACGGCACGCTCGCGACTTGGAACCTCTGCGAGGAGTTTCAGTTCGGGGGCGAACCCTTCGACGCCGTGTGGACGGGATCGCTGGTCGCGCCCGCGCTTGGGTCTTACTTGATGGGTCTTCTGGCCTCGGGAACTGCCGAGCTGAAGATCGACGGGCAAACCGTTCTCAGGAGCGAGGGAGCGCACGACAAGCCCGTCGACACGAGCGTCTTCCTCTCAGCCGGTGAGCACGCCGTGGTGCTTTCCTTCAAGGAGTCGGTCGAACCCGCGAGACTCGAATGGACCTGGACCCCGCCCGGAGGGGAATTCTCCATCGTCCCGCCGTCCGCGCTCCGGCCGCCGCGGGGCGCGGGCGTGTCGCCGCCGTGCAAGCCGGGAGACTTCGGGCCGCCCGACCGGCCCCCTCTCGTCGACCACCCCGTTTTCCTGAGGTTTTAGGCGAGACTCAGGGCGCCGGCGCTTCCGCGGTCCAGTAGGCCTGCCCCGCGATCCGCTCGAGCACGGGGGAGCGATAGCGGCCCGAGTCCCACTCCCGCCGGAGCGAGGCGATGCGCCCCAGCATGCGCAAGGAATCGAGGCCGAGATGGACGGTGCTCGGCCCGCAGCGGCGCAGGCGAACCGGCACACGCTTGATCTCGAGGTTGTACTTGAGCGCCACGTAGAGCAGCTCCACGTCTCCGGCGAAACCGTTCTCTCCGAGGAGCGGAAAAAGCGCGTCCGCAACGTCGCTTCGAAAGGCTTTCAGGCCGCACTGCGTGTCGAAAAGGCCGCCGGTCACGAGCATCCGCACGAGAAACGAGAACGCGACCGAGGCCGTGTCCCGGTGCCGCGGGACGTGGGGCCGGTAGTCGGACCCCGTGAGCGTGCGGTCGCCGGTGACGACGTGAAACCCACGATCATTCACGAGGCGAGCCATGTAGGGAACCGCGTCGAGGTCGAACGGAAGATCGGCGTCGGTGAAGAGGCGGCACGTGCCGCGGCTCGCCCGCATTCCCTCTTTCAGGGCGCCGAATTTCCCTAGGTTCTCGGGGAGGGAGACGATCGTCAGGTTTTTCGCGCGAGAGGCGGCGAGGCGTTCCGCGGTGCCGTCCGTGCTCCCGTCGTCGACGGCGACGATCTCCCACGAGAGAGCTCCCCGGCCGAGGAACTCAACAGCTTCCGCGAGGCTCCGCTCCACGAAACCCGCCGCGTTGAAGACTGGCAGGACTAGGGAAAGATCGGGAAGCGCCTCGGCGGTCATGGAGCCGGGCTCCGGCGCGCCATCACGAGCATCGAGCCGGAATTCGCATAGAGGGCGGCGCGACCCGGGGGAAGAAGGCGCGAAGCCGCGCGCAGGATGCTCCCGCCGAACGGAAGAGCGTCCCCGATCCGCGAAAGAAGAAAATCCGGAGACACGTACTGGCCGCACGAGGAGACGTGCTCGATCTCGAATCCCGGCGCGAGCGCCTCGGCGAGCGTGCGCGGCGAGAAATAAAGGACGTGCTCGGGGATCTTGTAGGACACCCAACGGCGTCCCGTCACGCGCGCGAGAAGGCTCTTCACGTTCGGCGTGGCGACCACGACGCGCCCCTCCGGCGCGAGGTGCCACGCGAGGTCCACCGCGAGAGCGCGGGGGTCGTAGACATGCTCGATGACGTCGAAGAGCGTGATGACGTCGAAAAAACTCCGAGAAAAGAGGCGGTCCGAAAGCGTCCCGAGGCGAACGCGGCCCGGATGGCGAAAAGACGCGACTTTGGCCGCGGTTTCGGACACGTCGAGGCCCCACGCGTCGTAACCGAGAGAGCACGCCGCATTGAGGCCGGCGCCGGGGCCGCATCCGACGTCGAGAAGGCGGGCACCTCTCGCGCGCGGAGGCAGCAGAGAGAGGCGCCGGACGAACGTGCGGACGAGAAGGGGCTCCATGGAGGCATAGGAGGAGTATCCGCCTTCGGAGCCGCCTTTCTCCCAGTAGTCCTCCGATCCGTACAAGCGGGCCACGTCGCTCTCCTGGACGCGTGGGGTGAGATACCGCATCGAGCAGGAGCGGCAATCCACGACGCGGTACGGCCCGAATTGAGCGCGCGTTTTCGTCGGAGGCGGCTCGCCGCAAAGCGGGCACGCACACGATTCGAGGCGGAACGGAGCGGCCGCGGTCATCGGGTGCTCTCCGCTCGGTAGAATACCGGGCGGAGAGCGCGTGAGCGCCTCGTCATCGCTCTTGGTATCATGCGTGGGCGTTCAAAAACGAGGCCAAAATCGCGGGACGGCCCAATCCGGAACGCGTTTCGGGAGCCTCGCGAGGAGTACGAAAATGAGATGGCGCTATCTTCCGGTCGCTCTGTGCGTTCTTTCCCTTGCATGCGGCGGGAAAAAGTCCGAAGGGCCCGACAAGGGCGGCCCCGCTGCCGTCGGGAAACCGGCCGTGGCCGTCGAGACGCCGTCGCCCGCCGCGGAGGCGCCGAAAGGCACGTTCATCGCGAAGTTCCGTCTCGGCCCCGCGTTTGGTCCCGAGGGCACCGTCAACGCCGACGTGAGCGTTTTCCGGCCCGGAGAGCCGGTTTTCACGTCCTTCGAGATCCCGAACGCTCCCGCGGGCTCTAAGGTCCGCGTCGCGTGGGCCCTCCTGCCGGACAAAAAGCCGATCTCCCGCCAGGAAGCGCCGCTCTCGCCCGACAAGCCGGCCGTAGCCTTCAAGGCCGACTCGAAGGGCTGGCCGATTGGAGACTACGAGTTCGAGATCTCTCTCGCCGAGGCGGGGAAGGAAGAAGCGAGGCTCATGGGGACCGCGCCGTTCAAGATCGTCAAGGAAAAGCTGAAGTAGTCCCCTAAGAGCCGAGGGAGACGCGCCGGACCTTCACGCTCGCAGCGATCGCCGGCAGAACTGCCGATAAATCCTGCGCCGCCCGTGACGAACACTCTCATGCCGTCCCTTCGATGAGTCCATCCTCCCTGAGGATGATCCTCGCGGCCGCGATCAGGTCCTCGGCAAAGAAATCCGGGGTCTGCCCCGCCAGCGCTTCGGGCTCGCCCACGTAAATCGTTCGGGTGCCGGCGGCATGCCCGGCCGCGACGTCGGTGGGGTTGTCGCCCACGAAGAAGGACCGTGCCAGAGGGATCGCGTGGCGCCGAGCCGCCTCGAGCAGCATGCCTGGTCGCGG
>CALAQS010000215.1 GCA_937888435.1 uncultured Acidobacteriota bacterium
GACAACACGATTCCGATCCGCGCCCCACAGGACTTCTCGGTGCTCGACTCCGTGGACACGGAAGACGGCCAGATGTGGGAGGCGGGCCTGGGCCTCAAGCTCGACAAGATCGCGATCGACGGCTTCTGGTCGCGTTTCGCGAACGAGGGCTCGTACGCATACCGGCTCTACCGAGGAGGCGCGCGCGTCGATTTCGACGCCACGGCCCACGTCGGGCTCATCGGCGAGTGGTCGATCGATCGGTACCTCGACTATCAGATCTCGACGTCCAGCTTCCGCGCCAATCGTTACGGCGTCTACCTCAAGTGGCGCCCCTGAACGGGTCGCAAAGAAAAGAAAAGAGAAGAGAAGAAAGGGTCAATGACATGAACAAGGTACGCCTCGGAGTCGTCTCCCTCGCCTCGGCAGTCGCGCTCGTCGCCGGCTCGTCCCTCGCCACCATGGACCTTCAGAAGCAGTTCGGCACGACGTATCCCGACGCCCCCAAGGCGAAGTGCAGCACCTGCCACGTGAAGGCGATGCCCAAGAAGGGCGAGGCGGACGTCAACGCCTATGGCAAGGATCTCGCGGCGACGAAAAAGGACGCCAAGTACGACTTCGCCAAAATCGAGAAGCTCGACAGCGACAAGGACGGCGTCTCGAACCTCGACGAGATCAAGAAGGGGACGAACCCCGGCGATCCCGCGTCCAAGTAGGATGGAGGAATGAGGTTCGGGGGCGTTTTCGCCGCGCTTCTGCTGACGGCCGCCCCCCTCCAGGCGGCGGCCCCGACCCCGAAGCCCCCCGCCAACGACGACTGCCTCGCTTGCCACGAAGACCCGTCCGCCAAACGCGCGAACGGGTCTTCCATTTTCGTCGACAAGGCGGCGTTCACCGCTTCCGTCCATGGCGCCGCCGGCGCGGCGTGCATCGACTGTCACCAGGACCTCGCGAAGACGAGCGACTTTCCGCATCCCGAGAAGCTCGCTCCGGTCGACTGCGCGGGCTGTCATGCGTCGCAGGTCGCCGACTACCAGAAGAGCGTTCACGCGAAAGAACGCGGGAAGTCGAAGGCCAGCAAGGCGGCCACCTGCACGGACTGCCATGGAATCCACGACATCCGGCCCTCGAAAGACCCGGCGTCGCGGACGAATCACTTCAACCTCCCCACGACATGCCTGAGGTGCCACGGAAACCTCGCGGTCGTCGCGAGCGCCGGAGGACCTCCCGTGAACCAGCCGGCGCTCTTCCACGACAGCATCCACGGCAAGGCGCTGGAAAAGAGCGGGCTGAAGATCGCGCCGAATTGCGCGACCTGCCATGAGGCGCACGCGATCCGCGATCCGAGAGTGGATCCCGAGAGCCTCGTTTTCCGAACGCGCGTCCCCGCGACGTGTGGAACCTGCCACGAGAAGATCCTCGCGGAATACAGCGACTCGATTCACGGGAACCAACTCGCCAAGGGCAACCGAAGAGTGCCCGTGTGCTCCGACTGCCACACGGCGCATGCCATCACGGACTCCACGGACGCGCGGCGCCTCGCGATCCTCCGCCAGTGCGGGGGCTGCCACGAATCCTCGCTCGCGACCTACCGCGACACGTATCACGGCCAGGTGAGCGCGATGGGCTTTTCGCGCATCGCGACCTGCGCCGACTGTCACACCGCGCACGAGATCCAGCCGGCCGGCGACGCACGCTCCTCGGTTAGCCCCGCGAATCGCCTGAGCACGTGCCAGAAATGTCATCCCGGCGCGACGGTGAACTTCTCCCGCTACGACCCGCACGCGAACACGCACGACAAGGGGCGGAGCCGCCTGTTGTGGGCGACGGCCCTCTTCATGAGGATCCTCCTCGCCGGCGTCTTCGCGTTCTTCGGGATTCACACGGTCCTATGGTTTCCCCGGTCGGTCAAGGCGCGTGTCGACGCCCACCGGAACGGCCCCGGGCCGGCCGACGGACGGGGAGAAGGATGATGGACCAGAACGCCCCCGCGCCGGCCGGCCCGATCTGGGTACGGCGCTTCGACCGGTTCGACCGTTCGCTGCACATCCTCCTCATGGCGAGCTTTCTCGGGCTCTCGCTCACCGGCGTGCCGCTGCTGTTCTCGGAAAAGCCCTGGGCGGCGACCCTCTCGCGCCTGTTCGGCGGATTCCGGTCGGCGGCGACGCTCCACCGGGTCTT
>CALAQS010000216.1 GCA_937888435.1 uncultured Acidobacteriota bacterium
CGCGGCACGGCCCGGGCCGTGGGTGGAGGAAGGATTCGCGGCCAGGCCCTCCAGCCAGGGCCGCATGACCTCGAGCACTTCGGGGTCGAGGGGCGTCGTGGCATGGTGGTCGGCGTAGACCTTGTGGGCGTCGGTATTCAAGAAACCGGACCTCCGGACGGCCGATTGTAGGGTCGCACGGGGCTGGAGCGCCGAAAGCTGCTGGGTCCGCGCGTCCTGGAGGACGTTGAGACCTGGAATCTGTCTTGCGAGCAGATTGCCAGGGAGAGGCTCGCCGGCACAGAATTGGAGCCTCGGCGGGAGGTCGGGAGAATGCGTTCGGGCAGGTGGTTCCTGGGAGTCGTCGCCCTCCTGGCCGCCGCCCGAGCGGGTGCCGACAGTCCGGTTCCGTCGCCGGTGCCCGCGCTGCCGACGCCGCCTCCGCTCGTCGCGGTGAATCCGACCGCGCCCGCGCCGCAGGCGGCTCGAGGCCCCGAGGCCCTCAGGCTCTTCGGCCGACTCGACGACGACCGCTCGGCGGTCTACATCGCGTCGGGTCCGCCGGACGCCCGCGTCACCGTGCGCTGTGGCGACTCGCTCCGGACGCTCGAGATCTGGACCTATCTCGAGCACCCCACGCTCGGAAAGAACGCGCGCGTCCTGTTCTATCCGGAATCGCCGACGGGCTCGTATCGCTACTGGACCGTCCTCGAAGGTGAGCCCGTTCTTCTCGCGCCGTCGGCGAAGGGAACCCTGGCGGCGCTCGAGGGCGATCCGGGAGCCTGCGCCGACGCGCTCCTCGTCGTCTCGGCGGTCAAGGACATCTCTCGGCGGCAGGGCGACAACAACGGCGGCCTCGCCGAGCGCGGGGCCCTCGCCGTGCCGCACATTCTTCCCCCGGCCGGCGCGAAGCCGGAAGCGCCGGCGCCCCAGCTCGTCTCGAACAAGCCGCTCACGGGGAGGGAGCGCAAGAAGCTCGCGCACGACCTTCCCGAGAAGTACCGCCAGTTCCTCGAGGACGTCGAACCGATCATCACGGACGTCGAGCGCGACACGCTGCTCAAGCTCGGCGAGGACTACCAGCGCGAGCATTTCCTCGACGACTTCTGGAGGCGCCGCTCGCTGGCGCCGGACGGCATCCGTATTCCTTTTCGCGACATCTACGAGATGCGCCTGCAGCAGGCCAAGGAGCGCTACCGGAGCATCAATACGGACATGGGGCGCATCTACGTCGTGAACGGGCCGCCGGACGGCGTCCGCAAGGTCGACTGCCAGGACATCTACTGGCCGCTTCAGATCTGGTACTACGAACGGCTCGAATCGCTGCGTCTCTCGAAGGTCGTCCTCCTCTTCTACGAGCCCTTCGGAACTGGCGACTACAGGATGTGGACGCCGCTCGACGGGCCGCAGGCGATCGTCGCGGGGGGCCTTCCGGGCGCGATCGGGGCCGGCGCCGCGCGGCGCGTGGACTTCAACCGCTGCGCGGAGTCGCGGGATGTGCAGGCCGCGCTCAGCTCGGTCTCGGCCACGTTCGGGACGATGGGCTCTTTGAAGGTCGCGGACGACCTCAAGCAGGGTCCGAAGCCCGACGTCGAGGGAGCGGACCACATCCTCCAGATGACGACGGACCTGCAGGCCGGCGCGGCGACGCTTCCGGTGCAGCGCGTCTTCCGGTTCCCGGAGGCGATCGGCAGCCGGATCCGCATGGAGCTCGCGGTGCTCCTCGAGCGCGACTCGCTCACGAAAAAGCAGATCGGCGAGGAGACGTTCTTCGACATCGACGTCGTCGGGGAGGTCGTGCGCGACGGCCGCCTCATCGACAACTTCCGCTACCGGTTCGACTTCCCGGCCTCCACGATCAACGGCCCGTTCGTACCGCTCACGGTCGAGCGCGATCTGTATCCGGGCGACTACCGCCTCAAGGTGAAGGTCGCCGACGCCAACCGCAACTCGGCCGCGCTCATCAGCGAGAAGCTCAAGGTTCCCGACACGCCCGACTCGACGCTCTCGCCGGAGGAGAAGGCCGCGCGCGAGGCCGCGAGGAAGGCCGTCACGGAGCTCGTCGAGAACAGGAACCCGAAGGGCTCGCTCTCGCTCATCCCGATCGCCCGCGAGATCGCGACCGGCCTCATCCGGTTCGAGACGCGCGCCTCGTCGAACGACATCTCGTTCGCCGAGTTCTACCTGAACAACACGCGGGTCGTGACGAAGCGGAGGCCTCCGTTCTCGGCGGATCTCGACCTCGGCGAGCTTCCGCGCAAGCACGTCGTCAAAGTGATCGGGTATGCGAAGGACGGAAGGCCCATCGCTCAGGACGAGGTCGTCCTAAACGAGGGCCGGGAGGCCTTCCGCCTGCGCATCACGCAGCCCGCGAAGGGCGCTAGGCTCGAGGGGCCGACGCGCGTCGTCGCCGACGTGGCCGTGCCCGAGACGAAGCGGCTCACTGGGGTGGAGTTCTACGTGAACGACCGCCGGTCCGCGGTTCTCTACCAGGAGCCGTTTCAGCAGCTCGTGGACGTTCCGAAGAGCCAGGAGCTCGGCTTCTTGCGCGTCGTCGCGACGCTCGACGACGGATCCTCGACGGAGGACGTCCGCTATTACAACGCGCCGAAATACCTTTCCGAGGAGAACGTCAAGGCCATCGAGCTCTACACGAGCGTCTTCAGCAGGGGGCGGCCGGTCACGGGCCTCGCGAAGGAGAACTTCGCGGTTTTCGAGGACACCGTGCCGCAGACGCTGGACGGCTTCGAGGTCGTCACGAACCTGCCGCTGTCGCTCGGGATCGGAGTCGACACCTCGGGCTCGATGGAGGAGTCCATCGTCGAGGCGCAGAAGGCGGCCGTCGAGTTCCTGAAGGACGTCATGACGAAGCGCGACCGCTCGTTCCTCGTCACGTTCGACAACGAGCCGCAGCTCGTCTCGCACTTCACGACGGACCGCGACCGGCTCGCGCAGGCGCTCGCGGGGCTCCGCGCGCAGGGCTCGACCGCGCTCTGGGACGCGCTCGTGTACGGGCTGTACCAGTACCAGGGCACGAGGGGGCGGAAGGCGTACGTCATCCTGACCGACGGCGAGGACCGCTGCTCGCATTTCACGTTCGACGCCGCGCTCGACTATGCGAAGAAGACCGGCGTCGCCGTGTACTTCATCGGCCTGAAGATCGGGACGACGCAGCTCGACGTGCGGCACAAGCTGAACCGGGTTTCCAAGGAGACCGGCGGCGCGGTCTATTACGTCGACTCCGCGCGAAACCTCGCGAAGATCTACGCGGAGATCAACGAAGAGCTGCGCAGCCAGTACCTCCTCTCGTACCAGCCGCAGAACAGGTCCGTGTCGAGCCAGTGGCGGAAGATCGAGGTGAAGATGGCGCCTTCGAACCTGACCGCCAGGACGATCAGCGGCTACTATCCCTGATCGGGACACCCGTTCCGGGTTTCCCTCACCCTTCCGGCC
>CALAQS010000217.1 GCA_937888435.1 uncultured Acidobacteriota bacterium
AGTAGCCCTTCGTTTATCCTCCGGGCCGTGCTGTACCGGCTGGAAAGCGTCCGCAAGAGCTTCGGGACGAAGGACGTCCTCGTGGACGCCACGTGGCAGCACGACCCGGGCCGGATCGTGGGCCTCGTGGGGAGGAACGGCGCGGGAAAGTCGACCGTCCTGAAGATCGTCCAGGGGCTCGTCGAGCCCGACGGCGGCAAGCTGTACGTCGCGGGCGGCACGACGTTCGCCTCCCTCGATCAGGCGGTCGAGCCCGAAGGCGACGAGCCGCTTCGCGTCTTCGTGGCTCGCGCGCAGGAGCCCCTTCTCGCGCTCGAGCGCGAGATGCGGCGCCTCGAGGAGGCCATTGCCACGCACGGCGCCGACGGCGACCGCGCGGCGCTCGACGCGCTCCTGGCCGATCACGACGACGTGCGCGAGCACTTCGAGCGCGCGGGCGGCTACGAGGCGGACGCGCGCGTGGATAGGGTGCTCATGGGCGTCGGTCTTTCGCGCGCGCTCTGGGACAGGCCCGTGGGCGAGCTTTCGGGCGGGCAGAAGCACCGCGCCCAGATCGCCCGGCTCCTTCTGACGGATGCCTCGGTTCTTCTCCTCGACGAGCCCACGAACCATCTCGACGTGGCCGGAATCGAGTTCCTCGAGGGCTGGCTCGTGGAGCGGAAGACGGGCGCCGGCCTCTCCGCGCTGGTCGTCTCGCACGACCGCCGCTTTCTCGATGCCGTCGCGGACCGCATCGTCGAGGTCGCGCACGGCCGTCTCGAGGACTATCCGGGCGACTACGCGACTTACCGCAAGCTCAAGGCCGAGCGCGAGCGCCTCCGCGCGAAGGAGGCCGAGAAGCAGAGGCAGATGATCGAGCGGACCGAGGAGTTCATCCGCCGCAACATCGCCGGCCAGAAGACGAAGCAGGCCCGCAGCCGCCGCACGATGCTCGCGCGTATCGAGAGGATCGAAGCGCCCCGGGAAGACGGGAACGACGTCTCTATCCGCTTCGAGGAGGCGCGCGTCTCCGGCGGGCGCGTTCTCGAGGCGAAGAAGCTCGTGCCTGGCTACAAAGAGACGGGGCCGCTCCTTCAGCCCGTGTCGTTTCTCCTCCGCCGCGGGGACCGCCTCGCGCTCTGGGGGCCGAACGGCTGCGGCAAGACGACGCTCCTGAAGACGCTCGCGCGCGTGCTGCCTGCGCTTTCCGGCTCGGCCGTGCCGGGCACCGGCGTTCTCACCGGCTACTACGACCAGGAGATGGGCGACCTTCCGGTCGAGGCGACGGCGCTCGACGCCGTGATGGATCTCGACCCCACGATGAAAGAGAACGAAGCCCGCGACTTCCTCGCGCTTTTCGATTTTCGGGGCGACGAGGTCTTCCAGAAGATCGCGACGCTCTCCGGAGGCGAGAAGGGGCGCCTCTCGCTCGCGCGCATCGTCTTCGGCGGCGCGAACTTTCTCCTGCTGGACGAGCCCACGAACCACCTCGACCTCGACGCGCGCGAGCAGCTCGAGGACGCCCTGGAAGCTTTCGAGGGCGCCATCGTCTTCGTGAGTCACGACCGCTGGTTCGTGGACCGCATCGCGACGCAGATTCTCGAGATCGTGCCGGGCGGCGCTGTGGAACTGCACCCCGGCAACTACGCAGACCTCGTGAAGAGGAAGAAAGAACTTCTTGCTCCCACTCAGGACGGGTCGCAGAAGCGCGACGAGCTACAGTGGGGCAAGGGTGCTGCCGCTTTTTCTTTGAAGGGGAAGAAAGACAAAGATAAAGATTCTTCGAAGGGTAAAGACGGTCGTGGCGCACCCCGCACCGCTGGAGCACAGCCCGCTGCTTCCGCTGAACACACACCTTCTAAGAAATCTCCCTCTCCGGACCGCGCCGCCGAGAGGCGGCGCGCAAAGAACGAAAGAATTCTCGCGGTGCTCGAAGAGGAGATTGCGCGCCTCGAGGAGGAGATTCGCTCGCTCGATCTCTCGCTTGCGAACCCCGACGTGTTCCGCGATGGGGAGAAGGTCCGGCAGGTGAAATCCGCGCGCGAGCAGGCCAAGAGGACGCTCGAGGCGAAGCTGTGGGAATGGGAGGAGACGTCTCGCAAGCTCCAGACGGGCACGGAGGTGCCGGCGTGAGCGCCGGTTCGGCGTCGCGCCCAAGCACGGCCTCGATCCTGGCCGTGGGCAGCGAGCTGCTCGGCACGGCGCGCCTCGACACGAACTCGCTGTACCTGACGAGCCGGCTCGAAGCCCTCGGGATCTCCGTCGTGCGGAAGGTTTGCGTGGGCGACGGCTGGGCCGACCTTCTCGCCGAGATTCCCCTCGCGCTGGCGCGGGCTCCGCTTCTCGTCATGACGGGCGGGCTCGGACCCACGGACGACGACCGCACGAAGGAAGCGGTCGCGAAAGTACTGGGACGCGTCCTCGTGCGGGACGAGGCGATCCTCCTGCGCCTCAAGGAGCGCTTTCGCCGGCGCGGCCTCGAGATGCCGAAGGTGAACGAGAAGCAGGCCGACGTGATCGAGGGAGCCGTCGTCCTAGCGAACTCCCGCGGGTCGGCACCCGGCTTTCTCGCGGCGGCCGGAGCCTCGACCGTCGTCCTCCTGCCCGGGGTTCCGCTCGAGATGAAGGCGATGTGGGCCGACGCCGTCGAGCCCCTCCTCGCGCGAGCCGGAGCGGCCGGCGTGCACCGGCGCACGCTGAAGATCGCGGCGATGCCCGAGAGCGTGGTGGAGACGCTCGTCAAGCCCGTGTATACCGCGTATGCCGACGTCCCGTTCACGATTCTGGCCGCGCCCGGCGAAGTGCAGCTCCAGTTCGCGGCGCGCGGGACGTTCGAAGAGGCGTCGCGCGTCCTGGACCGCATCGAGGCCGATTTCCACAAGGCGCTGTCGGGCGAGATCTTCGGCCGCGACGACGACACGCTCGAGGGCGTCGCGGGCGACCTGCTCCGCGTGAAGGGCCAGACGCTCGCGCTCGCCGAGTCGTGTACGGGAGGCCATCTCGCGGGGCGCATTACGGACGTCCCGGGCTCGTCGGAGTACTTCCTCGGCGCCGCCGTCACCTACGCGAACGCCGCGAAGGCGGACCTCGTGGGCGTCTCGGCGGCCACGCTCGAGCGCCACGGGGCGGTCTCCGAGGAGACCGCGCGCGAGATGGCGCTCGGCGCGCGCAAGAGATTCGGCGCCACGATCGGGCTGTCGACGACGGGCATCGCGGGCCCCGGCGGCGGCACGCCGGAAAAGCCCGTCGGCACCGTTCACATCGCGCTCGACGCGGCGGATGGAACGCGCCTTCACAGGAGGCTTCTCCTGCCGGGCGAGCGCTCGCTCATCCGGCGCTGGACGACCTCGACCGCGCTCGGGATGCTGCGAAAGTACCTTCTCGGCCTCGCCGACGGAGGGCGCCGGTGACGCGCGAGCTGGCGTGTCTCGTCGCGGCCTACCTGCTCGGATCGATCTCCTTCGCGGTCGTCCTCGTCCGCGTGTTTCGCGGCGTGGACGTCAGGCGCGAAGGCTCGGGCAACGCGGGCGCGACGAATGTGCTGCGCACGTCGGGAAAGCGGCTCGCGACCCTGACGATGCTTCTCGACGTCGGGAAGGGCACGCTCGCGGTGCTCCTGATGCAGGCCGTCACGTACGACCCGCTCTGGCTCGGGGCGGCGGCGTGCGCTGCCGTGCTCGGCCACGTTTTTCCGGTCTGGTTCGGATTCCGCGGAGGCAAGGGCGTCGCGACGGCGGTCGGGGGGTTCTCGGTCCTGTGCCCGCTCGCGGTGCTCGCGGTCGTGACCGTCTTTGTCGCCGTGGTCGCCGCGACGCGCTTCGTGTCGCTCGGCTCGATCGCGGCAGCCTGCGTTCTGCCGCTCACGATGCGGCTCCTGTTCCATGCGCCCGATCCGGAAGTCGCGGCCGCCTCGGCGGTCGCGATCCTTCTCATCGTCTCGCATCGCGCGAACATCCGGCGGATTCTCGAGGGAACCGAACGACGCCTCGGACGGAGGGAACCGTGACGCGACTCGCGATAGTCGGAACCGGCGCCTGGGGCACCGCGCTCGCCATCCACGGAGCGAACAAGGGGTTGGACGTGGCGCTTCTCGGCCGCCGTCCGGATGTCGTCGAGCGGCTCAAAGCGACGCGCGCTCATCCCGCGCTGGCGGGAGCACTTCCGATTCCGCCGCGCGTCACGATCACGACGGACGCGCGTGAGGCGTTCTCGGGGGTTTCCGCCGTTCTCTGGTCGGTCTCCGTGCAGGCCGCGGCGCTGGAGCTCGAGCGGCTCGCCCCGCTTTTCCCGCCCGTGCCTCTCGTTGCCACGTCCAAGGGTCTCGAGATCGGCTCGCGCCGGCGGACGACCGAGATCATGTCGTTCGTGACGGGGCGGACGGACGGCCTCGCCGCGCTTTCGGGCCCGACGTTCGCGGCGGAGGTCGCGCGAGGCCTTCCGGCAGCGGCCGTGGTCGCAAGCGCGGACCCGGACGTCGCCGCGGAGCTGCAGGAGCTCTTGTCCTCTCCCACGCTGCGGCTGTATCGCTCGGCGGACGTGCTGGGTGTCGAGATCGCGGGAGCCGCGAAGAACGTGGTGGCAATCGCGGCCGGCCTCGTGGACGGCCTTCGCCTCGGTCACAACACCCGGGCGGCCCTCCTCACGCGGGCGCTCGCCGAGATCCGGAGGCTGGGCGCGCGCATCGGCGGAAGCCCCGAGACGTTTTCGGGCCTCGCGGGCACGGGGGATCTCATTCTCACCGCGACGGGTGATCTCTCGCGTAACCGGCGCGTCGGGCTAGCGCTCGCATCCGGAAAGTCGCTCTCCGAAGCGCTGGCCGCGCTTGGCGGCGAGGTGGCCGAGGGCGTCGCGACGTCGCCCGTCCTGCTCGAGCTTGCGAACGAGGCAGGCGTCGAGATGCCGATTGCAGCGATGGTCGCGTCGATTCTCTCGGGTCAGACGACGCCAACGGACGCCGTGCGCAATCTCATGACGCGTACGCTCAAGGAGGAGAAGGTCTGAACGAGGATTCGACTCCAGCGGCCGTCCGTGCGTCGGTTCCAGGCTCCCAGATCGTGGTTCCACCGGGGCTCGGGCTCTCCTATGCCCGAGTGAACGCGCCCGGCGACGAACCTCCTCCGGAGAAGGGCCTCGTGGACGTGGCGGTTCTCGACATGCACCACGGCTACGCGAATCTCGGGCACGCGTCGATTGTGGAGAGCCTCCTCAACTACGCGCACGACGCGCGGCAGCGCCGTGCCGGCGCGCCGGCAGTTCGAGTCATCAGCTACGACGTGCGTCGAGGTCTCGCGGTGCCGTCTTTTCCCGCGCGGTTTCCGCTCGTGGTCGGCTCGGGCGGACCCGGCGCGCTCGACCCGCGCGAGAACGACGGCGTATCGGCCGGCTCGCAGGGCATCCTCGAGAACCCCGAGTGGGAAGCTC
>CALAQS010000218.1 GCA_937888435.1 uncultured Acidobacteriota bacterium
GCGTGCCGGCCCGAGAGGATGCAGTTTCTGACGGTGCCGGTCGAGGTCGACTGACCGGCGCTCAGCTCCCGAGCAGCTTTCCCGCCATGACGAGCTGGCCGACGTGATACGAGGTGTGGTCGAGGACGAGCAGGATCGACCTGAGGTACGACTTTCCCTTGGCGTGTGGGATAGCCGCCGTCAGGTCCGGCACGTGCGCGATGAAGTCCTCGAGCGCCTTCCGGTCCGCGATGACCGCGGCCAGGCTCTTTTTCCAGCTCGACGCCGATGGCGGCACCGGCGACTTCGGCCAGTAGTCGTCCGGCCATTCCCCGGCGATGTAGTCGGGGTTCGTGCAGAACTCGAAGAGGTCGCGTTGCGCGAGCCGGATGTGCTCCAGAAGCTCCCACGGCGAATGGCCGAAGCCGCGCGGCCTCTTGCCGCGAAATCTCGCGGGGATGCTCGTGACGGCATCCTCGAACGTCAGGTGAGCTTCTCCCCAGCCGAGGGCGCGGGAAAGGTGCTGGTGGAAAGCGTCGTCGTTTGCGGTCATGACCGTGTCCTCCGCGACCGAGAACGCGGCCGGCAGCCCGGGAAATTCCTGGGGCGCGCGATTTTCCGGGCGCGGGGTCGTCAGCCCGAAAGGCCGCCGTACCCGAGGTAGGCCTCGAGGGCGTTTACTTCGTGCTCGAGGTCGGCGATCCGCTCCTCCATGACGTGGCGCAGGGAGACCATCCCGACGACTCTCCGCTCCTCGTCGAGGATCGGCAAATGGCGGATGTGGTGCTCGGTCATCGTCTCGGCCGCTTCCGCGTCCTCGGCGTTCCCGGGGGCAGCCACGACCGGTGACGTCATGACCGCAAAGACGGGCGTCGTGGCCGGGTCGCGGCGCGCGAGGACGATCTTGTCGAGGACGTCGCGCTCCGAGAAGATCCCCGCCATCTCGTTTCCCTTGAGCACGATCACGGCGCCGATCCGGTGCTCCACCATGGTCCTCACCGCCTCTTCGACGGTCGTGCTCTCCTGGACGCTCACGGCGGGTCGGGACGAATTCCTGAGAAGCTTCGCCATGACTGACTCCTCTCGCAGGCTCGCGCCTGAGATCAATCTGGGAGTCCCTCGGCGGGGCCGCCATGATGCATGTGGCTCATGAGAGGGGCGCCGGTGTCAGCGGGCACGGCCCGGAAGTTTGCTGCGCTGGCGAGACCGCGTTCGGCTGCGAGCCTTCAGCGGCGGTAGCCGCCCGGCTTCCGGTCCTTCAGCACCGGGAACTTCGCTC
The DNA here is from genome assembly GCA_937888435.1 of uncultured Acidobacteriota bacterium. Classification (GTDB taxonomy): domain Bacteria; phylum Acidobacteriota; class Thermoanaerobaculia; order UBA5066; family UBA5066; genus Fen-183. The sequence goes on from CALAQS010000218.1 coordinate 1,259, forward strand.
GTGCGTCGGCGACCTGCGCGGGGTCGACGTCGACGAGGAGGACGGTCTCGATCTCGGCGGCGCTCGCGAGCGTCTCGCCCCACGGCGAGATCACGGCCGAGTCCCCCGCGTGATGGAAGCCGTTGCCGTCGTCGCCCACGCGGTTGACGCCGGCGACGTAGCAGAGATTCTCGACCGCGCGCGCCTTCAAAAGAAGCTGCCAGTGCGCGCGCCTTCGCTCGGGCCAGTTCGCGACGACCGCGAAGAGGTCGGTCGCGTCCGCCGCGAGGCGGAAGGGCTCCGGAAAGCGCAAGTCGTAGCAGACCTGCGGCGTCACGCGCACGCCTTCGATCGTCCACGTGACGACGCTCTCGCCTGGCGCGAATTTCTCACCCTCGCCCGCGAAGGAAAAGGGGTGGAGCTTCGTATAGCGCGAGACGTCGCCGTCGGGCGAGACCCAGAGCGCGTTATTTCGCGGCAGTGCCGACGGCGCCCCCGCGGCGTCGCACGTCTCGGCGAGGCCCGCGATGAGGTGCAGCCCGAGCCCGCGCGCGATGCCCTGCATCCAGCGCTCCGTGGGCCCGCCCGGAGGCTGCGCGATCTTCGCGCCGTCCATCGAGAAGCCCGTTGCGAACATCTCCGGCAGGAGGGCGAGGTTCGCGCCGCCGTCGGCCGCGCCCTTGAGCAGCTTCGCGGCGCGGGCGTGGTTCGCCTGCCAGTCTTCCCAGGCGAGGTCCATCTGCAGCAGCGCGACGCGCATCGGCGGGATTATGAAGGCGGGGCGAGCAAACGCCCCAGCTCCTTCAGGAACGTCTCCTGTCCCTCGCGAAAACGCGGATCCGAAGTGGAGAGTCCGGTGACGAGCTGCGCCATCTGCGGGAGCGCGGCGGGCATCAGCGTCAGCGAGACGAGTGCGAGCTGCAAGTATCGCGCGTCGAGGCCCGGCCGTAGCCGTCCCATGCGCTGTAACTCCTCGAGGCCGTCGACCGAAGCGCGCCACAGGGCGCGCCTCTCGTCGGCACCTGCGAGCCGCCCGGCGGGCGGCTCCAGCGCCTCCCACAACATTGCCCGCATCCCGCCGGGCCGCTGAAGAAGAAAGCGCTGCCAGAAGACGAGCGCTTCCGGCAGGTCCGCTGGCGACGCGTTCCCCGCCGCCCGCAGCGCCCGGGCATTTGCGGCGAAGACCTCCCTCACGAGGCCTTCGCGGCTCCCGAACGCGGCGCGGACGGTGTTCGGATGCACGGCTGCGATGCGCGCGATGCGTGCGAGGCGGGCGCCCGAGGGGCCGTGAGCGCGTATTTCGCGCACGGCCGCGGCGAGGATGCGCCGCCGCGTCCGCGTGGCGCCTCGCGCGCGGGGCTCTGCGGAGTCGGGGCGGTCGGCCGCGCCGACGGCCCAGCGCGCGCGGGCGGCGTGCCGGGCGATCTCGCTCCGTTCGCGCGCCGAGAGGCTCGCGGCGCGCGCTTTGCCACCGCGCAGTCCGCCGCGGCGCCCGAGGAGCGCCGCCGCGGCGGAGGCGGAACCCTTCCGTGAGCGGTCAAGCATGGCGTCCGAATCCTCCACGTTCCTGCGGCTCAACGGTTTGGGGTCCCCCCGTCGCGGGCCGGCTGCTCCGCTGCCGCGGACATTGTGCGCCCGATCGGGCCGCACCATGTTGGCTTCATGACGCGCACTCCCGCTCCATCGCCATCCCTCCTCGCCTCACGCGGGCACACGTTGATCTTCCTCGCGATCCTCGCGGCCGTCGCGGCATGGGGCGCCGCCTCACAGCAGAGGTTCGGCGGCGGAGCGCCGGCGCTCTCACCGGCAGCGAAATGGGCGACCTATGTCTCGGTCGTGGCGGTGCAGCTCCTCCTCGTGCGGTTGGTCGTCGTGGGGATCCGGAGGAACGGCCGGACGCTGCGCGACCTCCTCGGCGACCTCTCGACGACGCCACGCCGAGTTGTAACCGACCTCTTCCTCGCCGCCGGCCTTCTGGCCGCGTCGCTCGTCCTCTCGCCGCTTCTCGGGGCCGCGCTTGGCATCCGGGAGGACGTCGCGCGCGTGATCGGTCCGTCGGGCCCCGCGCAGATCGCGGCGTGGATTCTGGTGTGCGTCGCCGCGGGCGCGGGGGAGGAGCTCTCGTTCCGAGGCTATCTGCAGGGGCAGTTCGCGCGCATGACGTCGTCGATGCCCGCGGCCGTTCTCCTCCAGGCCGTAGTGTTCGCGGTCGCCCACTCGTACCAGGGTTGGCGCCCCGCTCTCGTCGCAGGCGCGTACGGGCTCGCGTTCGGCGCGCTCGCCGCGGCGCGGAAGAGCTTGCGTCCCGGAATCCTCGCGCACACGCTCGTGGACGTCGTCGGCGGGATCGCCACCGGCTGAACGGGCGCGTCCGGGCCGCCCCACGGCGAGATTACGTATGATCGCGGCCCGGAGCGGGGAGATCGCATGGCCACGAAAAAGGGCTCGTCTGTCGCAGACAAGTTCAACGAGGCGAAGGCGCGCATCGAGAAGCTCGCCAAGCGTCCGTCCAACGACCAGCTCCTCGGCCTCTACGCGCTCTACAAGCAGGCCACGGAGGGGGACGTCTCCGGCTCGAGGCCGGGGATGCTCGACCTCAAGGGCCGCGCGAAGCACGACGCCTGGGCGGGCCGGAAAGGGATCTCGAAGGACGACGCGATGAAGAAATACGCCGCGCTCGTGGAGAAGCTCGAGGCCGAGCTGGGGTGAATCCCGCATCGGGCCGGTTCACGCCGGCCAACGTTGCGTAACGATCCCGGGATTGCTAGCGTGTTCGGTATGAAAACGCTTCAAACGCTCGCTGTTTCCGCCGCCGCGCTCCTCGCCGCGAACGCCGCCTTCGCGAAGGTCGTCACGAAGTCCGTCGTGTACGAGCACGCGGGCACGAAGCTGGAAGGCTTTCTCGCGTACGACGACGCGAAGACCGCGAAGGGAAAGCTCCCCGGTGTCCTCGTGATTCCCGAGTGGTGGGGGCTCAACGCGTACGCGAAAGGGCGCGCCGTAGAGCTCGCCGCGATGGGCTACGTCGCCTTCGCCGTGGACATGTACGGTCAGGGGGTCGTCACGGAGGACCCGAAGAAGGCGGGAGAGCTCGCGGCCCCGTTCTACGGAAAGCCGCTCATGGCCGAGCGGGCGAAGGCCGGGCTCGAGGAGCTCCTGAAGATGGACCGCGTCGATCCGAGGAAAGTGGCCGCGATCGGCTTCTGCTTCGGCGGCTCGACCGCGCAGGCTCTCGCCTACAGCGGCGCCCCGCTCGCGGGCATCGTCAGCTTCCACGGCGGGCCGGTGAACGCGCCCGCGTCGGCGGCGGGGACCGTCAAGGCGAAATTCCTGCTCCTCAACGGCGCGGACGACCCGATGGTGAAGCCCGAAGCGCGCGCGGCGCTCGAGAAGTCGCTCGAGGACGCGAAGATCGACTACCAGTCCGTGGACTACGCGGGCGCCGTCCACGCGTTCACGAACCCCGACGCGGACCGGCTGGCGGCCGCCGGGGGAATGAAGGGCATGATCGGCTACAACGAGCCGGCCGCGCGGCGCTCCTGGAAGGCGATGCAGGTTTTCTTCGAGGAGATCTTCAGCGG
>CALAQS010000219.1 GCA_937888435.1 uncultured Acidobacteriota bacterium
CCTCTTCAAGGCGAACCTCTGGGCGACGGCGCGCTTCGCACTGTCGTCTCTCTTCTGGCTCGGCCTCCTCGTCGTCCTGCCGTGCGCGGGGCTTCACAAGCTCGCGAAGCATGCGCCGCCCCACGGGGGCGCCGCGACGCTGCTTTTCTGGTGGGCGCTTCTCGGAGGGCTTTTCGTTCTATTCAACACGGGCCTCCGGTTCGACCTCGCCCGCATCGCCCTGGCCCGCGCTGACGCCCGCAACGCCCGAGGCGCGTACCGCATCGCCAAGCAGCGCCTCTCGGGCCGGCGCGTTTCGGGCATCCGCGTCATCCTGTTCTGGCTCGTCGTGTTCGTCGGGGTGCAAGCCCTCTTCACGAGCGGGGGACTCCACATGAACCCGCGTACGAGCGGAGCCGTTGCCGCGCTCTTCCTCTTCCAGCAGATCGGGTTCTACCTTCTCGCGATGGCGCGGGTTGGTTTCTTCGCGTCCCTTCTCGCGTGGGAGGAGCGCCGCCGCCCGGCTTACTCCGCCATGGGAAGCGCGAGCGGCGGGACGACGTGGAACGTCAGCGAATCGATCTCCGCGAGGGCGCCCGCGAGCGCTTTTCCGGAGACCGGCTCGAGCGTCACGACGAACGGCAGCGCGCTCTTGTCCTCGTAGGGGGCCTGGAACACGGCCTCGATGTTCGCGCCGTGGTGCGCGAGGATCCGCGCGAGGTCCGCGATGATGCCGGGGCGGTCGCGAACGACGAACCTCAGATAGAAGGGCGACACGAACTCCTCGGGCGTCGCCGGCACGCACGGCTCGAGAACGCCGAAGCCGAGCGGCGGCGCGGCCGGGGCGCCTCCTCGCGCGATCTCCACGACGTCCGCGAGAACGGCCGTGGCCGTCGGCCCGCCTCCGGCGCCGCGCCCGGAGAAAATGAACGGGCCACCGGTTTCCCCGCGAACCTCGACCGCGTTGAACGGGCCCGTCACCTTCGCGAGCAGCGACGTTTCGGATACGAGGTGCGTCCTGACCGAGAGGAGGAGATGTCCGCTCTCGAGGAGGCGCGCCACCGCGAGCTGGCGCGGCGTGCGGAGGAGCCTTTGGGCATAGACGAAATCGCACGGGAGAAGGCGTGTGATGCCCTCGCGGGCGATCTGGTCGAACGCCACGTCGCGGCCGAACGCGAGGCGCGCGAGGAGCACGAGCTTGTACGCCGCGTCGTCGCCCACGACGTCGCTCGCCGGGTCGGCCTCCGCGTAGCCGAGCCGCTGCGCCTCGGCGAGAACTTCGTCGTAGGGGCGCCCCGTCTTCTCCATCTCCGTCAGGATGAAATTGCACGTGCCATTCAGGATGCCGGAGACCGCGGTCACGCGGTCGCCCGTGAAGCTCGCGCGGAGCGCTCGCAGGATCGGAATCCCTCCCGCGACCGCGGCCTCGATGCCGAGGCCAGCGCCTTTTTCGCGCGCGAGCGCCTGCAGATGGGTCCCATGCCGGGCCAGCAGCATCTTGTTCGCCGTCACGACACTCTTGCCCACGTTCAGTGCGGCGCGGATGAGGCCGTTCGCGGGCTCGATTCCGCCGAGCAGCTCGACGACGAGGTCCACCCTCGGGTCTGTCGCGACGGAAGCGAGGTCGTCCGTCCAGCGCACGCCGGCACCGAGGCCGGGATCGCGCTTTCGATCTGCATTGCGGCTCGCGACGGCCACGAGAGAGAGACGGACGCCGCGCCGGGAGTCGAGATCCGGCGCCTCCCTCGCGAGGAGGCTCGCGAACGCCCGGCCCACCGTGCCGAAGCCGATCAGGCCGACGCGAACGGTCCCTCCGGGGTCGCTTTTCATCGGCACGTAATGTACGGTACGCGCTCGTCCCAGGTCATCTCCGATCTTCACCGTCCTCGCGACGGGGTTCCGCGTGCTCCCGCCCGCCTCGCGCGGGCAATCCTATCCGGGAACCGAATGAAGGTGCGCGGGTCCAATCCCTCGAAAGGAGATTCCGATGCGCCATCAGATTCTCACCGCCCTCCTCCTCGCCGCCGGGGCCGCGAACGCCTCCTCCCCATTAGGTTTCGGCCTCGAGGTCCTCGTGGACGGCCGGGAGCGCCCCGAGCTCGCGGCTCGGGGAACCTTTTACGTGGAGGCTCTCCGCGGCCGCGACTACGCCCTTCGCCTTTCGAACCCGACGGGGACGCGCGTCGCCGTGGCGCTCTCGGTGGACGGCCTGAACACGATCGACTCGCGGCGCACAACGGCCCGGGACGCGCACAAATGGGTCCTCGCGCCTTACGAGACCGTGATCATTCCGGGCTGGCAGGTCTCGAACGCGGCGTCGCGCAAGTTCGTCTTCACGGGCGAGCGCGGCTCCTACGGCGCGGCTCTCGGAAAGACGCAAGACCTCGGCGTCATCGAGGCGGTCTTCTTCCGAGAGCGGCTCCCGTACCACGTCGAGAAGAGCTGGAAAGAAGGCAAAGACGAAGAAAGAGTTTCTTCGAATGAGAATGCGGACTCGGCGGCCGCGGCACCGGCGGCGCCTGGCCGAGGCGGCCATTCGCAGAAATCTCTTTCTTCCTCTCCTTCTCCCTCTTCCATTCTGTCCGACGAATACGCTGCGACCGGGATGGGGCGACAGACGCGATTCGGCGTGACGCGCGTCGACCTCGAGCTCGAGACGGAGCCCGCCGCCGTCTTACGGCTGCGCTACGAGTTCCGGCCGCAGCTCATCGCGCTCGGCGTCCTGCCGCGCGACCCGGATTCGTCGCGAGTCGCGCACCGCGAAAACGCGCGCGGCTTCGAGGAGTTCTGCCCCGAGGTCCGGTAGTCACGAGAGCAGCTCGATCGCCCGCGAGGCGGCCGCCTCGTATGCGGGCGACGGCACCGCGGCGTCGAGACGCAGGCACGCCTCCGTGAACTTGATCGCGTGCTCGTCGCCGCTTTTCACGGCCGCCGCGATCAGCGCCTCTCGTGTCGTGCGTGGCGTTCCAACCTCAGTCGACTCCGGCGGCTTCCCCCACACCGCGTAGATCGCCGCTCCGGCCTGCCACGCGCAGGCCAGCAGTCGCGCCGCCGTCCGCGCGGACACGTGCGGCACGAGAAGGCCCGCGGCGGCCGGGCCGGTCACGGCGTGGATGAGCGCGATCGTTCGCCCCGGGGACGTCGTGCCCGCGAGGAAGACACGGGCGAACGCCTCCCCGAGGGCGGGGACGAACGACTCGGGCGCGCCCGCGTCGACGAGCGCGATCACCCCGGGGAAGTCCGGCAGCGTGGCCACGAGCTTCAGCCCTTGCGCGATCGACCCCGTGCGCCGCACGTCGTCGGGCAGGCGCGGAACGTGCGCGAGCGCCTGAACAGGCGTGAGGTGCGCCGGTGAGGTTTCCTTCCGGGGAAGCGTCTGATGCGTCGCGGCCCAGTAAGCGAAGCCCCGCGCGAGCTCCTTTCGCCGCCCCGGCGTGTCGTGCCGGGCGAGGGAGCGCGCCGCGTGCCCGGTCCGGATGACGCCGTGCGTGGCAGCCCCGGCGAATCCCGGCGAGAGCTCATACACCCACCGGTCCGCGACCGGCTCCCAAGGGCCCTCCCGAAACTCTCGCAGAAAGAGAGCGAGCCAGTCCGGGTACCTTCTCATCTGCCCCAGCGCGTCACGGATCTCCGCGCGCTCCACGGGCCTGCCCGGCGCGGGCTCGTCGCCGAGCTTCCTGCGGTAGCGCTCCGTAAAGGGCACGACCGCGTCCGCCTGATCCAGCGCGAAGAGCGCCTCGGCCGCCATCGGGCCGTGGTTCGCGAGGCCTCCGCCGTAGTCGGGTCCCGCTCCATCCAGGATCTCGAGGGCGTCGTCGAGGCGGTCCATCCGGAGCTCCGCTCCCGTCCTCACGATACGCTCCCGAATGAAACATCGCAGTCTTCGAGCGATCGGAACCTCCTCTCCCCTGAGCGCCTGCTCTCGCGCCCCACCTCCAGCGGGTGCATCATCGGGGGCGAGGAACGCGGTGGAAACCCTCGCGGGTGTGGGCCACCCCACAAGGTACTGGCACGCCGTCGAAGACGGACGCATTCAGTGTGACGTCTGCCCCAAGGAATGCCGGCTCAAGGAGGGACAGCTCGGCCACTGTTTCGTGCGAGGACGCGCCGGCGACGCGATCGTCCTGACGACCTACGGCAGGAGCAGCGGCTTCTGCGTCGACCCAATCGAGAAGAAGCCCCTGAACCACTTCCTCCCGGGCTCGTCGGTTCTCTCTTTCGGCACGGCCGGATGCAACCTCGCCTGCCGGTTCTGCCAGAACTGGGACATCTCGAAGTCCCGGCAGATCGACACCCTCGCGGATTCCGCATCCCCCGAGCGCATCGCCCGGTCCGCGGCGGCGCTCGGCTGCCGAAGCGTCGCCTTCACCTATAACGATCCGGTCGTCTTCATGGAGTACGCCATCGACGTCGCGCAGGCCTGCCGCGAGGAGGGCATCAAATCCGTCGCCGTGACCGCGGGCTACATGTCTCCCGCGCCGCGCGCCGAGCTCTACCGGTACATGGACGCGGCAAACGTCGACCTCAAGGCGTTCACGGAGGACTTCTACCAGAAGTTCTGCGGAGCGCGCCTCGGGCCCGTGCTGGAGACTCTCGAGTACCTTCGGCACGAGACGGACGTCTGGTTCGAGATCACGACTCTCCTCATCCCCGGTCTCAACGACTCGGACGAGGAGATCGACGCGATGACGCGGTGGGTCGCGGACCGGCTCGGGCCGGACGTGCCCCTTCACTTCACCGCGTTTCATCCAGACTGGAAGATGCGCGACCGACCCGCGACACCCCCTGCGACGCTCCAGCGCGCGCGTCAAATCGCGCGCGCGAACGGGTTACGGTGGGTCTACACGGGAAACGTGTATGACCCCGAAGGACAGAGCACGATCTGCCCCACCTGCGGCAAGACCCTCATCGGCCGCGACGGCTACGAGATTCTCGACTGGGGCCTCGCCGGGGATGGGCGGTGCCGCATGTGCGGCGCCCAATGCCCGGGCATATTCGAAGAATCTCCCGGCTCCTGGGGAGCCCGCCGGCAGCCCGTGACCCTCGAGGCGAAATGACCCGGCACCGCGTTCGAGCGTCCGCCGTGGCGGGGACCTTCTACCCGGCCCGTACTTCGGAGCTGGAGCGGATGGTCGACGATCTGCTCGCGGGCGCGCTCACGCCGGAGGGTGCGCCGGCACCCGCCGCCCTCGTCGTCCCGCATGCGGGCTACGTCTACTCGGGCCCCATCGCGGCGACGGCGTACGCCCGGCTCCGCGGCACGGCCGCCTCGATCTCGCGCGTCGTCGCTTTCGGGCCGGTACACTACGTCCCGGTCCGCGGCGCGGCCGTTCCTGTCGCGGACGCCTGGGCGACGCCCCTCGGCGAGGTGCCCATCGATCCCGTCCTCCGTGATCGGGCCGTGTCGCGCGGTGCGGCGGTCGACGACCGGCCGCACGCCCCCGAGCACGCGCTCGAGGTGCAGCTCCCGTTCCTGCAGCGGGTCCTCGCGCCGGGGTTCGGCTTCCTGCCCGTCGCCGTCTCGCAGCTGTCGGCCGAGGAGACGGCGGATCTGATCGAAGCGTTCTTCGGCGAAACCGGCACGTTGGTCGTCGTGAGCACCGACCTCAGCCACTACCACGGCGTCGAGACCGCCCGCCGGCTCGACCGGCACACGGCGCAGGCCGTCGTCGCGCGGAACGCGGCCGCGCTCGGCGAGGAAGACGCGTGCGGGATCTTCGCGCTTCGCGGACTCGTGGAGCTCGCGCGCCGGAAACACCTCTCCATCGAGCTGCTCGACCTCAGGACCTCCGCCGACACCGCGGGCGACCCGGAACGCGTCGTCGGATACGGGGCCTTCATGATTCCAGGCGCCCCGAACCCTTCGCGGTCGCCGTCGCGCGCCATCACAAGCGCAGCGACAGAGTCTCAATAACTCATTATAAGGGAACCTCTTATCTCGCTTGACGAAATCAGTCCCATTTCATATCGTACTGATTCGGTTCGGTATACTGGGCCGGGGAGAAAAAATGTTCCGGATGACGAAGCTGACCGACTACGGGATCGTGCTCCTGACGCACTTCGCGGCGCACGATGACCAGGTGGCGCACACGGCGCGCGAGCTCTCCCAGGAGACGCGCCTGCCCCTCCCCACGGTGGGCAAGCTGCTCAAGCAGCTTTCGAGGGGCGGGCTCCTCGCTTCTCAGCGCGGCACGAAAGGCGGCTACATCCTCGCCAGGCCGCCCCGCGAGATCACCGTCTCCGCGATCATCGCGACGCTCGAAGGCCCCGTCGCCATCACCGAGTGCAACACGGGAGAGAGCCACAGCCGCTGCGAGCACGAGAGCTTCTGCTCTGTTCGCCCGAACTGGCAGATCATCAACGAGACGATTCGCGGCGCCCTCGAGGGCCTCACCCTCGCGGACATGACCCGTCCCCTCGTGCGGCGGCCGTCCCAGCCCTCGGCCTTCGAGTCCTCTTCCACTCTGCCCGTGCGGACGCCGGAGGGAAGGAGCGCGCTATGAGCGACGCCGTTCTCGACACGCTGACGCGGCAGGAATACCCGCATGGTTTCGTCACGGACATCGACACGGACGTCATCCCGGCCGGCCTTTCCGAAGACGTCGTGCGCCTGATCTCGAACAAGAAGGGCGAGCCCGAGTGGCTTCTCGACTGGCGCCTGAAGGCCTACCGGCATTGGCTCACGATGGTGGAGCCGAAGTGGGCGCGCGTGACGTACCCGCCGATCGACTATCAGAAGATCGTCTACTACGCCGCGCCGAGATCCAGCAAGGAAGGCGCCCCGAAGAGCCTCGCGGACGTCGAACCCGAGCTCCTCGCCATGTACGAGAAGCTCGGCGTGCCCCTGAAGGAGCGTGAGATCCTCGCGGGCGTCGCGGTGGACGCCGTCATCGACAGCGTGTCGGTCGCGACGACGTTCAAGGAGAAGCTCGCGTCGGTCGGCATCATCTTCTGCTCGTTCTCGGAGGCCGTGCGCGAGCACCCCGACCTCGTGAAGAAATATCTCGGCAGCGTCGTGCCCTCGAGCGACAATTTCTTCGCGGCGCTGAACTCGGCGGTCTTTTCCGACGGCTCGTTCTGCTTCATCCCGAAGGGCGTGCGCTGCCCGATGGAGCTGTCCACGTACTTCCGCATCAACCAGGCCGACACGGGCCAGTTCGAGAGGACGCTCATCGTGGCCGAGCAGGGCGCGGTGGTGTCCTACCTGGAAGGCTGTACCGCGCCGAAACGGGATACGAACCAGCTCCACGCGGCGGTCGTCGAGCTCGTCGCGCTGGACGACGCCCAGATCAAGTACTCGACCGTGCAGAACTGGTACCCGGGCGACCGCGAGGGCAAGGGCGGCATCTACAACTTCGTGACGAAGCGCGGCAAGTGCGCCGGCAGGAACTCGCGCATCTCGTGGACGCAGGTCGAGACGGGCTCGGCCATCACGTGGAAGTACCCGAGCTGCATCCTCCTGGGCGACGGCTCGGTCGGCGCGTTCTACTCGGTCGCTCTCACGAACAACTACCAGCAGGCGGACACGGGCACGAAGATGATCCACATCGGGAAGAACACGCGCTCCACGATCGTGTCGAAGGGCATCTCGGCGGGTCACGGACAGAACACGTATCGCGGCGCCGTCACGATCATGAAGAACGCCGAGGGCGCTCGGAACTACTCGCAGTGCGACTCGCTCCTGATAGGCGACCAGTGCGGCGCGCACACGTTTCCCTACATCGAGGTCAAGAACAGCTCGGCCACTCTCGAGCACGAGGCGTCCACGTCGAAGATCGGCGAGGACCAGCTCTTCTACTGCCGCCAGCGCGGCCTCTCGGCTGAGGACGCGGTCTCGCTCATCGTCAACGGCTTCGCCAAGCGCGTCCTCAAGGAGCTCCCGATGGAGTTCGCGGTGGAAGCACAAAAGCTGCTCGGAGTCTCTCTCGAAGGATCAGTCGGATGAATCTTCTCGAAATCACGAATCTCCACGCTTCCATCGAGGAAGACGGGCACGAGATCCTCAAGGGGATCGACCTCGTCATCCGCCCGGGCGAAGTGCACGCGCTGATGGGCCCGAACGGGTCGGGCAAGAGCACGCTCGCGCACGTCCTGTCGGGGCGGCCCGGCTACGTCGTGACGCAGGGCTCCGCCCGGTTCTTGGGCATGGACCTTCTCGCGATGCCGGCCGAGATGCGCGCGCGCGAGGGTATCTTCCTCGCGTTCCAGTATCCCGTGGAGATCCCGGGCGTCTCGAACACGTACTTCCTGCGCACCGCGGTCAACACGGTCCGGAAGCACCGCGGGCAGCCGGAGCTCGACGCGATCGACTTCCTCGCGCTCCTCGACGAGAAGGCGAAGCTCGTCGAGATGGAGGAGACCCTCCTCAACCGCTCCGTCAACGAGGGCTTCTCCGGCGGCGAGAAGAAGCGCAACGAGGTCCTCCAGATGGCGGTCCTCGACCCGAAGCTCGCGATCCTCGACGAGACGGATTCCGGCCTCGACATCGACGCCCTGCGCGTGGCGGCCTCGGGCGTGAACGCGCTCCGCGACGGCGCGCGCGGGATGCTCGTCATCACGCACTACCAGCGCCTACTCGACTACATCATCCCGGACTTCGTGCATGTTCTCTCGGATGGGAAGATCGTGAAATCGGGCGACAAGAACCTCGCGAAGGAGCTGGAGGCGAAGGGCTACTCCTGGATCGAGAAGGAACCGCCGGCGACGGCGTCGGCCGTCGCGGGAGCCGCGGCGCGATGACGCGCGCGGCGCGGCCAACGGCCCTTCACGAGGGAGTCGCGACGCTCGCGGAGGCGGCCGCGGACTTCGCCGCGGCTCGCCACAGCCCGCCCTGGCTGCAGAAACTGCGCCGGAGCGGGATCGCGGCGTTCGAGAGGCTCGGCTTCCCCTCTACGTACGACGAGGAGTGGCGGTTCACGAACCTCGCGCCCCTCGCGCGTTCTCCTTTCTCTCTTCTGCCGGACGATGTCACGCTCGCCGAGCGCACCGCCGCCTTCGAGCTGGAAGCGCGGCTCGGAACGATCGGGTTCTCGGCTTCTGAGCCGAGGCTGTCGTTCGTGAACGGGCGTCTCCTCAGGCGATCTCCGGGCGACCTCACCGCCGGAGTCCTCTTCGAGTGCATGAAGGACGTTCTGGCGACCTCGCCGGAGCGCGTCGAGCGCGCCCTCGTTGCTCGAGCCGCAGAAAGGGACCATTCGGAGCATTTCTTCGGATCTCTCGGCGACGCCTTCCTCGACGAAGGCGTGGTTCTTCATGTCCCCGCGAATACCAGCGTCACGGAGCCTCTTTTCATCCTCCATGTGTCGACGCCGGCAGGTCGCGCCGGAGCGCCCTCGATGGTGCACACGAGGAATCTCTTCACCTTCGAAGAAAACTCTTCCGCGACGGTCATCGAGGCGTACTTCGGGGCGGGCGCGCCTTCCTTCACGAACGCCCGGACGGAGGTCGATCTCGGCCGGAACGCCCGCCTGCACCACATCAAGCTCCAGCTCGAAGGTCCGGAGGCGTTCCACGTCGGGCACCTCTCGGTCGCGCATGCCGTGGGTGCGACTTCCGCATCCCACGTGTTTTCATTCGGCGGCAGGCTCGTCCGCAACGAGATCGCGATGGACCTGGCGGGCGAAGGGGCGGGCACCGAGCTGTATGGCCTCTTCTGCGCGAACTCCGGACAGCACGTCGATTGTCACACGCTCATCGACCACGTCTCGCCGCGTGCCAACAGCGTCGAGCTGTACAAGGGCGTCCTCGACGGGACCGGCCGCGGTGTCTTCGACGGCAAGATCGTCGTGCGTCCCGGAGCCGTGCGAACGGACGCTCGGCAGACGAACCGCAACCTCATCCTCTCGGACAGCGCCCTCGTCGACAGCAAGCCGCAGCTCGAGATCCACAACAACGACGTGCGCTGCTCTCACGGCTCCACGACGGGCCGCCTCGACGCGGACGCCGTCTTCTACCTCCGCTCGCGCGGCCTCTCACCGGAGGCGGCGCGCGCCCTTCTCACGTACGCCTTCGGCAGCGAGCTGATCGAGAAGGTGGGGTCCGCCGACGTGCGGGCCTTCCTCGAGGGCCACCTGCGCGCCTGGCTGCCCGCGAACCTCGCGGCCCCGGAGAACCGATGAGCGCCGTCACGAAGGCCGCCCCTGAGGCGCACGCGTCGGCGTACGACGTGGAACGCGTCCGCGCCGAGTTTCCGATCCTCTCGCGTTCGGTCTACGGCAAGCCCCTCGTCTACCTCGACAACGCGAACACGACGCAGAAGCCGCGGGTCGTGATCGACGCGGTCCGCCGCTATTACGAGGAAGAGAACGCGAACATCCACCGCGGCACGCACTGGCTCTCCGAGAAGGCCACCGAGGCCTACGAGGGCGGCCGGGAGAAAGTCGCGCGCTTCCTCGGCGCCACCTCGCCGAAGGAGATCGTCTTCACGCGCGGCACGACGGAGGCGATCAACCTCGTCGCGGCCGGCTTCGCCCGGGAATACCTTCAGGCCGGCGACGAGATCCTCATCACGGGCCTCGAGCATCACTCGAACATCGTGCCGTGGCAGCTCGCCTGCGAAAGGACGGGCGCGAAGCTCGTGGTCGTGCCGATCACCGACGAGGGCGAGGTGCCGGTTGACGAGTTCGAGAAGCGCCTGACGCCGCGGACGAAGCTGGCCGCCGTCTCGCACGTCTCGAACGCGCTCGGCACCGTGAACCCCGTGAAGACGTTCATCGCGCTCGCGCACGCGCGCAAGGTCCCCGTTCTCGTGGACGGCGCGCAGGCCGCACCGCATCTTCCGCTCGACGTGGTGGATCTCGGCTGCGACTTCTACGCGATCTCAGGCCACAAGATGTACGGACCCACGGGCATCGGCGCGCTCTACGGCACCGAGGCGTGGCTCGAGAAGCTGCCCCCGTATCAGGGCGGGGGCGACATGATCTCGTCCGTCACGTTCGAGAAGACGACGTACAACGTCCTTCCGTGGAAGTTCGAGGCGGGCACGGCGAACATCGCCGGCGGAATCGGTTTCGGAGTGGCCGCCGACTGGCTGTCCGGCGTGGGGCTCGCCGCCGTGGCCGCGCACGAGCACGACCTTCTCGTCTACGGCACCCGGAAGCTTTCCGCCATTCCCGGCCTCACGATCGTGGGCCGCGCGAAAGAGAAGGCGGCGGTGATTTCCTTCGTGCTGGAGAACGTGCACCCTCACGACATCGGGACGATCCTCGACCGCGAGGGAATCGCGATCCGCACGGGCCACCACTGCGCGCAGCCCGTCATGGACCGCTTCGGCCTTCCCGCCACGGCACGGGCGTCGTTCGGCCTCTACAACACGCGCGCGGAAGTCGACGCGCTCGCGGCGGCGGTCGAGAAGGTGCGCGAGGTGTTCGGCTGATGACGGACCTCCGCGACCTCTATCAGGAGGTCATCCTCGACCACAACAAGTCTCCCCACAATTACCGGGAGATGCCGGACGCCACGCGCCTCGCGCTCGGCAACAATCCGCTCTGCGGCGACAAGCTGAAGCTCTACGTGCGGATAGAGGGCGACCGCATCGCGGACGTCGCCTTCCAGGGCTCTGGGTGCGCGATCTCGAAGGCCTCCGCGTCGATCATGACGGACTCCGTGAAGGGCAAGAGCCTCGCGGAGGCCGAGACGCTGTACGGGAAGTTCCACGACCTCCTCACCGGCCCGCCGGACGTCAAGGCCGACGGCGCGGGCCTCGGCAAGCTGGCCGTCTTCTCCGGCGTCCGCGAGTTCCCGGCCCGCGTCAAGTGCGCGACTCTCGCGTGGCACACGCTGGAGACGATTTTGAAAGGACAAGAGGCCATTGCCTCGACAGAATGAACGAGCCGGAGCAGACCGTCATGTCCGAAGAGAAGATTCTCTTAGAAGGTAAGAGGGCGGAAGGCAACGCCGAAGCAAGCGCGGCAGCCGCGGCGCAGATTGCGGCGCCCGATCCCGTGCCTTCTGAGCAATCTTCCTCTTCCTCTTCTCCTAATGCTCTCGAGCAAAAAGTCATCGACGAGGCCTTGAAGAAGTGCTTCGACCCCGAGATCCCGGTCAACATCTGGGAGCTGGGGCTGATCTACTCCGTGAACGTGTCTCCCGAAGGCGTCGCGACCGTGAAGATGACGCTCACGGCGCCCGCCTGCCCGGTCGCCGGCTCCCTCCCCGGCGAGGTCGAGACGAAGATCAAGGCCATCCCCGGCATCACCGACGCGAAAGTCGAGCTCGTCTGGGAGCCGCCCTGGACCGCGGAGATGATGACCCGCGTGGCTAGAGTAATGCTCGGAATGTAGCGTCATGCTCGGAGTGTGAGCCGCGGGTCCTCCACGGCGTGGCGCTGTGAGAGGACCCAACCCAGAGAGAACGTGATCGTCGAGCCGAGCAGCGAATACCACGGCCACGCGATCGCCTTGCCGAGCGGGAACGGGATCCAGTCCTTCGAGCCCAGCCACAGGACGAACATGAAGACGGCCGACGTCGCGATGCCGATCATCGCGTCCGCCTGACGCGCTTTCCGCGCCCAGAGCGCGAGCAGGAACGCGCCGAGAAGGCCGCCCGCCGTCACGCTCGCCAGGCCCAAGGCGACCTGCACGGCCGGGACGTTCTGCGGCAGGCGCGAGAAACCGACGGCCAGCCCGGCGAGAACGATCGTCCAGAAGAGCGTCAGGAGTTTGCCCAGTACGAGCCCGCGCCGCCCCTCGACGTGCTTTTTCCCGAGCAAGGGCGCCACGATGTCGAGCGAAAGCGCCGAGGCGAGCGAGTTGAGCGCGGAAGACTCCGAGCACATCGCTGCCGAGAAGATCCCGGCGATGAGATACGCCGAGATGAAAGGTGGAAGGTGGCCCACGATGAACGACGGGAAGATCTCGTCGCTCGTCCCGAAGCCGCCCGGCCCGACGGCGCGCCCGCCATAGAACGCGAAAAGTCCGACTCCGACGGCGAGGAAGAGGCAGAACTGGAGAATCACGAGAGCGCCGCTGCCGACGAGCGCCTTCTGGGCGTCGCGGAGGCCGCGGCACGCGAGCAGGCGCTGGACGATGAGCTGGTCGGCGCCGTGGCTCGCCATCGCAAGGACCGCGCCTCCGATGACTCCGGCCCACAGCGTGTAAGGCTCGGAAAGACTCCTAGAAAGGTCAAAGAGGTGAACCGGTCTCCCCTGCTCCGCGCACCTTCTCAGAATCTCCCCGAATCCGCCCTGAAAAGAGTGGACCAATACCCATAAGGCCATCGCCGCGCCCGAGATGTACACGGCGACCTGGATGAGGTCGATCCAGATGACGGCCTTGATGCCACCGACGTACGTGTAGAGCGCCGTCGCGGCCGCGAGGATGAGGATCGCTAGCCACACGGGCACGCCGAGGATCAGCGCGATGGGGATTGCGGGAACCGCGAGGCGGACGCTCGCAGCCATGACGCGCGTGACCATGAAGATGAGCGACGTGAAGCGCCGCGCGCCGACGCCGAAGCGCCGTTCGAGGAGCGCATAGGCGGTCGTGATCTCGCCCTGAAAATAACCGGGCAAAAGCAGCGCCGACACCGCGATGCGCCCGATGAGATAGCCGAACGCGAGCTGCAGGAACGTGAAGCCCGTGCGGTACGCGTCTCCGGGAACGGAAAGGAACGTGAGCGCCGAGGTTTCCGTCGCGACGATCGACGCCATCACGGCCCACCAGGGCATCGCGTGAGAGCCCAGGAAATAGTCCTTCGCGTCCTTCTGGCCCCTCCCGAGCACGGCGCCGAGGACGTTGATGCCGGCGAGATACACGGCGATGGCGATCAGCGTCGGCAGCCCGAGGGAGATGCCTTCCATGTGGCGCGATGATCACACAGCGTCGGCTTCGCTTAAGCTCGCGGCATGGGTGCAGCCGTCGAACGCAACAGGCTCCTTCAGGAGCTCGCCGCGTTCTGCGAGGCCCACCCCATCGACGAAAAGATCCTCCTCGTCCCGTCGTTCGCGGTCGGCACGCAGATTCTCGACGCGCTGGCGCGCTCGGGCTGCGCGCACCTGAATCTCCGGCCCGCGACGCTGTTCTCACTCGCGCTCGAGGTGGCCGGGCCGTTCCTCGCGGCCGACGGGCGCCGCCTGCTTTCGCGAGCGCAGCTTCTCGCCGTCGTGGAGTCGGCCTGCGACGAGGTCCTGAAGGCCGACTCTTATTTCGGAAAGCTTCGCGAGCGCGTCGGGCTCCATCGTGCGCTCCATCGCACGCTCGACGAGCTGCGGCGGGCCGGCGTCGCGCCCGGTGCGCTTCCCGCGGAAGCCTTCGAGGATGCGCGCAAGGCGAGAGAGCTGGCCGCCCTCGCGCGCGCCTTCGACGCGACGCTCGAGAGGATCGGGGCGGCCGACGCCGCCGAGGTCTTCGATCGCGCCGCCCGCGCATGCGCCGAACCTCTGCGTCGCATTCCCGCGTCGGCCCACGTTCTGCGTCCCGCCGGTCTGGAGCTCGCGCCACTCGAGGAGCGCTTCCTCGCCTCTTGTGCTCCCGTGACCGTCCCGCTCGACGAGGACTCGCCAGAAACCGGCAGCACCTTGCCGGCACTCACGTTCTCGCACGCGTTGAGCGAGGAGAACGAAGTCCGCGGCGTGTTTCGGCGGATTCTCGACGACGGCCTTCGTCTTGACGACGTCGAGATCGCGTTCGACGACGACGCGACGTACCGGCCGCTCCTTTACGAGCTCGCGTCGCAGTATGGGGTTTCGTGCACTTTCGACGACGGCGTTCCCGTCACGTACACGCGGCCCGGGCAGGGCGTCCTCGATTACCTCGACTGGATCGCGCACGACTTCCGGGTCGCGGCGCTGGAGCGCCTTCTCGCGGACGGACGGGCCGACCTGAAGCCGTTCCAGCCGGCCGCCTCGCGCGTGGGAGGCATCCGCACCGCGCGTTTCCTCCGCCGCGCGCGTATCTTCGCGGGTGCCTCGCGCTATGTGCCGCGCCTCGACGCGCTCGTCGAGCGGGAGAGGCAGCCGGAGTCGGAGGGCGAATTCGGCGGAGTGCGCGACGCGGTGCGCGCCGAACGCCTCGCTGCCGCCGAGACGCTGCGATCCTTCGTGAAGCGGCTCTTCTCACTCACCCCGACAATCTCGCGAGGCCGCGTCTCTCTCCCCGCGCTGGCCGCGGCCTGCCGCGAGGTCGTCGGCGAAATGCTCACGCGGGCCAGCGACCTCGATGGTGCCGCGGCCGACGCGCTCGCGGGCCTCTTTCAGCAGCTCGCGGAGCTCCCGGAGCGGGCGCTTTCGTGCGCGGAGGCAGCCGACCGGCTGCGCGAGGCGGTCGTGGGCCTCGCCGTCGTCTCTGCGACGCCCGCGCCCGGCCATGTCCACGTCGCGCGCCTCTCACGCGCGGGATATTCCGCCCGGCCCCGGACGTTCGTCCTGGGCCTCGACGAGGCCCGCTTTCCGGGGCCTCCGCGCCAGGATCCCGTCCTCCTCGACTCCGAGCGTGACGCCCTGAACCGCACCCTTCCTGCGGCCTCACGTCTCGGCCTTCCGGGCTTGAGCTCCGCAGACGAAAGACGCCATGCCCTCCGCGCGCTTCTCGCGCGCGTACGCGGCAAAGTCGTTCTCTCCTTCTCGAATCGCGACATCCTTCAGGACGCCGAGCGCTTCCCCTCGCCCGTCCTCCTCCAGCTCTATCGGGAGCGCGAAGGCACCCCGGAGGCCGGTTACGATTCGCTCGCGAAGTCGTTCGGAGAGCCCGCGACGTTCGTGCCGGGAGGCGCGCCGCTCGACGAGACCGAGTGGTGGCTCGCGAGTATCCGCGCGGCGCCGGGAGCGCCCGGGCTCGGAGTCGAAGTCGAACGCGCGTACCCGTGGCTCGCGGACGCCGCGCGGGCGGAGACGGAACGCGAGGGCGAGGCCTTCACGCCCTGGGACGGGCGCCTGTCCGCGCCTCAAGCCGAGCTCGATCCGCGTAAGACGAAGCAGCCTCTCTCGGCCTCCCGCCTCGAAAAACTCGCGAAATGCCCTCGGGCGTACTTCTACGAGTACGTGCTCGACCTTTCGCCCCCCGAAGAAGAGCGCTCCGAGAGCGACTGGCTGAACGCCCGCGAGTTCGGAAACCTGCTGCACGAGGTGCTCTACGATTTCATGTCGGGCCTCCGCGCCGAGGGCCTGCGGCTCGATCCTGCGCGCGACGCCGCGCGCCTGAAGGCCGCCGCAGGGAAGAAGATCGCGCGTTGGAGAGACCTCGTCCCCCCCCCGAACCTCGCCGCCCTTCGGGCGCAGGAGGACGAGCTTCTCGCGGCCTGCGACATATTCCTTCGCTCCGAAGCCGAGAATCCCGCCTCGACGCCACGCTGGTTCGAGGTTCCCTTCGGCCTGAAACGCGCGAGCCGCGACGAGCCGCTCGGTTCGCCCGACCCCGTCGAGATCCGCACTCCGGGCGGGGCGTTCCTTCTGCAGGGCCAGATCGACCGGATCGACGAGACGGGCCCTGGCCAATACGCCGTGTGGGACTACAAGTCCGGCGGTGATTACGCATTCAGGGAGGAGGACCGTGCCTCTAGGCCGCTGAACGGCGGGCGTCTCTTGCAGCACGCCCTGTATCGGCGGGCCGCGTCGCAGCTCCTTTCGCGCGCGGGTACGCCTGCAGCGGAGGTCACGTCCGGCTACTTCCTGACGACCCGCAAGGGGAAGATGCAGCGATTCAAGCTCGATGCGCATCCGGCCGACGTCGACGAGACGCTCGACGACCTGTTCGCCCTCGTCGCTTCCGGATCCTTTCCCCACACCGCGGACGAGGCCGACTGCCGGTTTTGTGCCTTCCGCTCGATCTGCGGCGACGTCGCAGCCACGGCCGCGCGGGCCGCGAGGAAGAGAGACTCGGAACCGGCAGACCCTTTGCTGGAGCCGCTGCGCGCGATCGAACGGAGAGGCGTTTGATGACCCTCACGCGCTGGAGTGCGGCCGATCTCCCCGACGGGGCCGCCCGGGACGAGATCCGTACCGCGCTGGACGTCACGTTGCTCGTCGAGGCCGGAGCGGGTTCGGGCAAGACGACGATGCTGGTCGACCGGATGCTCGCGCTTCTGGCGGCCGGAAAGGCCCGCCCCGAAAACCTCGCGGCCGTCACCTTCACGCGCAAGGCGGCGTCCCATCTGAGGCGCCGGTTCCAGAGCGCCCTCGAAGCAGCGACCTGGAGCGAGAAGAACGCCCTTCGCAAAAGGCGCATCGACGAGGCACGCGGCGCGCTCGATCGGCTCACTCTCGGTACGATCGACTCCTTCTGCGCTCTCCTGCTCTCGGAGCGGCCTCTCGAAGCGGGAATCGATCCTGCGGCGCTCCGGGTCGAGCTGCAGGAGGCGGCACTCTTTCGCGCCCGGACTTTCCGCGAGTACGTTGGCACGCTCGCGGATGCGCGCAGCCCCGTCGCCGCCCTCTTCGCGCTCGGCGTCACGATGAGAGAGCTCGAGGACAGCTTCGAGCTCTACGCCGAGTACCCCGACGTCGTCCCCGTCGTCGCGGATCCGCTCGCGCTCCCTGACTTTTCGTTGGTGCGACGGGCGGTTGAAGATTTCTTGAAAAGGGTAATTCCGCTCGTCCCTGGCGCGGCGGACGACAGCGGCCGCGACGACGTCCAGCGTGCGCTCATCGACGCCAAGTTCATCCGCGAGCTCCCCGAGTACGCGACGCCGGGCGGATTCGCCCGCCTTCTCAGAACTCTTCGGAAGACCCCTCAACGAAAAGCCCAGTTCACATGGGGCGACAGGAGCGTGGGAAAGCGCGTCATCGACGAGTTCGAGGCGCTGCGCCAGAACGTCGTCAAGCCCGCGCTTGCCGAGTGGCAGCTCGCTCTGCACGAGAGGATCTACGCCGTGCTGCGCCCCGCGCTCCAACACCTCGCCGCG
The DNA here is from genome assembly GCA_937888435.1 of uncultured Acidobacteriota bacterium. Classification (GTDB taxonomy): domain Bacteria; phylum Acidobacteriota; class Thermoanaerobaculia; order UBA5066; family UBA5066; genus Fen-183. The sequence goes on from CALAQS010000219.1 coordinate 17,815, forward strand.
CAGCGCGCCGGCAACGGGCCGTTCACGTATGCGGACCTGCTCCTGGCGACCCGCGATCTCCTGCGCGACTTTCCCGCGGTCAGGCGGACATTTGCGGGGCGCTTCACGCATCTTCTCGTCGATGAGTTCCAGGACACCGACCCGCTGCAGGCTGAGATCCTCCTGTACCTGTCGAGCGACGACTTCGACGAAAAGGACGTGTCGCGTCTGAAGCCGAGGGCGGGATCTCTCTTCGTCGTGGGCGACCCCAAGCAGTCCATCTACCGGTTCCGCCGTGCCGACATCGCGGCCTACATGAGTTTTCGCCGGACGCTCGTCGCCTCCGGCGGACGCATCGTCCCGCTCACGGCGAACTTCCGGGCCGTCCCCGCGCTCACAGGTGTCGCGAACGAAGTCTTTCGAGACGTCTTTCCGCTCCTCGCCGACGAAAGGCAGGCCGCCTTCTCCCCGCTCGAACCGGTCCGCCCCGACCCGGGACCCGCGTCCGGTGCGTTCCGTCTCCTCTCGACGGTGGAGCGCAACCCAGACGACATCGCGCGCTTCGTCCGCTGGGCCGTGGACTCTCAGTGGCTCGTGGCATGCGACGGCCCCGAGCGCGCCTCGCGTTTTGGCGACTTCCTTGTCCTGACGCGAACGCGCGAACACCTCGACGTCTACGCGCGCGCCTTCGAGGCGCTCGGCATTCCGGTTGACGTGTCGGGAAGCAGAGCGCTTCCGATCTCGAAGGGGCTCGCCCAGCTGCGTCCCTTCCTCTCGGCGATCCAGGATCCGGACGACGACGTCTCCGTCGTCGCGTTTCTCTCGGGCCCACTCTCGGGAGTCGACGACGACGCGCTCTACCGATTCCGCCGGGCCGGGGGGCGCTTCTCCTATCTCGTCGAGCCGCCGCCGGGGGCGGACCCGCGGATCGCTCGCGGGCTGGACCTTCTCGCGAAAGCCCGCAAGGACGTGAACGCGCATCCGGCGGGCGCGGCCCTCGGCCTCATCTGCGACAGGCTCGGGCTCGTCGCGCGCCTCGCCGCCGGGCCCGAAGGCCGAACGGCCAGCGGCAACCTCCTGAAAGTCCTGGCGCTCGCGAGGCGGCTGACGAGCGAGGGGCTGTCGTTCCGGGACGTCGTCGAGCGGATTGCCGAGGACGCGCCCGCCCTCGATCTCGAGGAGATGAGCGTCGAGCCCGTCGATGCCGACGCGGTCCGCCTGATGAACCTTCACCGGGCCAAGGGCCTCGAGGCTCCGATCGTCGTCCTGGCCGAGCTCAGCGCCTGGAGAAAGCCGGAACCCAGGCGGCACGTCGCGCGCGGCGCCGCAGGCTCGCGGGGGTGGTTCACGGCCGGCTACTGGATGCGGCCCGACGACCGCGCTCCGCAGTGGGTCGTGACGGCCACGCCTCCCGACTGGGACAGCCGGCGGGCGGAAGAGGCGGCGTTCGAGGAGGCCGAGAAAACGCGCCTCCTCTACGTCGCCGCGACTCGGGCGAGGGACACGCTGGTCGTGAGCCTCAGGGAGGACAAACCGGAAGCCGGAGCCTGGGCGCCTCTCCGCCTCGGCCTGAAGGAGCTTCCGACCGCGGTCGCGGAGCTCCGGGTTTTCGTCCCCGCGAAAACACCGCCGCTCGCGGCGGAGCTCCCCGAAGCGCGAAAACGCATCCTCGAGGGGCGCCTTCGGGCCGCGTCCCCCTCGTTCGCGGTCACGCCAGTCACGGCGCTTGCAAAAAAGGAAGGCCCGCGCGCGCCGGCGGCCGCCGAGAACGCGCGAGGCGTTGCGTGGGGGCGCGCGCTGCACCAGCTCCTCGAGGCGGCGATGCGAACGCCCGGCCTCGCGCTCGGTCCCGTCGCGGAGAACCTCCTGCGCGAGGAGGAGCTCGGGCCGGAGCTCCTCGACGAGGTGCTTCGCGTCGCGACGTCGGTCACGTCGTCGCCGCTCTGGGCACGCGCGAGAAAGGCGAAACGAAGGTTCGTCGAGGCACCTTTCGCGATGATGGTCCCGTCGGCCGAGCTCGGCGTCTCGGACGGGCCCGAAGAGACGCTCCTCAAAGGAGCGATCGACCTCCTCTTCGAAGAGGAAGGTGTGTGGCACATCGTGGACTGGAAGTCCGACGCCGTCGGCGACAACCTCGCCGCGCTCGTCGCGCACTATGCGCCGCAGATCGCGCACTATCGCAAGGCATGGGAATCCCTCACGAAACAGCGGGCGGTGGCGGGGCTCTACTTCATGGACAACGGACATCTGGAATGGCTGGAAGAAAGAGGAAGAGAAGATTCTTTGAAGGGGGTGCGGGGCGCGGGCGCGGCGGAGCCCGAAGCGGGTGCCCCTCAGGCGCAAAGGCGGCACCCCATTCAGGCGTCTTTACCATTCGAAGAAGATTGAAGAACGCATCTTTCGCGTGCTGCCTTCTCGTCGCGCTGCTGGCGCCCGGCTGTGCGTCGTCCGTGTGGGAACGAACCGAGAAGATTTCTTCGAATGGTGAAGAGGCGCGCCTCTACGTCCCGAAGCTCTGGGCACCGCTTCTGCCCGGCTCCGTGTATCCGAACAAGCACGCGCCCGTCCCAACGAAGGGCCGTCCCGCCGTCATCGTCGTCTGCCCGGGGGCGGGGCGCTGCCCCAAGAGCGAGATCCTCAGGCCCCTCGCGGAGCGGGGCATCGTCGTTCTACTCTTCGAGGCCGGGTTGAAAGAGCCGCCGAAGGCGGATTTGCTTCGGACCCGCCCGGAGGCAGCCGGCGCGCCACAAGGACTGCTTCTCGTGGAGCCCACGGCTGATTTTCTCAGAGGGTGTATGGGGGCCCGCGCGACCCCCGCCGCCGTTGCGATCCTGCGCGGTCGCGCGCCTGAGCCACGTGCGCTCCCCTCCCCCTCTTCCCCTTCTAGGCAACTCTTCGACAGACTCCCACGACGAGTGCTGCTGGCCGCACTGCTCGGGTCCGAAGCAAATGTTTCTTCTATTCCTTCCGACGAGGTGATCGAAAAGCTCTACGCCCCGGACGCCGCCGGCCGCCTTCCCCGCGAGGCCTACCGCGACGCCGCGGAGTGGCTGGCGGGCGAGCTCGGGGCACGTTGACTCGCGGGTCCTCCAGCGATCTAGAATCCGTCTCATGACCATGAAAAACGAAGGCGCGATCCGGGCAAAAGGCGTTCTCCATCCGTGGCAGCGGAAGCTCTACGGGTTGCTCCTGATCCCGCTCGGGCTCATGGCCGCAAACTCGATCTACCTCGTGTCGTTCACGAAGATCTCGTCGTTCTTCATGGCGATGCTCCTCATGCACGTCGTCCTCGGGGTGCTCATCGCGATTCCGTTCCTCGTGTTCGCGTTCACGCATGGCCGGCGGATGCTCGCGAACATCCGCAACCGGAAAGCGAAAGCGGCCGGCATCACGATCGTCACCCTCGCGCTCACGTGCATCTCGACCGGCGTCTACATGGCCCTCGAGGGCGCGACGCTCACGCACCGCCCCGTCTACCTCGCGCACGTCTGCGCGATTCCGCTCGCGCTGATCGCCTTCATCTTTCACCGCCGCGCGGCCGTTCACAAGCTGCACTTCAAGCGGCTCTTCCAGTGGGGCGGCGCGGTGGCGGCGTTCCTCGCGGGCATGGCGATCCTCCACAAGCTCGAAAAGCCGCCGCAGCGCATCGTGAACAATAACGGCGACACGCAGTTCTTCCTCTCGTCCGCCGAGACGTTCGACCAGGGCCTCCTCGACGGAAAGAAGCTGGCCGCGAACCAGTACTGCCAGGAGTGTCACCCGGATTCCTACAAGCGCTGGGAGAAGTCCGCGCACCGCTTCTCGTCGTTCAACAACCCCTTCTACCGACGTGCGGTCGAGCTGGTAGCCGACCGCGTCGGCCGCGAGAAGACGAAGTGGTGCGCCGGATGCCACGATCCCGTCGTCCTCTTCACGGGTCAGATGGGCAAGGCCACGATGGCGTCCTTCTCGTACGACCAGTTCGAGGCGCAGCAGGGCCTCACCTGCATGGCGTGCCATTCGATTGCCGAGGTGAAGGACGTGCGCGGCAACGGCGGCTACGTCGTGGAGGAAAGCAAGCAGTACCCCTTCGCGTTCACGAAGAGCAAGGCGCTCAAGGAGGTCAACAAGCTCCTCATCCGCATGGAGCCCTCCCTCCACCGCCAGACCTTCATGAAGCCGTTCATGCGGACGCCGGAGTTCTGCGCCACGTGCCACAAGGTCGGACTCCTCCTGCCCCTGAACGACTACCACTGGATGCGCGGCCAGAACCACTACGACAGCTGGTTCGACTCGGGCGTCTCGGGCGTCGCCGTCCGCTCCTTCTACGACCCGCCGAAGCCGAAGGCCTGCCGCGACTGCCACCTCCCGCTCATCGATTCGACGGAGTTCGGCAACCGCGACGGCAAGCTGCACGACCACCTCTTCCCGGCGGCGAACACGGCGCTCCCGGCCATTCGGAACGACCAGCAGACGATCGACGACATCCGCAAGAAGATCCTCGTCGGCTCGCTCTCGATCGACATCTTCGGCATCCGCCGCGGCCGCGAGATCGTCCCGCTCGGCCCCGCCCTGCCGGCGTTGAAGCCCGGCGAGACCGTCGACGTCGAGGTGGTCGTTCGTACCCGGACGCTCGGGCACCCGTACACGAACGGGACGTCCGACAGCAACGAGACGTGGGTCGAGTTCCACGCAGACGACGGGTCGCGCCCGTTGATGGCCTCCGGCACGCTGGACGCGGCCGGCCGCCTCGACCCGGCCGCCGACAAGCTCGCCCAGCTCGTGATCGCGCACGACGGCTCGGCCATGGACCGCCGCCAGCCGCAGGACATCCACGTCCCGCTCTTCAACAACTTCATTCCGCCCGGAGCCGCCCGCGCGGTTCACTACCGTTTCACGGTGCCGAAGGACGCGAAGGGGTCCGTGACCCTTTCTGCCGCTCTCAACTACCGCAAGTTCTCGCGCGACTACTCGATCTTCGTGGGCGGAGAGAACGCGCCGGAGATCCCGATCACGCGCATCTCGTCCGACACCGTGAACTTGCCTGTGTCACCCACCCCCGCCGGGACGCTCGCCAGGGACGTCAAGCGCGGCAACCCGGACTGGCCCGAAAGGCAGTGGTTCCGCTGGAACGATTACGGCATCGGCCTGTTTCTGCAGGGCGACCTTCGTGGCGCCTCCGCGGCCTTCACGAGGGTGGCCGAAATCGCGAACGACAAGCCGGACGGTCCGCTCAACCTCGCGCGCGCGAAGCTGCAAGAGGGCGATCTCCCCGCCGCCAAGGCCGCGCTCGCGGAATCCGAGAAGAGACGGCCGAACTGGGGGAAGACGCAGGTCTTCCGGTCGCTCGTGTCCAAGGAAGAGGGGCGCCTCGACGACGCGCTCGCCGACCTCGACCGCGTTCTCGTCAAGTTCCCGAAGGACCGGTTCGTCCTGAACCAGAAGGCCCGCGTCCTCTATCTGGCGGGCCGGTACGCCGAGGCGCTCCCGCCTATCGACGCCGTCCTCGCGATCGACCCGGAGGATCTCGCGGCGCACTACAACGCGATGCTGTGCCTGAAGGCGCTCGGCCGGGCGCAGGAGGCGGCCGCCGAAGAGAAGTGGTACCTCTTCTTCAAGGATGACGAAGGGTCGCGCGCCGTCCTTGCCGACTACCGGAGGACGCATCCGTACGACAACCGCGAATCGCTTCCGATTCACGTCCACGACGAGCCCTTCCCCGCGAAGGCCGAGGAGCCGCCGTGGATCGCCGAGATCGGACCGAAGGGCTACGCCTACAAAGGCGCCGTTCCGCCGAACGAGATGGTCCTGCACGACGACCGGCCGGCGGGCGCGCCGCGCCCCTTCGCGAGGCC
>CALAQS010000220.1 GCA_937888435.1 uncultured Acidobacteriota bacterium
GCGGCGACCGGCTCGCGTTCGCGAGCGGCATCGTGCGCGACGTCCTCTACGGCGCCCTTTCGCGCCGGAAGCGCCGCACGCTCCACCGCGCGTACGCGGACCTCCTCGAAAAACGGCACCAGGGACGTCTCGACCGCGTGTACCCCGAGCTCGTCCACCACTTTTCCGAGGGCGACGTGCCCGAGAAGGCCGTGGACTACAGCCTGAAGCTCGCGAAGAAATCCCTCGACGCGTTCAGCCCGGAAGAAGCGGCGCGCGTCGCGAAGACCGCGCTCGATTACCTCGGGGACGAGGAATGGGAAGGCGAAAAGGCGCTGGAGGGCGACGCGCGTTTCCTTCTCGCACAGGCTTCGCGCATGTTGGGTCACGCGGACGCCGCGCTCCGCGAAGCCGAGGCGTCCGGAAAGATCTTCGAACGCGAGAAACAGCCGGCGCGCGCCATCGAAGCGATCCTGTTCGCCGCCGACACGGCGTGGAACGCCCGGAAGGTGGACGAGGCGCGGCGGCTCGTGGAGCGCGGCATCGAGGCGGCGGCGGCGGCGCAGGACACGGCTCACCTGCCGAAGCTGCTCTCTCTCGCCGTGACGGTCGCGAACCTGCGCGGCGACTACGCGCGCGCCGCCGCCTACGGCGCGCAGCTCGAACGGCTCGGCGGCGAGACAAAGCTCGGAGGGGAGGTCATCTCGTCCGGCGGAAGGCTCGTCGTCGCCATGACGAACCCGGTCGCCGCGAAAGAGCCCGCGGTGGGGCACATCGTGGAAGAAACGGAGGTCCTCTCCACGGTTTTCGAGACTCTCCTCACGACCGACGCCGACGGCCAGCTCGTGCCCGCACTCTGCGACGAATGGTCCCTGGACGACGGAGGCCGCTCCGCCCGGCTGCGGCTGCGGCACGGCGTCCGCTTTTCGGACGGCTCGCCGCTCACGGCCGCCGCGGCGAAGGCCTCGCTCGAGCGCGCGATCCGCGTCCGGCCGGACGGCATTCCCGCCGCCCTCGCCGCGGTCCGCGGGGCGGTGGCTCACCGAAACAACGAGGCCGCGGACGTCGCCGGCATCCGGGCCGTCTCGGACGACAGGCTGGAGTTTGAGTTCGTCGAGCCGCTCCCGATCTTCCCCGCTCTCCTCCCGGACGGCCTGACGGCGATCGTCAGGATCGTGCCCGGCGAGGGCGACGCGGGGACGGCGATCGGCACGGGCCCGTTCGTCGTGGTGCGCCGGACGGCGGACCGCGTCGTCCTCGAGCGCAACCCGCACCATTGGAAGGAGCCGGCGCGTCTCGACGCGATCGAGTTCCGGACCGGGATGAGCGCGTCGGCGATCGGCTCGGGGCTGCGCGCTGGAGAGATCGAGCTCGCGCGCGATCTCTCACCGCAGGACCTCGAAGGGATCCTCAGGGAGCCGCGCCTTCGCGCGGGTCTCGTCGAGACGCCGAAGAAGGGCACGTACTTCGCGCTCTTCAACCCGAAGAGCGCCCTCGGCGGGAACGTCGCCCTCCGGCGCGCGCTCGCCGGCGTGACGCGCAGCCAGGACTTCGTGTGGGCCGCGCTCGGGCGGTTCGCCGTCCCGGCCACCGGGAGCCTGCCGCCGGGCATCCTCGGACACGATGCGGGCCGGCGCCGCCAGCTGATGCCCCGGGACGAGGCGCTCGCTCTCTTGAAAGAGGCGGGACTGACGCCGCCCATCACCCTGACCGCGGCCGTCCACCCCATCCTGCAGGACCGCTACAAGGCGCTCACCGCCGCTCTCTTCGCGGTCTGGAAGGAGATCGGCGTCGACGTACAGATCACGACGACCGACATGAAGGCTTACCTCGACGCGCAGACGCGCCAAAACGCCGATCTCCTGATCGGCCGCTGGATGGCGGACTACGAAGACCCCGACGACTTCACGTTCGCCCTCTTCCATTCGGCCGGGGGTCACATGAAGACGGTCTTCTCGTCGCCCGAGACGGACCGGCTCGCCGAGGAAGCCCGCATGGAGAGCCGCTCCGCGGTCCGCGAGAGCCTCTACCGGAAGATCGAGAGCCTTCTCCTCGAGAGCGGGGTTCTGATCCCGCTTTTTCACGAGGTCGACTACCGCATCGCCGGTCCGGGCGTGCGCGGCCTCGCGCTTC
>CALAQS010000221.1 GCA_937888435.1 uncultured Acidobacteriota bacterium
TCGTGTGGCTCGAAGGCGCGAAAGGCGGCGCGCTTCCGAAGGGGCCGTTTCACCTCGACCAGAAAAACTGCCTGTTCACGCCCTACGTGCAGGTCGTGTCGAAGGGCGCGCCGGTCGTCATCGGAAATTCGGACCCCGTGCTCCACAACGTCCACGCGACGACGGCAGGCGCCGCTCAGATCTTCAACCGGGCGCTCCCGGTCAGGGGGCAGACCTTCACCGAGACCTTCTCCGAGCCGGGCGTCGTGCGCCTCAAGTGCGACGTCCACACGTGGATGACGGCGTGGCTCTTCGTGGCGGACACTCCCTACGCGGCCGTCACCGACGCGGAAGGCCGCTTCTCATTCCCTCTCGTCCCGTCCGGCGCCTACCGCCTCAGGACGTGGCACGAGCTCTTCGGTGAGAAGTCGCAGCCGGTGGCCGTCGCCTCTTCGGGCGCCGCGAAGGCGGACGTCACGCTCTCCCTCCTCGACGCATCGAACTGATTAGTTGGCCTTCTGCGCGCCAGACGCGCGGCTGAACTCCGCCGCGAACGCCCGGAACTTCGGGGAGCTCCAGTCCATCATGCCCACGGCGTGCTGGACGATCTCGCCGGACGGCGCGACGAACCACGTCTCGGGATAGGCGTCCGTCCCGTAGAGGTGCGCCGTCGCCCCCCGGGGATCCAGAGCGACGGGCAGGCCCGAGATCCCGTGCTCCTTCAGCCACGTGTCCACGGTCTTCCAGTCCTCGTCCGTCGAGACCGAGAGGAACTCGACGTTCGCGTCGCTCTTCGTGTCCCCGACGAACTTCACGAGCTCGGGCATCTCCTCGCGGCACGGCGGGCACCACGTGGCCCAGAAATGCAGGATCAGCCCTTTGCCCGTTTTCGACGCGAGGTCGCGCCGCGCGCCGTCGCGCGCAAGGACGACGAGAGATCCCGCGGGCGCCGTCGCCACTGTGGACAAGGCGGCGGGACGGGGCGCGGCGGGCGGGAGCAACGCGTCTTTCGCGAGGTAGCCGAGCGCCGCAGCGACGAGGGCCGCGGCCGTGAGGACGACGAGGAGGCGCTGCGAATCCTTCATGCGCGAGCCGCCGGCAGCGTCATGGGTAGGCCGAGGATGCCGAGGCGCGAGAGCGGCCAGTCATAGGCGACGGGGTCTTCCGGCTTGAGGCGGCGCAGCCAGCCCGTCGCCTCGCGCGCCGCCGCGAGGTCAGCAGTGGGTCGGCGCGTGAGGCCGAGGGTGCGCGCGATACGGTGGACGTGCGTGTCCATCGGGAGGAGCAGGCGCACGGGCGTGAAGCGCCCGCCCGTCCAGAGGCCGAGGTCGAAGCCCTCCGTCCGGATCATCCAGCGCAGGAAGAGGTGGGAGCGCTTGCAAGCCGAGCCGCTCTCGGGCGCCGGGAGGAGGAACTTCAGCCCCCGCGAGGGCTTGGTGAAGCGAGGGGATAGGGCGTGAAGATTTCTATGAAAGGAAGAGAGAGCGGCGGCGTAGTCGTCGCTGGCGGAGCGATCGTCTCCCGCCGCGAAAAGCGCGCCTAGAGAGCCGTTCGCGCGCCTCGCCCTCTTCACCATTCGGAGAAGCTCCTCGACGTCCACCCCCGTGACCCACCGGTGGACGAACCGCGCAAGACCCGTGATCGGGCGCTCGTTCCACGAGTCGAGGGAATCCGCTGGTCTTGGTCCGAGAACCGCGAGAACGCGCGCGACCGAAGCCTGAATGGACGCGACGCGCCCGAAGGCGAGCGAGGCTGAAACGAAAGCCACGACCTCGCGATCCGCCGGATCGGCATAGCGGTGCGCGAAGACGAGCGGGTCCGAGTCGAGCC
>CALAQS010000222.1 GCA_937888435.1 uncultured Acidobacteriota bacterium
CCCGCCTCGTCGAGCCGGCCGACGGGCGTCGTGTGCGGCGCGGACGTCACGATCCCGGGCGACGTCTCGCACTCCTTCGCGATCGCGATCATCGCGTCCGCGAACGCGTCGAGCTCGTCCTTTCCCTCGGACTCGGTCGGCTCGATCATGAGCGCGCCCGGCACGATGAGCGGAAACGACATCGTGGGCGGGTGGAAGCCGAAATCCATGAGGCGCTTGGCGATGTCGATGTTGTGCACGCCCATCGCCGCCTGGCGGTGGTCCGAGAAGACGATCTCGTGGTAGCTCGGCGCGTCGTACTTCAGGTGGTAGAAGGGCTCGAGCCGCTTGCGCAGGTAGTTCGCGTTCAGGACGGCGTTCTCCGCCACCTCGTGGATCGAATTCCCGTAGGACAGGATGTACGTCAGCGCGCGCACGAGGACCCCGAAGTTCCCGTAAAACGCACGCATCTTCCCGATCGAGTCGGGCCGGTCGTAATCCAGCCGGAACCCCTCCCCCGCCCGTTCGACCGTCGGCACGGGCAGGAAAGGCACGAGAGACGCGCCCACGCCGACGGGCCCCGCTCCGGGGCCGCCGCCGCCGTGCGGGGTCGAGAACGTCTTGTGCAGGTTCATGTGCATGACGTCCACGCCCATGTCGGCGGGACGCACCTTGCCCACGAACGCGTTGAAGTTCGCGCCGTCGAGGTAGAGATACGCGCCTTTGGCGTGGACCAGCTTCGCGACGTCGAGGATGCGTTCCTCGAAGACGCCGAGCGTGTTCGGCACGGTGATCATGAGCGCCGCGACGTCGTCCGTCAGCTTCGCCTCGAGCTCGGAAAGCTCGACGGTCCCGCGCCGCGACGACCCGAGCTCGACGACGGAGTAGCCGGCGAAATGCGCGGTCGCGGGGTTCGTGCCGTGCGCGGAGTCGGGCACGAGGACGTGCTTGCGCGCGTTGCCCGCCTTCACGTGCGCGGCGCGGATCATGAGGGCGCCCGTGAGCTCGCCGTTCGCGCCGGCCGACGGCTGGAGGGTGACGCGCGAGAACCCGGTGAGCACCTTCAGCGCCTCCTCGAGCCGGAAGAGGAGCTCGAGATTGCCTTGCGAGAGGTGCTCGGGCGCGTAGGGGTGCGTGTCGTTGAAGCCGGGGAGGCGCGCGATCTCCTCGTTGAGCCTCGGGTTGTGCTTCATCGTGCACGAGCCGAGCGAGTAGAGCGCCGTGTCGATCGCGAAGTTCATCTGCGAGAGGCGCGTGAAATGCCTCACGACGTCGACTTCGGAGGCTTCCACTTCACCCTCGACTCCCGGGCGATGCTCTTTTCCGTAAAGCGCGGCCGGATCGGCCTCGGGCACGTCGAGCGGCGGGAAGAGGACGCCGACGCGCCCCGCGCGGGGGGCGTCGAAGAGCGAGCCGAAGCGCCGCCGCCGGTCGAGGCGGGCGTCGGCGCGCACGAGTGGCTCCGGGGAGGTGAGGGTGCCGTGATCGCTCATCAAAAGGACCTCAGGGTGTCGAGGAGGGCATCGAGCCCGCTGCGCGGCGTCCGCTCCGTCACCGCGACGAGGAGGAGATCCCGGTACGCAGTCGCCGCGGGCTCGAGCCGCGCGTACGGGACGCCCGCGAGGATCTTTTTCGCCTCGGCGCGGCGCAGGACCTCGGCCACCGGGACGCCGCAGCGCAGGGCGAACTCGTTGAACGTCTTTCCGGTGAAGGCGACGGAGAACGGGCCGGGAAGCGCCTTGACGGAGGCCTTCAGGTACTCGGCCTTCGAGAGGCACTGGACGGCCGTCTCCCTGAGGCCCTTCTTGCCGAGCACGGAGAGCGTCATCGTAGCCGCGAGCGCGAACAGCCCCTGATTCGTGCAGATGTTCGACGTGGCCCTCTCGCGCCGGATGTGCTGCTCGCGCGTTGCGAGCGTCAGGCAGAAGCCGGCTCTGCCGTCCGCGTCCGTCGTGCGTCCGGCGAGGCGCCCGGGAATCTGGCGCTTCCCGGCGTCGCGGCACGCGAGAAATCCCACGAGCGGCCCGCCGAACGAGGGCGCGAGGCCGAACGAGGCGGCCTCGCCGCACGCGATGTCGATCCCCGCGGCTCCGGGCGGCTCGAGGACCGCGAGCGAGAACATCTCGTTCACGACGGCGATCGCGAGCGCGTCGTGCGTATGGGCCGCGTCGGCCGCGGCCCGCCAGCCCTCGACGACCCCGAACACGTTCGGAGACTGCACGCAGACCGCGAACGTCGCGTCGTCGACGGCGGCCGCGAGCGCCCCGGCATCCGTCGTGCCGTCCACTCCGAGCGGGACCTCGACGATCGTGAACGGGAAGTTCACGAGATACGTGCGGAGGCACTGCCTGTATTCGGGATGCACGCCGGCGGAGACGACGACCTTCGTCTTCCTCTTCGTGAGGCGCTCGGCCATGAGCACGGCCTCGACGAAAGCCGACGCGCCCTCGTACATCGAGGCGTTCGCGACGTCCATCCCCGTGAGAAGCGCGATGTGCGTCTGGAACTCCCAGATCGCCGTGAGCGTCCCCTGCGAGACTTCGGCCTGGTACGGTGTGTACGACGTCAGGAACTCGCCGCGCAGGAGGAGCTGCGAGACGAAGGCGGGCGCGTGATGGCTGTACAGGCCCGCGCCCAGAAAGGACGTCCAGTCTCCGAGGTGCGCGTTCTTCGCCGCGACCCGGCCCAGGTCCCGCCGCACTTCGATCTCGGAAGCCGGGGGCGGAAGGTCGGGCGGTTCCGTCCGGTAAACGGCGCGCGGCACCGTCGCGAAAAGCTCGTCGATCGACGCCGCGCCGACTGCCGCGAGAAGGGATTCCCGCTCGGCCGGGCTGTTCGGGATGTAGCGCATCTGGTCGTGTCCTCCCCGGCACCCGTTACGCCGAAGGCCGGGGCGCCGGATGTTCCGCTCCCGGTCAGGCTTTGGCTTCCTCTTCCACGAACTTCTCGTAATCGGCCGCGGTGAGGAGCGAATCCATCTCGGCGTCCGACGAGAGCTTGATCTTCACGAGCCACCCGTCGCCGTGCGGGTCCTCGTTCACGGCCCCGGGCTCGTCGGCGAGGACTCTGTTCAGCTCGATGACCTCGCCCGCGACGGGCAGGAAAAGCTCGGACACGGCTTTCACGGATTCGATCGTGCCGAATTCCTGACCCGCGTCGAAGATCTCGCCCACCTCGGGCATGTCGACGAACACGACCTCCCCGAGCTCTTTCTGCGCGTGGTCGCTGATCCCGATTGTCCCCACGTCGCCATCGACGCGGATCCACTCGTGGCTCCGGGAATAGCGGCGGTCGTCCGGGTAAACGCTCATGTTCCTCTCCTGAAGGCCTCAGGTCTTGCGCTTGTAGAACGGGGTGGGCACGACGCGCGCCGCCACGGAGCGCCCGCGCACGTCGATCGCGAGCGGCGTGCCGGGTGTGGCGCGGCCGGCCGGAACGTACGCGAGGCCGATGGGTTTGCCCACGGTGGGCGTCTGCGTCCCTGACGTCACGACGCCGACGGGGCCCGAGCCGGCGTCGACCGAAACCGGAAACCCGTGCCGCGCGATGCCGCGCCCGGTCACCTCGAAGCCCACGAGGCGGCGCGTGATGCCCGCCTCTTTCTGCTTCGCGAGCGCGTCGCGACCGGTGAAGTCGCCCTTTTTCATCTTCACGATCCAGCCGAGATTCGCCTCCCACGGCGTCGTCGTGTCGTCGATGTCGTTGCCGTAGAGCGCGAGCGTGGCCTCGAGGCGCAGCGTGTCGCGCGCTCCGAGCCCCGCGGGAATGACGCCGTGAGGCCGGCCCGCCTCGAGGATCGCATCCCAGACGTCGCCCGCTCGGTTGGGATGCAGGTAGACCTCGAAGCCGTCCTCTCCGGTGTAGCCCGTGCGCGAGACGAGCGCGGTCACGCCCGCGACGTGTCCCGTCACGAAGCGGTAGTAGCCCAGGTCCGCGAGCTTCACGTCCGTCAACGGCTGGAGGACGCGCTCGGCGAGGGGCCCCTGGAGCGAGAGCTGCGCCCAGATCGCCGACTCGTCCTCGACCGCCGCGCCCGGTGACTCCTGCCGCTTCGCCCACGCGACGTCCTTCGGCGTGTTCGACGCGTTCACGACGAGGAGGTAGTCGTCCGGAGCGATCCGATACGTGAGAAGGTCGTCGACGAACGTGCCCTGCTCGGTGAGGAAGGCCGAGTACTGGGCCTTGCCGTCGTCGAGCGCCGCGACGTCGTTGCACGTGAGGCGCTGCACCGTCTCGAGCGCTTTCGGCCCGCGCACCCGAATCTCGCCCATGTGCGACACGTCGAAGAGGCCGGCGTGCGTTCGCACGGCGCGGTGCTCGTCAGCGAGACCGGAATACTCGACGGGCATGTCCCACCCGCCGAACGGCACCATCTTTCCGCCGAGAGCCCGGTGTCTCTCCCAAAGGGGCGTGCGCTTGAGCGACGAGGGGGGGGTAGTCATCGCCGCGCGGGACGATACGGTAGCCTCCCCGCCCCGTCAACAGAACGGATGCATCGGGACGCGGCGATAATCCCTCGATGGTCCGGCCTCTCGAAAGCGACGCCGCCACCCTCGCCGGCGCGCGGCCGCGGAGGCGTTTCGCGGCGGGAGACGAGCTCCGCGACACGGCGGCGGGCTCGCTTCACCTCTTTCTCGCGGGCCGTGCGACGCTGCTCGCCGAGACCCCGTTCGGGCCGCATCCCGTCGCCCACCTCGCGGCGCCCGTGCTTCTCGACCTGCGCGTGCCGTTCGGCGGTTCGCCGGGCGTGGCGCGCGTCGCGCCCGAGCCCGGCAGCGTGGCCGCGTGGTTTCCCGCGGACGAGGCTCGCGCGCTTCTCTTCGACCCGGGCCCTTTGGGCGGCGCCTTCCGCAGGCTCGCGCTGGTGAGCCTCACGGTCGCGCTCCGCGAGACGAACGCCGCCCTCGCCGGCTTCTTCGACGGAATCTCGGCGCCTGCTCCTCACTCACGCGCGGCGAAGACCGGCACGATCGAGGAGGGCCCTATCGACCCGGCACGCGCGAGCGACCTGTTCGAGACGGCGGGCCTCGACCCGGCGCTCCTGCCCGCGCTCGGCCTCGTCGCGCGCACCGTCCTTCCGGGCGCCGCTCTTCTCTTGGCGGGCGAGCGGGGGGAAGAGGCGTTTCTCGTCGCCGAGGGGAGGCTCCGCGTTTCGCTCGAGATCGCGGGGGGAGAAGAAGCCCTCGCGATCCTCGGGCGCGGCGAGATCGCGGGTGAGATGGCGCTCGTGGACGACGCGCCGCGGTCGGCCGACGTCTACGCGCACGGCGGCCCCGCCGTCGTCTACGTCCTGACGCGCGCGGTGTTCCGCGAGCATCTGGCTTCGGGCGCGCCCGAGGGCGCCGCGCTTCTCGCCGGCGTCGCGCTGATCCTGACGCGGCGGCTCGAAGAGGCGATCAAGAAGGCCGCGGGCTTTCGCATCCTGGCGGGCCCGAGCTGACCCCGCTTACATCTTCTTGAGCTTTTCCTTGATGTTCGCGCGAACCTCTCCGGCCGCGGGGCCCACGAGAATTCGCAGCGACTTCGACTGGTATCCGGGCGCGGTCAAGAGAACCTCGTAAACCGCCATGTCCGCGAACTGAAGGTCTTCCTTCGCGAACTTCGACGCGGGTCCCACCTCGCGCCCGTTCACCGAGACGAGCGCCTCGGGCGGCTCGACGTTGAAAACGGCGTCGCGCACGGTTCTGTAGTTCGGGCGCTTGAGCTTTCCCTCGGAGAGCCAGGCGGGGCCCGTGGGGCCGTCGGGCGTCCCCTTTTCGAGCTTACGGTCGATCGTCACCTTGTCGTCCGTGGCCGTCGATCGCACGATGAGGTCCACGCGCAGGTCGCGATAGTCCGGCGCGCACAGGCGAACCCGGTGGGTGCCCTCGAGGTTGAACGCGAGGAGCGAACCGCCGCCCCCATCGTCCCAGTCGTCGGAGATGCCGATGTACCGCCCGTCGAGATAGACGCGAGCCTGGCTCGGCGAGACGTCGATCCTGAGAAACCGGCGGACCGTGACCGTGAGGTCGGCGGGCTTCTGCGCGGGCGCTTTCGGCGCCGTGGGAACGGCGGCCGCCGCGGTCGCTGCCTCGGGCTCGGCCGTGGGCTTGACGCGGGCTTTCTTCGTGGGCGCGACGGTCGGCGAAGCGTCGCGGGCCGGCGTCTCGACGACCGCCACCGCCGGCCCGGCGGTCGAAGCACCGCTCGCGCCGGGCGCCTTCGAGACCGGCGGCGGCTGGGTCGGAAGCGGTGCCGGGACGGAAGCGGCGGGCAACGAGGTCGGAACGGGCGGAAGCTCGCCGACCTCTTTTTCACTCTTTTTCGAGAGCGCGAGCACGGCGAGCACGACGACGGCGATCGCGAGAAGGCCGCCCCCCAGAACGAAAGGCGAGATCCTTTTCTTTGTCAGGGTGGGGGGCGGCGCCGCGGCGCCGGCGCCTTTCGCCATCACCTCGCCCATCCGGCGGCCGGTCGTGATCGTGGGCGATTCCGAGTCCGCGACGGGTGTGGCGGCGGCCGGCATCGGCGGCGGGGCAGGAACCGCGGTGGAGCCCGCGTCCTCCGGCAGACTCCCGACGGGCGGCGAAACCCTGACCGCCGCCGTGGGCGCCATCGAGGCGGGAGTCGCCGGCACCGCGAGAGGCGCTACCGGCGGGGGTGCGCCCGGCGAGGACCGCACGCGCTTGACCTTGCTCTCCGAAAGGCCCGCGGTGGAGCCGACCGGCGAGAAGCCCAGAATCTCGCGCAGGTCGTCGGCCAGCTCTCCCGCGTCGGAATAGCGGTTCGCGCGATCCTTCGCGAGACACTTCCTGATGATGTCTTTCATGCCCTCGGGCACTTCGTTCGTCACCAACCCTGGATCCATCGGCTCCTCGTGAAGGATCTGGTAGACGAGCGTCGTGAGGGTGTCGGCCGGGAAGGGCTTGCGCAGAGTGAGCGCCTGATAGAGGACGATGCCGAGGGAAAAAATGTCGGTTCTCGCGTCCAGCTTCTCGCCCTTGATCTGCTCGGGAGACATGTAGGCGGGCGAGCCCACCATCTGGCCGGTCGACGTGAGGTCCGTGTCGCCGGTCAGAAGCTTGCCGATCCCGAAGTCCGTGACTTTCGCCGAGAGCGTCGGCGAGAGGAGGATGTTCGCGGGCTTCACGTCGCGGTGAAGGACCCCGCGCTCGTGCGCGTGCGCCAGCGCCTCGGCCACCTCGGCGACGACGCGGATGCGGTCGCGCAACGGAAAGCCCGCGGCGTCGGAAAGCCGTTGCGCGAAGCTTCCGCCCTGCACGAGCTCCATGGCGAGGAAGAGCGTGCCCTGATCCTCGCCCACGTCGAAGACCGTCACGATGTGCGGGTGCTGGAGACGCCCCGAGATGCGTGCCTCCTTCAGGAACCGCGCTTTCGCCTCGTCGACGCCGAAGCTTTTCTCGCCCGTGTCGAACCGGATGGTCTTCAGGGCGAGCTCGCGCTCGATCTGGGGGTCGCGGGCCAGGTAGACGACGCCCATGGCGCCGCGGCCAAGCGTGCGCAGGATGACGTACCGGCCGATCTGTTCAGGGCTCAAACGTCGACGAGCTCCACGGGGATTCTACCCAACGTCTCCCGGCCCTCCCTCGCCCTCGGGCGGAACGTCCCGCGGCCCCTCGTCCGTTTGCAGATCGGAAGGGGTGCCCGGGTCCTTCGCGAACGCCCTCTCGCGCTTCGCGAGCTCGGCCCGGGCTTCGCCCGCCCGCGCCGCGGGTACCGCGACCTCGATCGGGGAGAGATCTTCGCTTTCTGTCGGCGTCTGATGGAAGCTCCGGTCCACGACGCGCGCCGGGATTCCCCGGCTCTGAAGAAACCCCGCGACGAGCGCCGCCTCCGACTCGTTCGCGGCGGGCGCGACGCCTTCCCAGTGCTCCTCGTTAATCGTGTCCTCGGACATGGCGACCTCCTGCTCTTGGTTCTCGGTGCTCAGGGTACGACGCGGAGGTTTCCGGCGCGAACGGCGGTGGCCGGGAGGAAGCGCCCCACGACGGCCGCCGCCGCGTCCCCGCTTGCGTGGAGGGACGCGACGAGCGCGAAGGCGAAGGGGGCCGGCACCGCGAAGAGCAGGCCGCCCGACGTCTGCGCGTCGGCGAGAAGGAGAAGGTCGGTCTCGGAGACGCCCGGCGCGATCTCGAGTACGGGCCGCGCCGCGGCGAGATTGCGGCGGCTGCCGTCGGGCGCGACCCCGGCCGCCGCGAGCCGGCGCGCGCCGGGCAGGACGGGAACGGCGGAGACCGAGACCTCGGCCGAGACGCCGCCCGAGCCGAGCATCTCCTTGAGGTGACCGAGAAGCCCGTAGCCCGTCACGTCCGTGGAGGCCGAGATCGTGAAGGCGTCGGCCGTGCGCGCGGCCGAGCGGTTCAGCCGCGTCATCGAGGCGATCGCGGCGCGCTCCTCTTCCTCCGACGGCCCGGAGCTCTTCTTGAGTGTGGAGAAGAACGAGCTTTCCCTGAGGACCTGGGCCCTCAGCGCCGACGTCAGGATTCCCGTTCCGACCGCTTTCGTGAGGACGAGAGCGTCTCCCGCCCTCGCACCCACGTTGCGGCGCAGGCGGGAAAGGCGCACGCGGCCCGTGACCGCCATGCCGTAGACCGGCACGTCGAAATCGGTGGAGTGCCCTCCGAGGACGGGGACTCCGGCGTCGCGCGCCACCTCGGCGCCGCCGCGGAGGATCTCGCCGAGCACCTCGAGCGGGAGCGCCTTCACCGGAAAGCCCACGAGGTTGAGCGCGAACAGCGCCTCGCCTCCCATCGCATAGATGTCCGAGAGAGCGTTCGCCGCCGCGATGCGCCCGAAGTCGAACGGAGAATCCACGACCGGCGTGAAGAAGTCCGTCGTGGCGAGCAGCGTCTCGGGGTCGGGGTCGTCGGAGGCGCCGAGGCGGAACACGGCAGCGTCGTCGGACGAGTCGTATCCGACGAGAGCACGCGGGTCGTGAGCCCGCGGCAGCGCACCCAGCAGCTTCACCAGGTCAGACTGACCCAGCTTGCAGGCTCAACCCGCCGACGACGCGAACGTCAGGATCGACGGATGAGGCTTGATTGCCTTCTCCATGG
>CALAQS010000223.1 GCA_937888435.1 uncultured Acidobacteriota bacterium
TGGTGGGCGAGTTCTCGCGGTTTCCATCCGGTCGCCGCTTTGCGAGTTCGCTCGGCCTGACACCGAAGGAACACTCCAGTGGCGCGAGGCGGCAGCTCGGTGCGATCAGCAAGAGGGGCGACACGTACCTCAGGACGCTTCTCATCGGCGGGGCACGGTCGGTGCTGCTCTGGGCACACCGCACAAAGAAACCGCATCGGCTGCAGGAGTGGGCGCTAAACGTCGAGAGAAGGCGCGGGCGAAACCGCGCCTCCGTCGCCGTGGCGAATAAGCTCGCGCGAATCGTCTGGGCCGTCTCGACGCGAGGCGTTCCCTTCCATCCGATCCCGCTCGCACCACAAAACGTTCCCGCCTGAAAGCCACAAACGAAAGGAGTCCGTCAGAGTCCTCCCGCCCAAGAACGCGAAAGATGCGACAGATGAGCTCGGTCCGACCGACACGGGGGAAAGCCGATAACCCCGCTGGCCCCAAGAGGCCGTTGTTCAGCGATTGGCTCCCCGTGTGCGGATTTTCATCCTGGCCCGGAGCCCATGCCGGCTCCAACTTCAAAGGCCGTAGATACGAGTGCCGTCGCGACCCCCGCTCATCACCATCGAGCCCGTTCAAACGCGGCAAGCACCCCGACGACCGAGAGCTTGTGTTCTCTTAAAAGGAGAAGATTAGAGACCGCCCGTGTTTGACGGAGGGGAGGAGTCCAGATACGAGGGGTTAGACGGCCGCAATATCGGTGGGGTAAAGAGACAGGCGAGCCGTGAAGCCGTACGCCCCAGCGAGCTTGAGGAGTTGCGGAGGCAGCCGGTAGGAGTGGGTGTACGTTTCTGGTGGAGCCGTGACCCAGATACTGAAGTCGAGCTCAGGCGAGCTGCGCGGAAAGGCCGCACTTATACGACGAAGCTCGCGTGCATGTTTCCTGAAGAAGACGAGAGTTTCCTTAACCTGCGCGGGTAGGTCGGACCCCGGAGCGTCGCTGACCGAAATGTTGAGGCCGGTGACGCGGGTCAGACGGTTGCTGCCGGGCCAGATTGGTTCGCCGGCGATGAAGACGCGACAGACGGGCAGCGAAGTGCGGGCCGCAAACTTGCGGACGGCTGACTTCGAGCCGGCGACACGAAGAACGCAGCTCATTTCTGTTTCGGCTGGCTAACTAGTATTCGGCTGCAGGACGGGTTTGTACGTGCGGAAGCTTCATGACGGAGTCCCGGGGGAGGTTTCCGCAGGTGGGTGCTCTTCGGTTTCCGCAGATGGGAGCTTTCTGGTGGTGGTTTCGAGGCTCGACGCGTCGATTCGGATCCGCCGGGAGAGTCCGAGTTTGACGGCGCGGTCGTAGCGGATCTCCCACAATCTCTTCTCTGGCGACCACCTGCCGCCGGCGTTTCGCATCGCCGCCCTGAGCCGAACCTCCCCGTATTTCACGTCGACGAAGACGCGCCGCGCGGAGCCGGGAATCCACGGCACTTCCTCGACGACGAGCTCCACGGTTTTCATCCTCGTGCGCTTTCTCTCATCATAGCGGTAGCGGACGCAAACGAGTCGGGGGCCGAACTCGCGGAGGAGCTTTCGCGTGCCCTTGCGGCCCGGCTTGAGGCACGAACCGACCACGCCCGAAGAGGAGCTCACATCCGGTCCAGCGGGCTGGTGACGCCGAGGCCGCCGCGGTTCAGGACGTGTGTATAGATCATGGTGGTGGCAACGTCGCGGTGGCCGAGCAGCTCCTGGATGGTGCGGATGTCCGAGCCGCTCTCGAGGAGGTGCGTGGCGAAGGAATGCCGCAGGGTGTGGCAGCTTGCGGGCTTTCCGAGGCGGGCCTCGCGCACGGCGCGCTGGACGGCGCGTTGGACGAGCGTTTCGCCCAGATGGTGGCGGCGCAGGGGAGAGCCTGCGCCCGCTCGCGGGTCGGCGCTGCGCGACGCGGCGGGGAAAATCCACTGCCAGCCCCACCACTTGGCCGCGGCCGGATACTTCCGCGCGAGGGCGTCGGGCAGATAGACGCTGCCGAAGCCCTCGCGGAGGTCGGCCTCGTGGAGGGCTTTGACGGCCACCAGGTGGCGCTGGAGCGGCTGCCGGAGGGCGACGGGAAGCATGGTAAGTCGGTCCTTCATGCCCTTGCCGTCGCGCACGAGGATCTGGTTGAGCGCGAAGTCGACGTCCTTCACTCGCAGCCGCAGGCACTCCATGAGGCGCACGCCGGTGCCGTAGAGGAGCGTCGCGACGAGAAGGGGCGTCCCGTCGAGCCGCGCGAGGACGGCCCTCACCTCGTCCCGCGTGAGGACGACGGGCAGGCGCTCCGGGCGTTTCGCGCGGACTACGGCGCCGAGGGACTCGACGGGCCTCCCGAGGACTTCGCGGTAGAGGAAGAGAAGCGCGCTCAAGGCCTGCGTCTGGGTGGAAGCGGCCACCCTCCCGCGCGTGGCGAGATCCGAGACGAAGGCGTTGATCTCGGCTTCGCCCATTTCGTCGGGATGCCGTTTACCGTGGAAAACGACGAACCGCCGAATCCAGCCGACGTAGGCCTCTTCGGTACGGATGCTGTAGTGGCGCGTGCGGAGCGCGGCACGCACGAGGTCGAAGAGCTTCATCGGCTTTCGCAAAGAAGATAGGGCCACGGCGAGCGCAAGTCAAGCGTAAGTTTCGCTCTGGAATGAGCCGCCATTCAGTTTTTCCATGACGCGCGGGGAAAGGCGTGCTAGGTTTCCGGGTTGCCATGAACCACATCGTCTGCATCGCCTACGTTCCCGACACGGAAACGAAAATCCGCATCGCCGCCGGGGGCGTCTCGATCGACGAGGCGGACGTGAAGTGGATCGTGTCCCCCTACGACGAGTACGCGCTCGAGGGAGCGCTCCAGATGAAGGAGGCAAAGGGCGGCACGGTCACGGCCCTAACATTCGGGCCCGCGCGCGCCGACACGGGCCTGCGCGAGTGCCTCGCCCGCGGCGCCGACGACGCAATCCGAATTGCCTCCGAGGGCCTCGGCGAAGTGGACTCGCTCGGCGTGGCGCGCCTCCTCGCGGGCGCCATCAAGGCGCTGCCGCACGACGTCGTGTGGATGGGCAACAAGGGCGTCGGCACGGACGCGCAGGTGCTCGTGCCGATGCTGGCCGAGCTGCTCGACCTGCCGCACGTGAATCTCGTGACGAAGCTCGAGTGGAAGGACGGCGCGGTCCTCGCCTACCGCGAGATCGAGGGCGCGCGGGAGATCGTCGAGATGCCGCTGCCCGGCGTCATCGGCGCCACGAAGGGCCTGAACGAGCCGCGCTACGCGTCGCTGAAAGGCATCATGGCCGCGAAGAAGAAGGCGATCGCCGTGAAGACTCCGGCCGACGCCGGAGTGGACCCGGTTACGGTGGCGGGAGAGGCCGCGCACGTGCGCTGGACGAAGCTCGAGCTGCCGCCCGCTCGGCAGGCCGTGAAGCTGGTCCCCGGCGACGACCCGGCGAAAGCGGCGACGGAGCTTCTCCGGCTGCTGCGCGACGAGGCCAAAGTCCTTTGAAGATTTTCTTAGAAGGTTAAGAGGGAAGGACAGCCATGGCGAATGTCCTGGTCTTCATCGAGCAGCGCGATGGGAAGCTGAGAAAGTCCTCCCTCGAGGCGCTCAGCCTCGGCTATTCACTTTCTAGGAAAATCAGCGGCACCCTTGGAGCGGTGGTAGCAGGCTCTGGAATCTCTTCGCTGTCTTCCGAGCTCGCCGCGTACGGCGCCGCGAAGGTGTTCGTGGCCGACAGGCCCGAGCTAGCGCTCTTCTCCTCGGAGGGTTATACGGCGGCCCTCGACGCCGCCGCATCCGCGTTCAAGCCGTCCATCGTCCTCGTCTCGGCGACGGCGATGGGGCTCGACGTCGCCGCGCGGTTCGCCGCGCGCCGCGGCGTGGGCGTGCTCTCGGACGTGATGACTCTGGACGTCGAGAACGGCCGCCTGGCGGGCGAGCGACCGGTGTATTCGGGCAAGGCGCGCGTTCTCGTCACGGCCGCGCCGAGCGCCGGGATCCAGGTCGCGACGCCGCGCCCGAACGTGTTTCCAGCTTCGAGATCGGATACGCCGGGCGCGGGCGAAGTCGTGAACCTCGACCTTCCGGCGCTGAAGATCCGCGCGAAGGTCGTGAAAGTGGAGGCAGCCGAGGCCGGCGAGATCGACGTGGCCGAGGCGGACAAGATCGTCTCCGGCGGGCGCGGCATCAAGGGGCCCGAGAGCTGGCCCATGCTGCGCGCGCTGTGCCACGAGCTGGGCGCCGCGCTGGGCGCCTCGCGCGCCGCGGTGGACGCGGGCTGGATCGGGCACGAGCACCAGGTTGGGCAGACCGGCAAGGTCGTGTCGCCGTCGCTCTACATCGCGTGCGGGGTCTCCGGCGCGATCCAGCACCTCGCGGGCATGGGCTCGTCGAAGGTCATCGTCGCCATCAACAAGGACCCCGAGGCGCCGATCTTCAAGGTGGCGACGTACGGCATCGTGGGCGACCTTTTCCAGATCGTGCCCGCGCTGACCGAAGCCGCGAAAAAGCTAAAGGCCTAGTTGACCGTCGCCGTGAACACAGCGAACATGAACCCGCAGCCATTCGAGTAGAAGACGCGGACGATGTCTACTCCGGGGCGGAAACCCGGAACGTAGGCGTAGACCCCGGGTGTCTCCGTGGTCTGGAAGAGGCTGCCGGATTGGTTCTGGATAAAGAGCGTCCGGAGGTTCGTCGGGTCGGGGACGCCGGTGACCGTGACGAAGACCGTGGCCGAGTTCGCCAGCACGGTTTTGTTATTGGGCGTCAGCACCGGGATGTACGGCTGCGAGTCGACCGGAACGGTGAGCGACTGCTGGGCGGGGTCCCCCCCGAGAAGCGGGAAGGCGTTCAGCGTGAACGTCGTCGCGCCGGTGATCGTCGTGCCGACCGAGCCGTTCGGCGCAAGGCCGAAGGGCGCGGTGACACCGTTGATCGTCACCATTCC
Source organism: uncultured Acidobacteriota bacterium (assembly GCA_937888435.1). GTDB lineage: Bacteria > Acidobacteriota > Thermoanaerobaculia > UBA5066 > UBA5066 > Fen-183. The sequence goes on from CALAQS010000223.1 coordinate 4,932, forward strand.
CGTGTTCTCGGTCTGCCACGACAGGACGATGTTCGACGACGAGCCGCAACCGCGCGCCGGATCGGCCGTGAAGGAGTCGATCACCGGGTCGCCGGGCACGATGACGGTGGCCGTGAACGTGGCGGTCGCGGGCCCGCAGGCGCCGCCGGGCACGGTGAGGCGCACGATATCGGTGCCGGTAGCCGAGCCGGCCTTGTACGTGAACTGGTTGCCGCTCACGATGAACGTCGAGCCCGTGGACTCGTGTTTGTCGAACGTGATCGTGACGAGGGTCCCGGTGTAAGCCGCGGGGATCGAGCCCTGCACGACCTGGCTGGTGCCCACCGTCGCCGTGGCGGGCGTCGGCGTGGGCGGTGTCGTGGGCGGCTGAAGCGTAGCCTTGCGCGTCGCCGTGGAGGTGACGCCCGAGAGCGCGACGGCCGTGAGCGTGATGTCGCCCGCCGATACGACCTGGAAGTTGGCCGTGCCGGAGGTTGCGAGGTCGCCCGCGGCGCCCGTGATGTTCACGTGGTCCGCGCCCGTCGTCGTCCATGTCGCGGTGACGGCAAGCGGCGGGCAGCCCGTGGAGGGCGAGATCGTGAAGGAGGTGATGACCGGCGCCGTCGAGAAGGCGCCGCGCGAGACGGACAGCGCCAGGCTGCTGCCGTCGCTCGTGAGGTTGTCGTTCTTGATGGCGTACGGCAACCCCGCTCCGGTGAGCATGCGGAAGCGCAGCGCGAGTTGCGATTTCTCGGCCGTCGCAGGCACCAGCGAGGCGAGCGACTGCTGCGCGGCCGAGCCGGGGACGGCGAAGATCTGGGCGTCGCCGATGGGGGCGCCGCCGTCGAAGGGCGTGACTTCGACCGTGCAGCCCTGCGCAGAGAGCGGGCTGCACAGGACGCCCACGTTCGTGCGCGCGCGGCCGGGGTCCGTAGACGACGACGCGTCGGCGCCGCCGCCCCACGACTCGTCACCCGCCGCGAGGAAATCGGAGACAGGGAAGGCGGTGGTCACGGTGCCGAAGCGGCCGCCCGGCGTGTCGTTGAACGTCTCGGACCAGGCGTTCACGGGGGAGTCGCTCCTGAGGTGGTACAGGAAGGTCCCCATCCCGTCGACGGCCGCGGGCGCGGGGATGACGGCGACGCCGCGGGTGGACAGCGTGAACGGCACGCTCGCGAGCGTGGCGCCGCCCACGAGGAAATCGATGGAGCAAGTCGCCGGGGCGACGCTCGAGACGTAGATGTTCGTGTCGTAGCGCGCATTCGTGCCCACGCCCTTCACTGCCGGGCCGCCCCAGAGATCCGTGCCCGCGGGCGCGGCGGCCCGAAGGGCGCCGGCGGGGGCCAGCGCGAACACGATCGAAGCGGCCCAGAGGGACCTTCGGAGGCGCGTCATCGGGCTTCGAGCTACCACAACTTATCTTACAACATGCTGCGCTATCCTCCCTTGCGATGACGATCACGCCGGCCCAGGCCACGTATTTCGGGTTCTCCGGGACCCTCCTCTTCGCGCTTCTGCTGCTCGGCGCCCTTACCCTTTTCACGTACACCGCGTCGCGCCGCATCCAGCTCCTCACGCTCGGCGGGCCCCCCGAAGACCGCCTCGACCATCCGCTCGCGCGCCTGTGGCACATGGCCGAGTACGGGCTCCTGCAGCGGAAGATGTTCCGCGACCCGTACGCGGGCCTCTACCACGCCCTCATCTTCAGCGGTTTCCTCGTGCTGCTGCTGCGCACGCTGATGCTCGTCTTCGAGGGCCTCTTCCCCGGGGCCGGGCTGCCGTTCCTTCCGACGGGCTTCTGGCAGGGCTATCTCCTCGTCAAGGACCTCGTCCTCGTGACGACCTTCGCCGGCGTTGTCCTCGCGCTCGCGCGCCGCCACGTCGCGAAGAAAGAGCGGCTCGACCCGTCCTTCGACGCGGACCTCATCCTCCTGCTCATCGGCTTCCTGATGGTGACGGATCTCGGCGCCGGCGCCGCGAAAATGGCGCTGGATGCGGCGAAAAGCGCGGCTCTCGGCGCGACGCCAAGTACCGCTCTCGCCCAAAACGCTCTCTGGGAACCCCTGACCTATTCCCTTTCTAAGCAATTCTCTTTTCTTTCTTCGTCCTCTTTGCAGGCTATTTATTTCGGTGCGTGGTGGGCGCACCTCGTCGCGATCTTCGTCTTCGGGAACTACCTGCCCTTCGCGAAGCACTTCCACGTGATCACGGCGCTCCCGAACTTGTTCTTCGCGAAGCTCGAGCCCGCCGGGAAGATGGCGACGTTCGACATCGAGAGGGCGGCCGAGGCCGAGAAGTTCGGCGTGTCGAAGATCGAGGACTTCACCTGGAAGCAGAAGCTGGACATGTTCACGTGCACCGAGTGCGGGCGCTGCCGCGAGGTGTGCCCGACTCACCTCACGGGCAAGCCGCTCACGCCGAAGGGCTTCATGGTGGACCTGCGCAATGCGCTCTACGCGGACGCGGACGCGCTGATCGACGCCGACGCCGGCCGCGGCGACGGCTCGGCCGAGGTGGCGCTCGCGGCGCGAAGGCCGCTCATCGGAGGCTGGATCGACGAGGAGACGATCTGGGCCTGCACGACGTGCCGCTACTGCGAGCACGCGTGCCCCGTGGGCATCACGTTCGTCGACAAGATCACCGACCTGCGCCGCCACCTCGTGCTCGAGAAGAGCTCGTTCCCGAAGGAGGCGCAGACGGCCTTCAACGGCATGGAGCGCCAGGGCAATCCGTGGAACCTCGCGGCTTCGGACCGCGCGGCGTGGACGGTGGACTTGCCGTTCCCGGTGCTCACGATGGCCGAAGCGGCGGACGCGAAGTTGGCCGGCGGAGTCGAGGTGCTTTTCTGGGTGGGCTGCGCGGGCTCGTACGAGGAGCGCGGCAAGCGCGTGTCGCGGTCGCTCGCGCGGCTGCTCCACGAGGCCGGCGTGACGTTCGCGATCCTCGGCACGGAGGAGACGTGCACGGGCGACGCGGCGCGCCGCCTTGGGAACGAGTATCTCTTCCAGACGCTCGCGCGGCAGAACGTCGAAACGATGAAGGGCTACGGCGTGACGAGGATCGTCACGAACTGCCCGCACTGCTTCAACACGCTCGCGAACGAGTACCCCGACTTCGGCGGCACGTTCGAGGTGATGCATGGGACCGAGCTCGTGTCGCGGCTCGTTCGCGAGGGGAGGATCCGTCTCGTGAACGGCGAGGCCCGCTCGCTTTCCTTCCACGATCCCTGCTACCTCGGGCGCCACAACGGCGTGTACGACGCGCCGCGCGAGCTCCTGAACGCGATCCCGGGGATCGTGCTGAAGGAGCTGCCGTTGAGCCGCGGGAACGGCATGTGCTGCGGCGCGGGCGGCGGGCGAATGTGGCTGGACGAGACGATCGGCGCGCGCGTGAACCAGGCGCGGTTCGCCGAGATCGAGGCGAACGGGACGGACGCGGTCGGCGTCTCGTGCCCGTTCTGCATGGTGATGCTCGGCAACGCGAAGACCGAGCTCGCGGGCAGGACCGAGGCTTACGACGTCCTCGAGCTGGCCGCACAGGCGTTGCCCGCCCATCCGGGCTGATCCGGAATCCAAGGGCGTGGGTGTAATCTTTCCGCATATGGCGGACGAGCCGAAGGCCCCGGGCGCGCCGACTCCGGCGGGCGGCGTGCGGCCGGCGCAGCGCATCGTCGGGCCCGTGGCGCCGCCGGTCTACACGGCGGGGGCGAAAGCGGGCGCGGCGCGCATCGCCTCGGAGAGCGCCGAGCCGCTCGTCACCGAGGGCATGAAGGCCCGGCAGCGCGATATCGAGAAGAAGCGCCGCGTCGTGGCTACGCTCCGGCAGGTCGAGGAGGAGGAGGCGTCCGAGCGCTGGCGGCGCGTCCGCGCGTGGATCTTGAGGTTCGTGGGCGTCCTCGTCGCGCTCGGCGTTTACGCGAAGATCCAGTCGATGTACGGCAATAAGTGGCCGATGCTCGCCGTGTGGATCTTCCTCACCGTGATGCTCGGTGTGGCCGCGACCTGGCTCCTCTGGTACCTGGATTACTCCGACTAGTCGTCGTCGAAGATCCCCTTCGGTTTTCCGTGGTCTTTCTGCGCCTTCTCGAGCGCCTGCCGGAACGTCTTGTCGAGGATCTCGCTCTTGTGCTTCTCGCGCTCGACCGTGGCCGCGAAAAGGTCCTCGGCGCGGTCCTTGCGCCGCTGGTTCTCGCGCGACGCTTCCTCGAGCGAAGAGGGCTTGGTCTTCGAGGTCGCGGATTCGTGCGACAGCACGGCGCCGGTATCCGGGTCCACCTTCAGCGTGGAGCCGCAATCGGGGCACAGGACGAGGACATGGTCGCTCATGGCGGCCCGGATTATCCTCCCGTCGTGAATTCCTCCGAAGGGGAAGACTGGAAGAAGCACCTGAAGTCGCTGGGGATCGTGCGCAAGAGGCGGCCGAAAAGGACGAAGGAAGAGAAAGAAAAAGAGAAAGATCTTAGAAAAGTCGAAGGCGGCCGGATCGGTGAAGACATCGCCTGCTCGTTATTCAAAGAAAATTCTCTTCGGATTCTCGATCGAAATGTCCGATACCCGGACGGAGAGATCGACATCGTCGCCCTAGACGGCGAGACGACCGTCTTCGTCGAGGTCAAGCGCCGCCGGGACGGGGCGTTGGGGACGCCGGCCGAGGCCGTGACGCGGACGAAGCGCGCGCGGGTCGTGCGGGCCGCCCGCCGCTGGCTCGCGGCGCACCCGGCGCGGGCGGGCTCCGTGCGGTTCGACGTCGTCGCCATTCAGGACGATTCCACGGCCGTCGAGTGGCTGCGCGGCGCGTTCGATGCGTCACGGTAAACTGACTGCGCGAGTGTTCCGTCCGGAGATGTGTCCGTGAGCGATTATGTCGGGAGATCGCTGGGCCGTTACCGGCTCGAGAAGCTTCTCGGGCAGGGCGGGATGGCCGAGGTCCATCAGGCCACCGACACGAAGCTCGCGCGCACGGTGGCCGTGAAGGTGATTCTCGCCACACACGCCATCAAGGGGGACTTTTTGGAGCGCTTCCTGCGCGAGGCGCGCATGGTGGCCTCGCTCGAGCATCCGAACATCCTCCCCGTGTACGACTTTGGCGAGGACAACGGCGTGCCGTTCCTCGTCATGCCCTACCTCTCCGGCGGGTCGTTGCGCGAGCGGCTGCGGGCCGGCGCCGTGCCGCTCGCGCTCGCGTCCGCATGGATCACGCAGCTTGCCGACGCGCTCGATGCCGCCCACGCCGCGGGCGTGCTGCACCGCGACGTGAAGCCCGCGAACGTGCTCGTCGACAGGAACGACCGGCTCTTCCTCGCGGACTTCGGCATCGCGAAGATGCTCGAGAACCAGTCGGGCCTCACGACGACGGGTGTCGTGGTGGGCACGCCCATCTACATGGCGCCCGAGCAGGCGCAGGGACGCCCGGCGACCCCCGCGACGGACCGCTACGCGCTCGCGGTCGTCGCGTACGAGATTCTGTGCGGCCGCCCACCGTTCGACGGCGACAACCCGCTTTCGCTCATGCACCAGCACGTCTCGAGCCCGCCGCCGTTGCTCTCGGCGCGCATCGGCGGCCTGCCCGCCGGCCTCGACGCGGTGCTCTCGCAGGCGCTCGCGAAGGACCCGGCCGCGCGGCCGCCCACGTGCCGCGCCCTCGCGGACGCCGTGGCGGCCCTGCTGCCCGCGGGGATCACGCCGCCGCCCGCTCTCGCGGGCCGGGGCGCTTCGCCGGGCTCGACGACGTCGCCGACGATGGTCTCGACGCCGGAGATACGGCCCCCCACCGTGGCGCCGGGCACGACCCCGTGGGCCCCGCCGTCCACGCCTCCGCCCGTGCGGCTCTCCGACGTGCGGCCGTCTCTGACGAGCGATGCGACGGTTCTCATGAGCTCGCGGGGCACGACGCGCCGTGCGATGTATCTCGGTGCGGTGGCGGTCGCGGCGCTCTCCGGCCTGTGGTGGGTCGCCGCGCACCGCCCGGCGCGCGAGAGTGTTCCGCTCGCCGCTCCGCCCGCCGTCTCACCCGCGAGCGCCGCGGCTCCGGCCGCCCCATCGGCCCCCGCGGTATCGGCCTCCGAGCCCGCGTCGGTGGCGGTCGTCGAAAAAGCGGAGAAGGCGCCGGAGCCGGCGCCGGCCGCGAGCGCGAGGAAGGCAGAGCCGCTCGTGAGAAAGCTCGCCGATGAGGACAAGCGCATCGCGGACCTCGAAGCCCGCGTGAAGGAGGCCGAGGCCGCGGCCCAGGCCGCGCGGGTCGCCGCGGCCGCGAAGCCGTCCATCCCGCCTCCGCCGAACTCCGAGCGGGACGCGGGCGCGGCCGACGACCCGTCTCATCCGTTGCACGCGGCGCGCGAACGCCTCGAGCCGGCGAAGAAGCCCACGCACCGCCTGTCGAGGGCGGACTTCCAGTTCGCGCTCGACGAGGCCCAGCGCGTTCTGAATGGGCGTCCGCTCAACCCGGAGGCGAAATATCTGGAGACGTACGCCCGGGGCGGGCTCGCGTACGTGGCGGGGAAGGACGGCGTGGCGTCCGCGGCGCTCGTCGAAGCGTTCACCGAGCTGAGGCGTCGAAAGAAGCGCGAGTCGCGCCCGATCGGAAGCTTTCTCCTGCGGCCCGACGGCACGATCGGGCAGCCGAACGCCTGGCAGCTCGCGCTCGGATACGGGGACGCGCGGGGGGAGGCGATGGGTCTGATCGAGAAGGAGCTGGCCGCGAATCCGCGTTCCATGCGCGCCCTGAAGGCGCGCGCCCAGCTCCGGCGGATGCAGGGGCTGGACGAGCCTCGGCCGAATTGACCCGGGAGGGGTGGTTTCGCTCCGGAAAAAACGAGGCCCGGCTCGTGCCGGGCCCCGGGTTCGACTATGGAGCGGGACACGAGGGTCGAACTCGCGACATCTACCTTGGCAAGGTAGCGCTCTACCACTGAGCTAGTCCCGCTCAGGAGCAGAGGAATATAGGGGACGGGCCTCGAGGCGTCAAGAAGAGCCCGCGCGCGGGTCGCGCGGCGCGGGCGTGAGCATCTCGGAGGGCCCGGGCGTCGGCGGCGGAACGATCTTGTCGCCCGGGTCTCCGCCGGGTGTCCGGCTGATTCCCGGCGTCCGCAGCGGATCGAGCTTTCCGATTCCGGGAGTGCGCGAAGCGCGCAATTCGGGAGTGGGCAGGGGCGTGGGAAGGTTCTCGGGCGTGGGGGGCGCTGGTGGCGCTTGTTGCGTGCCGTCCGGCCGCGGCAAAGGCGTCGCCTGGGGATTGACTTCGGGTGTCGGAACGGGCGTCGACTCCTGAAGCACGGCCGCCGTCGCGCCACCCAGAATCACGGTCAGAATCAACGCTTTGTAATTCATGTCCTTCCCGGTGGACGGAAGGTACGGCGCATGCCAGCCACGCCGTTTCCGTGCGTCACGCCGCCGCGCGGACGACGACGACGGGGCAGAGCGCCTCGCAGACGACGCGCATCGCGACGCCGCCGAAGACGAGCCGCGAGACGCCCGTCCGGCCCTGCGTGCCGAGGACGAGGAGCGCCGCGTTCGCGCGGGCCGCCGCTTCCACAAGCGTGGTGTGCGGCGTGCCGTCGAGAAGCTCGATGCGCACCGTGACACCGGCGGATTCGGCCCGGCGCCTCAGCGCCTCGAGCTTTTTCAGGCAGATCGCGCGCAGCGGCGCCACTTCGCCGATGCCATGGTCGAGGAGGACGGCGGTCGGGATGACGTGCGCCACGACGAGCTCGGCCGACCGCAGCTTCGCCTCGTCGACCGCGGTGAGGAACGCACGGTCGGATGCGGGCGAGAAGTCCGTTCCGAAAAAGATGGTCGCGTCGCTCATGAGGTTCTCCGATCCCGACCAGGCCACCCGCGGGCCCGGCCGGCCTTCTTCGGCGGCCTGATCTTCACCACTCGCTTCGTCCGGCTCACGCGCGCGGGCGCCGGAACCTGCTCGGCGAGAAGCCGCAGGAGGTCGGACACCGTGACGATGCCTGCCAGCTTGCCGTCCGGCTCGATCACGGGCAGACAGCCGATGTTCCAGCCGCGCATGACGTTTGCGGCCTGGCGTACGGGCATGTTCGGCGTCGCCTTGACCGCGTAGGCCGTCATCATCGCGGAGATCGGGCGCAGGCGGCGGATCTCGTCGCGGTCCCGCCCGCCGAGGTCGCGCGCGGACACGACGCCGACGACTTCACCGCCTTCGCCGGTCACGACGAGGTGGTGGATGCGCTTCCAGCGCATCAGGTTCCAGGCCGCTTCCGCGTTCTCCGTGTGGGAGACGGTCTGGACGCGCCTCGTCATGATGTCCTGGACTCGCATGAACCCTCCCCTCATACGATCGGGAGGCGACGAGCCCCGCGCCATGAGCCACCTGAATCAGATTCTGGCAAAGCGGCTTTTGGCCGGTCGGGCGCACGCCGTATCATTCGAGGTGGGAAGAGGAGTTTCATGCCGACGGCCGAGGGCCGGAAGGACGTTCACGGCCTTCCGGAGATAGAGAGGGAGCACGAGCTCCAGATCGCGCTCGTGGACGCCTTCGAAAGGGCCGCGGGCGCGAATGAGCGCGTCGAGGCCGGGAGGATCCTCGAGGAGATGGCCGACCTTTCCGAGAAGCACTTCCTCGCCGAGGAGCTCGTCATGCGGCTGCACCAGTATCCCGCCTTCGAGGAGCACGCCGCCGAGCACGTGAGGCTGATCCGGGAGATGAACGAGCTGCTGCGCCAGAACGCGGCCGGCACGCTGGAGATCACCCTGGAGCTCGCCGACCGCCTCCGGCGCACGCTCACGAACCATCTCCGCGGGACCGACCACGCCCTCGCGGCGTTCATGCGTCGCGAGGCCGCCGCGGCGAAGCCTCCGGGAGCGCCTTCGGTCTGACGCTCCCGGGCTCGGCTCCGCTCAAACCCCGCTTGGCTCGTTCGCAAGGGCCTTTTGTCTCCTCCCGAGGGCGAGCGCATTCGCGACCCACACGGCGGCCACGGGCAGGAAGAGCCATGCGAAGCCGAGGGGCGAGAGGCCGAGGAAGGCCACGAGCCGGTCGGCCAGCGCGCCCAGCGCGTCGCCGCTCCGGTACACGAACGTGTCGATGAAGCTCTTCGCCGTGTACTTCTCCTCGCGTGGGACGACGGTGAAGAGGGCCTCGCGCGCGGGCTTCACGAGCGCGAACTCGGCCGCGCGCCGGAGGACCTGCACGGCGAAGAGCGTGCTCGCGGTGGACGAGACGCCGAGCGCGAAGAAACCCGCCGCCGTGACGGCCGGCAGCAGCGCGAGGGCGGGCCCGAGGCCCACGGCCGGCAGGATGCGCCCCGTCAGGAAGAGCTGCGTGAGGGCCGTGAGGACGTTGACGACGAGGTCGGCCTTCGCGAAGAACGCCGTCCGGGCGCCGGCGTCGTGGAAGGCGCTTCGCACGATGCGCGCCTGCGCCAGATAGAGGAACGTCGAGCCGACCGTGAAGAGAAGGAGGAACGCCGCGATGCCGAGGAGGTAGCGCGACTTCGCGAACAGCGTCAGGCCCGAGAGCGCGCCCGTGCCGGGCGGGACCCCGTCGGCGCTCCCGGCCGCCCGCTCGGCGGCGCCCACGTCCACATGGTAGATCCCCGCGAGCCGGTGCAGGCAGAGGACGCCGGCCTCGAAGAGAGCCGCTGCGACGAGGAGCAGCGGCACCGGGCCGATTCGCCGCGCGAGCGCGACGGTGACGGCGCCGCCCAGGATACCGCCCACCGTGCCGCCGAGGCCGATGAACCCGAAGAGGCGCTTCGCCTGCTCGGAACGGAAGAGGTCGGCGAGGAACCCCCAGAAGACCGACACGACGAGGAGGTTGAAGACGCTCGCGTACACGAAGAAGAACCGCCCCGCGGCGAGCCGCGCGGGGCCGTCGAGAAACGTGAGGAGTCCGAAGAACGCCACGAAGCTCGCGGCGAACGCGTGCATCACCGCCGGGACGAACACGCGGCGGGGCGTGCGCGCGACGAGCGCTCCGAACAGCGGATTGACGACGAGCGTGCCGGCGAGCGTCCCGAAAAAAAGCCAGTTCAGGGCGAAACCGCCTCCCGCCGACGCGCCCATCTCGTCGCGGAGCGGCCGGATGACGTAATAGCCGGCGAGGATGAAGAAGAACGAAAGCGCGGACCAGAGGAGGCCCGCGCTTTCTCCGGGCTCGACCCGCACGAAGCGGGAAAGCGCGCTCCGCCCCCCCACGCCGTCAGCCGGCCTTCGGGGGCTTCTTCGCCTGCGCCTCGTGCCACGCGGCGAGGACCTCGGCTTCGCGCTCGGGCGAAAGGCCGCTCTTCAGCTTGGAAGTCCGCTCTTTCGGGAGCGTCTTCCACCAGTCGAGCGTGTCCTTCGCGGTGGCCTTCACGGGCCGGAACGCGAGGCCCTTCGCGACCGCGCGCGCGTTGCTCACGCGGCCGGCTCCGGCGTCGGAGCCCGCGGGCGAGGTCCACACGGGAAGGTCGCTCCACTCCTCGACCTTCTGAGCGGCGAGGAAAGCGGCCTCCACCCACGTGAAGCGCGCGTCGCCGCCGCCGGCGGCCTTGCAGGCGTCGAGAACCTCGCCCATTCGGAGCGGCGCCGACGTCGCGTTGAAAACGCCCATGGTCTTCGTGTCGATCGTCTTCACGATCCACGTCGCGAGGTCGCGGACGTCGATGAACTGGACGAGGTCCTCGGGCGCGTCCGGCGCGAGGACCTCGCCGCCGCGCGCGACCCGGACCGGCCAGTACGTGAAGCGATCCGTGCCGTCGTTCGGCCCGGCGATGAGGCCGGGGCGCACGTTCGTGACGCGGCCGGGCATGGCGGCTTCGGCGGCTTTCTCGCACAGCGCCTTGAGGCCGCCGTACGTTCCCTCGCCCACGTTTTCGACAGCCGGATCCTCGAGGATCGCGACCGGTCCTGTCTCGTCGACGCCCGGCTTCGACAGGTCCGAGAACACGGAAATCGACGAGATGAAGACGTACTGTGAAACGCGCGGAGCCAGGAGCGTCGCGGATGCCTTCACCTGGCGAGGCACGTAACCCGAGGTATCGACCACCGCGTCCCAGGCGCGGCCCTCGAGCGACTTGAGGTCGCCGTTGCGATCTCCCTGCAGCTTCTCGAGGTCGGGGAAGAGGCCGGGGTTGGTCTTGCCCCGGTTGAAAAGGGTGATCGTCCAGCCGCTCGCCTTCGCGGCGTCGACGATCTCGGGCCCGAGGAAGCGGGTGCCTCCGAGGATGAGGAGGGTTTTCCTCGTTGCGGAGGACGCGGGGAACCCACCCGCCAGAAGACCCGCGGAAGCGGCCGTTTTCCAGAGAAAATCGCGTCTCGTCGTCATGTCTCTTCTCCTCGTCCCGAGAGATACGAGCGCGCCCGGGCCCCGGTTGCGTCCTCAGTCGACTCCGTCCTCCAGCATCCGGAGAAGGTAGCGGCCGTAGTCGCTCTTCATCTGCTGCGCGAGCCGGGACACGTCGGCCGCGGAGATCCAGCCGGCCTTGTGGGCGATCTCCTCGGGGCACGCGATCTTCAGCCCCTGGCGCGCCTCGATGGCCTGGATGAAATTCGAGGCCTGGAGGAGCGCCTCGTGGGTGCCCGTGTCGAGCCACGCCATGCCCCGGCCGAGAAGCTCGACGTGGAGGTCGCCGGTTTCGAGGTACGCCCGGTTGACGTCCGTGATCTCGAGCTCGCCGCGCGGCGAGGGTTTCAGCGCCGTCGCGATGTCGAGCACGCGGTTGTCGTAGAAATACAGGCCGGTGACGGCGTAGCTCGAGCGCGGCTCCTTCGGCTTCTCCTCGAGGCCGATCGCGCGCCCTTTCCCGTCGAACTCCACGACGCCGTAACGCTCGGGGTCGAGCACGCGGTAGGCGAAGACGGTCGCGCCCGAGGCGCGGCCCGCCGCGCGCTGGAGCATCTCCGGCAGGCCGTGCCCGTAGAACAGGTTGTCGCCGAGCGCGAGCGCGACGGCGTCCTCGCCCACGAACGGTCGGCCGATGAGAAACGCCTGCGCGAGACCCTCGGGCTTCGGCTGCGCCGCATAGGAGATCCGGATGCCGAACTGCCCGCCGTCGCCGAGGAGGCGCCTGAAGCCGGTCTGGTCCTCGGGCGTCGTGATGACGAGAATGTCGCGCAGGCCCGCGAGCATGAGCGTCGAGAGCGGGTAATAGACCATGGGCTTGTCGTAGACGGGGCAAAGCTGCTTCGAAACCGCGAGCGTGAGCGGATAGAGGCGCGAGCCCGAGCCTCCCGCGAGGATGATCCCCTTCACGCGCGGACTCCGCCCGCGCGGGGCGCGGACGCGGCGGGGCCGAGGCCGAGCCGCTCGCGGTCGTAGTTTCCCGCCTGGATCGTCGCGCACCATTCGAGATTCGACAGGTACCACCGCACCGTCCGAAGAAGACCTTCTTCGAATGAGTAAGAGGGGCTCCACCCGAGGTCGCGGCGGATCTTGGTTGCATCGATCGCATAGCGGCGATCGTGGCCTGGCCGGTCTGGAACGAACGTCATGAGTTGCGCGTATCCCCCCTTGCCCTTCGAAGAGATCCTCGGAATCTTCGGGTTCTTCTCGGCCGGCCGCTCCTGCTCCAGCGCCGCGCAGAGCGCGTCGACGATCTGGAGGTTCGTCCGCTCGTTTCCGCCTCCGATGTTGTATTTGCTTCCGGGCGCGCCCTTCTCGAGGACGAGGAGGATGCCGCGACAGTGGTCCTCGACGTGGAGCCAGTCGCGCACGTTGCCGCCGTCGCCGTAAATCGGGAGGGGCTTTCCCTCGAGGGCGGTCAGGATCATGAGCGGAATGAGCTTTTCGGGGAATTGGTACGGCCCGTAGTTGTTCGAGCAGTTCGTCAGGAGCGTCGCGAGGCCGTACGTCTCGCGCCAGGCGCGCACGAGATGGTCCGCGGCGGCCTTCGACGCGGCGTACGGCGAGTTCGGCGCGTACGGCGTCTCCTCGGAGAAGAGGCCCGTCTCGCCCAGCGTGCCGTAGACCTCGTCGGTGGAGACGTGGAGGAACCGGAAGGCCTCGCGAGCGGCGGGCGGGAGGGCCGCGGCGTGCGCGCGCGAGGCCTCGAGCAGCTCGTACGTGCCGTTGACGTTCGTGTTGACGAACGCGCCCGGGCCGTCGATCGAGCGGTCGACGTGCGTTTCGGCTGCGAAGTTCAGGACGGCGCGCGGCCGGTGGGCCGCCATGGCCGCTCGCATGGCGTCGCGGTCGGCGATGTCCGCCTCGATGAAGGCGAAGCGCGGGTTCCTCTCCACGTCGGCGAGGCTCGCGCGGTGCCCCGAGTACGTGAGCTTGTCGACGACGACGACGCGGTCGGGCGTTTCGGCGAGCGCGAGTCGCACAAAGTTCGAGCCGATGAAACCGGCCCCGCCGGTGACGACGATGGACTCCACGCGGCGGCAAGGATATCGGAGTCGGCCGGAGACTGCGCTATCGTCGCGCCTTTCCGAAAGGGGAGGACCCATGGCGGAGACCGCGAGATTCCTGTTGGACGAATCGCTCCTGCCGAAGGCCTGGTACAACGTGAACGCGGACATGCCCGTGCCCCCGTCCCCGGTCCTGCACCCAGGGACGATGGAGCCGGTCACGCCGGACTTCCTGTCCGTCCTCTTCCCGATGAACATCGTGATGCAGGAGGTCACGCCCGAACGCTGGGTCGAGATCCCGGAGCCCGTGCGCGAGATCTACCGGCTCTGGCGCCCGACGCCGATGTGCCGCGCCCTGAGGCTCGAGAAGGCGCTCGGGACACCGGCCCACATCTACTACAAGAACGAGAGCGTGAGCCCGGTCGGCTCGCACAAGCCGAACACGGCGGTTCCTCAGGCCTTCTACAACAAGGAGGCCGGGACGAAGGCGCTGACGACGGAGACGGGCGCCGGGCAGTGGGGGTCGGCCCTCGCGATGGCGTGCAGCTTCTTCGGGCTCGACCTCGAGATCTTCATGGTGAAAGTCTCGTACGACCAGAAGCCTTACCGCCGGTACATCATGGAGAATTTCGGCGCGCAGGTCTTCGCGAGCCCGACCGACCGGACGCAATTCGGCAGGAAGCTCCGCGCCGAGTCGCCCGACTCGCCGGGCTCGCTCGGGATCGCGATCTCCGAGGCGGTCGAGGTGGCGGCGACGAGCGGCGGCGCGAAGAAGTACAGCCTCGGCTCGGTCCTCGGCCACGTCCTGATGCACCAGACGGTCATCGGGCTGGAGGCGCTCCTCCAGATGGAGATGGCGGGCGAGTATCCCGACGTCGTGATCGCGTGCGCGGGCGGCGGGTCGAACTTCGCGGGCTTCGCGTTCCCGTTCGTCCACCGCAACCTCACGGAGGGAAAGAAGACGCGGATCGTGGCCGTAGAGCCCGCCTCCTGCCCGACCTTGACGAAGGGTCGCTATACGTACGACTACGGCGACACGGCCGCGATGGCTCCCATCGTGAAGATGCACACGCTCGGGCACACGTTCGTCCCGCCGGGGATCCACGCGGGCGGCCTGCGCTATCACGGGATGGCGCCCTCGGTGAGCGCGCTCGTCGCGCACGGCGACGTCGAGGCCCGCTCTGCCCAGCAGCTCGAGACGTTCGACGCGGCCGTGCAGTTCTCGAAGGCCGAAGGGATCATCCCGGCGCCCGAATCCGCGCACGCGATCCGCGCCGCGATAGACGAGGCGCTTCGCTGCAAGGAGACGGGGGAGAAGAAGGTCATCGCCTTCAACCTCTCGGGCCACGGCCACTTCGACATGACCGCCTACCAGAGCTACCACGCGGGGCACCTGCAGGACTTCGAGTACCCCGACCACGCCGTCGAGGAGGCGATGACGCACCTCCCGAAGGTGCCGGGCGGCTGACGCGAAAAATTCCGGCCCGCGGTCCTCACGCGGAACCGCCCGCCCGAGGACGACGGGCCCTAGGCGGCCGCTTCCCGGTCCTTGAGCTGCAGCGTGTAAAGGCGGGCGTAGAGCCCGTCCTTCGCGAGCAGCTCCGCGTGCGTGCCGGACTCCTTCACCTCGCCGTGCGAGAGGACGAGGATCTCGTCGGCGCGCACGATCGTCGAGAGGCGGTGCGCGACGACGATCGACGTGCGGCCCGCCAGCAGACGGGCGACGGCGCGCTCGATCGTCTTCTCCGTCTCGGGATCGACGGAGGACGTGGCCTCGTCGAGGATGAGCACGCGCGGGTCGCGCGCGAGCGCGCGGGCGAAGGCGACGAGCTGCTTCTCGCCCACGGAAAGGCCGCCGCCGCGCTCGGAGAGCTTCGCGTCGAGCCCCCCCGGAATGCGCGCAAGGAGCGGCGCGAGGCCGACCTCGATGCAGGCTTCCTCGATACGCGCGCGCGGGAGTCCTGGATCGAAGAAGGAGACGTTCTCCGCGATCGTCCCGGTGAAGAGGAACGTGTCCTGCAGGACGATGCCGAAGTGCTCGCGCAGGCGCACGGGGTCGTACCGGCGCACGTCCGTGCCGTCCACGAGGACGCGCCCTTCCGTCACGTCGTAGAAGCGCAGAAGGAGGTTCAGGACCGTGGACTTGCCCGCGCCCGTCGCGCCCACGAGCGCGACCGTGCGCCCGGGCGGCACGTGGAACGAGACGCCATTCAGAATCTCTTCGCCCTTCTTATAGGAGAAGCGCACGTCCTCGAACGCGACATCGCCGTGAAGGGGCCCCTTTGGGGCGACCGGATCGGCCGGCGCGGTGATGGAGGGCTGCGCATCGAGGAGATGGAAGATCCGCTCGGAGGAGGCCATCGCGGCCTGCAGGATGTTGTACTTCTCCGAGAGGTCCATGAGCGGGCGGTAGAAGCGCTTGCTGTACTGGAGGAACGCCACGACGGCGCCGAGCGTCATGCGGCCGCGGAGCACCTCGCCGCCGCCGTACCACACGATCGACGCCATGCCGACCGCCGACAGGAAGTCGAGGGCCGGATAGAAGACCGAGTAGTAGAAGATCGAGTCGAGGTTCGCCCGCCGGTGCGCGTCGTTCACGTCGGCGAAGCTCCGGCGCGAAACGGGCTCGTGGCGAAAGAGCTGCACGACGTTCATTCCGGAGATGTGCTCCTGGAGGAACGCGTTCACCCGGGCGATCTTCACGCGCACGTCGCGGTACGTGTCGCGTGCGCCCTTCCGGAACCAGTTCGTCACCCAGAGCATCGGCAGGAGGATCGCGAACGTGATCGCCGCGAGCGTCGTGTCGAGGGCGAAGAGGATGGCCACGATTCCCGCGAGGATCGCCACGTCGCCGAGGAGCGCGACGAAACCCGACGTGAAGAGCTCGTTCAGAGCGTCGACGTCCGTCGTCAGGCGCGTCATGAGCCGGCCCACGGGCGTGCGGTCGAAGACGGCGATGTCGGCGCGCTGGAGGTGGGAGAAGATCCGCGTCCTCAGGTCGTACATGACGCCCTGGCCCATCTGCGAGGTCCACGCGACCATGACCACCATGAAGACGAACGCGAGCGCGGCCATGAGGATCGAAAGCCCCGCGATCCACTCGATGCCGTGCCCCGCGCCGAGGTCGATGCCAAAGATGCGAAAGAAGCCGTCCACGCCGCGGGAAGCCGGGCCGGCCCCCGTCCCGCCTTTCGTGAACAGGAGGTCGATCGCCGCCGCCATGAGCAGCGGCCCCGCGAGCTGGGCGACCGACTCGAGGAGCAGGGCGACGACGGACCCGACGACGTAGCGCCGGTACGGGCGCACGAGGGAGAAGAGCCGCTTGGCGAGGCGCGGCTCGAAGGCGCTCCCCAGGATCTCTTCCTCGTGAGGAGTTTCGGCCATCAGGCGGCCTCCATCTCCTCGGCGAGGCGCTGGCGCTCGGCGATGGCCGCGTAGACGCCGCCCTTTTCGAGCAGCTCCGCGTGCGTGCCCATCTCGACGATCCGGCCGCCGTCGAGGACGGCCGCGACGTCGGCGTTCTGGAGCGTGGACAGGCGGTGCGAGACGAGAAAGACAGTCCGCCCCCCGGCCGCGGCCTTGAGAGCGTCGAGGATCTTCGCCTCCGTCTCCGTGTCGACGGACGAGAACGCGTCGTCGAGGACGAGGACGGGCGCGTCCGTCAGGAGAGCGCGCGCGAGCGCCGTGCGCTGCTTCTGCCCTCCGGAGAGCGTGATGCCGCGCTCGCCGACGAGCGTGTCGAGGCCCCTCGGGAACCGCGCGACGTCGGGCGCGAGCCCCGCGGCCTGAACGGCGCGCTCGATCTCCTCGCGCGTGGCTGATGGACGCCCGAAGGCCACGTTGTTCGCAAGCGTGTCTGAAAACAGGAACGTCTCCTGCGGCACGACGACGACGTTCCGCCGGAGGACGGGCAGCGGGATTTCCGTCAGATCGCGGCCTCCGATGAAGATCGTACCCACCGGCGGGTCGTCGAGCCTCAGGAGAAGATTCAGGAGAGTGGACTTGCCGGCGCCCGTGCGGCCCACGACGGCGATCGTCGTGCCGGGCGTGACACGGAACGTGACGTCCGAGAGGATGGCCCGCTCTCCATGCGCGAACGAGAGCCCCCGGAACTCCACGTCACCGGAGAGGCGTTCGCCGCTGTCCGCCTGGGCGGGCTGCGGCGCGGCCTCCCAGATGTCCACCATGCGATTCCACGAAGCCGACCCCCGCTGCCACAGGTTCACGACCCAGCCCAGCGCGGTCGCCGGCCAGATCAGCTCGATCATGTACAAGTTGAACTCCACGTACCGCGCGACCGTGAGCTTCCCCGCGAGGATGAAGCGGCCGCCGGCCCAGAGCGTGAGCGCGAAACCGACGCCGACGAGGAGCTGGAGCAGCGGGAAGTAGAGGGCGTTCAGGCGCGCCAACCCCAGGTTGCGGCGCTTGAACTCGCGGTTCTTCGCGTCGAATCGGGATTCCTCGCTCGCCTCGCGCGCGAAGGCGCGCACGAGGCGGGCGCCGGAGAAGTTCTCCTGCGCCTCGGCGGAAATCTCGGCGAAGAACTCCTGGATCTTCGTGAAGCGCCGGTGCGTGGCCTGGCCCATGACCTTCGTCGCCACGGCGACGATCGGCAGCACTGCGAGGGCGACGCCCGTCAGCGCGGGCGACACCATGAACATGAGCGCAAGCGCCACGACGCCCACGAAAAACGTATTCGCGGCCTGCATGATCCCGGGTCCGAGCAGCATGCGCACGGCCGAAAGGTCGTTGACGGCGCGGCTCATCAGGTCGCCCACGCGGTTCTTCCGGTACCACGTCACGGGCAGGCGCAGCAGGTGCTCGAACAGGTCCTGCCGCATCTCGTACTCGATGTGGCGCGAGGCGCCGATCAGGATGCGCCGCGTGAGGAAGAGGGCGATCGCGTCGCCCACGGCGAGGAGGACGATGAGCGCCGCGAGGCGGAAGAGCCGCTCTTTGGTCACGCCCACGCCGAGCTCCTCGATCGCCCTCCGCACGATGCCGGGCATCGCGAGAAAGAGGCCCGTCGAGGCGAGGATCGAGGCGAATCCAGTCAGATAGGCGCCGGGGCGGCGACGGAAATAGCTCAGGAAGCGGGGGAGGTCTCTCATCTCGGAGAAGCGGAGCGCGAGGAAACGAAGCCGTTCCGGCGCCGCCGGGACGAAATATACAGGACGCCGTTGATGCCGACGCATCATGGACGCCGAGCCGGGCCGGCCTCAATAGAGAGGAGGGTGCCTATGAGTGTCCCGCTCGTCCTGCTCGCCTTCCTCGCTCTCGGCCTCCTGACGGCGTTCGTCGTGATCCCGGTCGTGCGCGTCTACCGCGGCACGCGCCTCGTGGCGTGCCCCGAGACGAAGCGGCCCGCCGCCGTGGAGCTCGACTCGATGCGCGCGGCCTTCACGCGGTTCGGGAACGAGCCGGGACGGTTTCGCCTGACGAGCTGCTCGCGCTGGCCCGAAAAGGCGGGGTGCGGGCAGGAATGCCTCGCCGAAGTTACGCGCGACCCCGGGGCCTGCCTCGTCCGGACGATCGTGGCGGGCTGGTATCACGGCCAGTCCTGCGTCTTCTGCGGGAAGCCGATGCCCGAGGTGACGTGGACCGAGCATCGCCCGGCGCTCCTCGCGCCCGACGGGGTCACCGTTTCGTGGAAGGACGTGAAGCCGGAGACGCTCCCCGACCTCTTCTCGACGCACAGGCCCGTCTGCTGGGACTGCCACGTCGTGCAGAGCCTCATTCGCGAGCGCCCGGACACCGTGACCGTGCGCCCGGACCGGGAGCATCTCTGGAGCTGAAAAAGCGGAGCTCGGGAGGTTCGCCATGACCATGCTCGGAGCGGGAGCGATCATTCTGGTGATTGCGTTCTCCGCCGTCGGCTTCCTGTGGGTCCTGCCGGCCTGGCGCGGATACCGGGGAAAGCGGATCGTGACGTGCCCCGAAACGGGGCAGTCCGCCACAGTGGAAGTCGATGCCGCCCGCGTCGCGACTTCCGCGTGGGGCGGCGTGCCCGACGTCAGGCTGAAGGTCTGTTCGCGGTGGCCGGAGCGGGCCGGATGCGGACAGGACTGCCTGATCCAGTTGGAGGGGTAGCAGCTCCTCGGCGGGGCCGAGCGCGGCAGTCCTATCGCCCCGGCACCCCGAGCCAGCCGCGCGTGCCGTAGTCCGCGGCCAGGAACAGGAAGAGGAGGAACAGGAAGAACAGGCCGGACAGGATGACGACCGGCACGAGCTTCGTGTTCCCCTTCACGTGCATGAAGTAGAGGATGACGAGCGTGGCCTTCGCGGCCGCGATGCCGAGGGCCACGAAGGTGTTCGCGGGCCCGAGGTTCACGAACGCCGCGGAGACCGTGAGCGCGGTGAACGCCATGAGCGCCAGAAAGACGCCGAAGTAGACCTTGAGAGGCTGAACGTGCGCCGGCATCAGTGCCTCCCGATGAGGTAGAGGAGCGGAAACAGGAAGATCCACACGAGGTCCACGAAGTGCCAGTAGAGGCCCGTGCCCTCGAGGAAGTTGTGGTTCTCGGGCGTGTAGGCGCCCCCCCAGGCCCTTTTCGCGACGTAGGCCACGAGGACGATTCCGATGACCATGTGGAGCGCGTGCAGCCCCGTCATCAGGAAGTAGAGGCTGAAGAAAAGCTGAGCGTGCAGGGCGTCAGGCCCCTCGAAGTGGAAGCTCGCGCCCGGGACGTGGTGCTCGACGAATTTCTCGTGGTATTCGAACCCCTTCACGACGAGGAAGACCGACCCGAGGATCAGCGTGAGGACGAGGAGAGCGGCCGCGAGCTTCCCCTTACCCGTCTGGCCTCCGCGCACGGCGAGCGCCATCGTGAGCGAGCTCGCGATGAGGACGACGGTGTTGAACGTGCCGAGCTGGATCGACAGCGTATGGCTGGAGGCGCGGAAGGCCTCGGGGTAAAGCGAGCGGTAGACGCCGTATGCCGCGAAGAGGCCGCCGAAGAACAGGATCTCGGTGACGAGAAAGGTCCACATCCCGAGCGTCGCGGAGTCCTTCTGCTGCTCGTAGCTGTCGAAATGGTGGGCGAGGCCCGCCCCATGGCCATGCTCGGCCGCGTCCGCGCCGAGCGGAGTCCCGTGCGCGTCAGACGCCAACGGTCACCTCCGGGGCTCGCTTCGGGGCCGGATACGTATACGGCGGCCCCGTCACGATGGGCTGGGTCAGGAAGTTCTCGACGGGCGGAGGTGACGTCGTCTGCCACTCGAGGCCCGTCGCCCCCCAGGGATTCGAAGGCGCCTTCGGGCCGTAGCGCATCGACCAGATGAAGTAGACGAGAGGCATGAGATAGCCGAGGCCGAGAACCGTCGCGCCCGCGGACGACATGACGTTCAGGACCTGGAATTCGGGCGGGTACGAGTGGTAGCGCCGTGGCATGCCGAGATAGCCGAGGATGAACTGCGGGAAGAACGTCACGTTGAAGCCGATGAAGATGACGATCGCCGACAGCTTCGACCAGAACAGCGGGTACATGCGGCCGGTGATCTTCGGCCACCAGAAGTGCAAGCCTCCGAGATAGCCCATGATCGCGCCGCCGACCATGATGTAGTGGAAGTGCGCGATGATGAAGTACGTGTCGTGCACGTGCGCGTCGATGCCGAGCGTCGCGAGCATGACCCCCGTGAGGCCGCCGATCGTGAAGAGGCCGATGAAACCGAGCGCGTAGAGCATCGGCGTGTCCCACGAGATCGAGCCCTTGTAGAGAGTCGCGGTCCAGTTGAAAACCTTGATCGCCGAGGGCACCGCGACGAGCATGGACAGGACCGAAAAGATGACCCCCGCGTAGATCGACTGCCCGGAAACGAACATGTGGTGTCCCCACACGAGGAAGCCGAGGACGGCGATGCCGATGGACGCGAAGGCGACGAACTTGTAGCCGAAAATGGGCTTGCGCGAGAACGTGGCCACGAGCTCGCTGACGACGCCCATGGAGGGCAGAATCATGATGTAGACGGCGGGGTGCGAGTAGAACCAGAAGAGGTGCTGGAAGAGCACCGGATCGCCGCCGAGCTTCGGATCGAAGACCCCGATGTGAAGCGTGCGCTCGGCCGCGACGAGGAGGATGGCGATCGCGATGACCGGCGTTCCGAGGATCTGGATGAGGCTCGTCGCGTAGGCGCTCCACACAAAAAGCGGCAGCCGGAACCACGTGAGGCCGGGCGCGCGCATGCGGTGGATCGTGACGACGAAGTTCAGGCCGGTGAGAATCGACGAGAAGCCGGCGATGAAGATCCCGACGCCCACGGTGATGACGGACGTGTTCACGTAGTTCGTCGAGAGCGGCGTGTAGAACGTCCATCCCGTATCGACGCCGCCGTGCAGGAGCGCCCAGAGCGTGAAGAGGCCGCCGATCGAGTAGAGGTACCACGAGAGCAGGTTGATGCGCGGGAAGGCGAGATCCCTCGCGCCGATCATCAGCGGGATCAGGAAGTTTCCGAGGACGGCCGGAATCCCGGGAATCAGGAAGAAGAAGATCATCAGCACGCCGTGCATCGTGAACAGGCGGTTGTAGATGTCCGGCTGGAAAAGGTCGCCTTCCGGCGTCGCGAGCTCCATACGGATGAGAACCGCCATGAGGCCGCCGAGCGCGAAGAAGACGCTGATCGAGACGAGATAGAGAAGCGCGATTCTCTTGTGGTCTCTCGTCAGGAGCCACGACTTCAGGCCGTAGGCGGCGTTGAGATAATGCGTGCGCGGGCTGCCGTCGGGGTTCGTCGTCCCGGTCATTTCCCCGCCTCCGCCGTCGTGGCCGATGCGGCCTTGAGCGACTTGACGTAGTTGACGAGCTGGATGAGCTCCTCCTCGGAAACCTGCCCCTTGAACGTAGGCATGATGGGCTGGTAGCCGGTCACGACCTTCGCGGCGGGGTTCAGGATCGACTCGCGGATGTAATCCTCGTTCACGAGGGCCTTCGTGCCGTCGTTCAGGGAAGCCTGTGTCCCGAAGACCCCGTTCAGGATCGGCGCGCGCGCCGAGCTGTCGGGCCGATGGCAGGTGTTGCAGGACTTCGCAACGAACAGCTCCTCGCCGGAGGCGATCGCGGACGGCCCCGTCTTCTCGCCCGCGAGCCACGCCTCGTAGGCACGCGGCTCCATCACGATGACGTGGCCGACCATCTTGGAGTGCTCGGTGCCGCAGTACTGGCCGCAGAAGAGGTGGAACGAGCCGGTGCGGTTCGCCTTGAACCAGTAGGTCGTGTAGCGCGACGGGAGGACGTCCACGTGGATACGGAACGCGGGCACGAAAAAGTCGTGAATGACGTCCTCGGAGATCATCCGTAGCTGGACGGCCCGGCCGACCGGCACGTGGAGCTCGTTGATCTCGCGGCGGCCGTCGGGATGCTGAATCTTCCACATCCACTGTCGGCCCGTGACCCAGTACTGCTCGGCGCCCGCGGGCGGACGGTTCTGGTCGAAAAAGACCTTCGTCCCCCAGCCGAAAAGGACGAGCAGGAGGGTGAGCGGGATGACGGACCACACGAGCTCGAGGACGTGGGACTTCGGGTTCGTCTCGTAGATGTCGATCCCGACCTCGTCGTCGCTCCGGCGTCGGTACTTCACCATGAAGACGAGGACGAGAATCGCGATGAGCGCCGAGAAGAAGACGAGCCCCGAGAGGGCGAAGAGCATGAGGTGGTCGACGGACCGGGCGACGTCCGAGGCCTGATCGGGGAGAAGGGGAGAGCTCGGGATCATCGCGGCGCTTTCCCGGCGTTCGCGCGCTCGCGCCGCAGCATGATCGTCACGAAACCCGCGAGGAGAACGAACGTGATCACCCCGCCGGCCCGGACGAAGTTCTGCACCGTCGTCGTGTACCGACCCGCCTTCGGGTCGTAATGGAAGCACAGGAGCAGGAGCTGGTCGACGACGTTGCCGATCTTCTCCTCCGCCGCCTCGATGAGCGCGAGGCGAAGGTCCTTCGCCGGGTATTCGATCCCGAAGAGGACCTTCGCGATGCGGCCCTGCGGGGTGAGGACCGTGATGCCGGTCGCGTGGGCGAACTGCTTCTGCTCCGCGTCCCACACGTACCGGAATCCGACGGCCTTCGTGAGGGCGGCGATCGAGGCGGCGTCGCCCGTCAGGAAATGCCAGCCTCCCGGCCCGCTCTTCCGCCCGTATTGCGCCATGACCGTGCGCTTCTTCTCGGACGCCGCCTCGGGGGCGTCGCGCGGGTCGAAGCTCACGGTAAGGATCTCGTAGTCGGTCCCCGGCTCGAATTTCAGGGCCCGCACGCTGCGCACGAGGCCGTCCATCGTCATGCCGCAGAGCATCGGGCAGGTGAAGTAGACAAGCGACAGGACGACAGGGCGTTTTCCGAAATACTTCGAGAGATGGACGCTCTCGCCGGCCTCGTCGCGGAATGTGAGATCGAGGGGAATCGCCTCGCCGAGCTTCTGATCGAAGCCGACGTCCTTGATCGGGGGGGGCGGCAGCGGGGCGTCCGGCGGCGGAGAGCCCGGAGCTCCCGACGCGCGCAGGGGCACGGCGGGAGCGAGCAGCAGCGCGAGGAGTGCGATCCGGGCGAGTAAGACGACAGACACGTGCTTCATGGGGCGGTCTCTCCGGCCGGCGCGGGCGGCGGCATGGGTGGCGGCGCGGGCAGGCCGCGTGAGGCGACGATCTCGAGAGCGCGTTCGACCGGCACGCGCGCGACGGCCTTCTCCCTTTCGACCCAGGCCCAGGTCGCGAGCTCGGTCTCTTCGGCGGCGCGGAAAGCCGCGAGGTCAGCCGAGGGATTCGGCTGCAGGTTCGGCCCGGGAGGCACGCCCGGCACGCGGGCCTCGGCGAGCGCGGGCGGCGCGGGGTCCTTCCGCGCGAGCGAGCCCTTGAAAAGGACCGCGACGCCCCACATGAGGCCCATGACGACGAGCGTGACGGCCAAAAGTCCGCCGACGAAGACGAGAATGCCGCGGAAATCCAGCTCGTGGTCGACCGGGCCGCCGCCGGCTTCGGGAGCGCCGGAAGCCTGCCGCTCAGCCATGGGCGTGCACCTCGAGCGCGACCGCGAGGTTCGGGTCGTTCGCCGGAAGGAGGGATCGCGTTCCCAGCTCGCGCGCGAACGCCGCGAGCCACAGGCCGAAGAGAGCGACGGGCGTCGTGAGGTCGAGCCAGTGGACGCTCAGCCTGCCGGGATGAAAAGCCGGAGAGGCGAGCCAGAAGAGGTCCACCCAGCGCATGAAGAGGAGGAGCCCCGCGGCCCAGGCCAGCTTCCCGATGTCGCGCTTGAAGTCGCGTGACAGGAGGAAGACGAACGGTACGGCGAAATGAAAGAGGGCGAGGAACACCGACAGAACGCCCCAGCCGCCCCCGAGGCGGTCGTGGAAGAAGCCGATCTCCTCCGGCAGGTTTCCCGACCAGATGATGAGGAACTGCGATAGCGCGAAGTACGCCCAAAGCATCGTGAAGGCCAGAAGAAGGTTTCCGAGGTCATGCACGTGGCGCGGCTGGAGAACCCCTCGCATCGCCCCCTTCCGCACGAGGAACAGGCTCACGAGAAGCGTGAATGCCATGCCCGAGATGGCCTGGCCGCCGACCACGTACACGCCGTAGATCGCCGAGTACCAGTGCGGGTCGAGCGACATGAGGAGGTCGACCGAGGCGATCGTGACGAGCAGGCAGTAGACGGCGAGGCCGGGCGCCGCGACGAGCTGCATCCGGCGCTCGAGGCCCGGTGCGGGCGCGTCGTCCTGCTTTTTCGAAAGGCGGCTCAGCGCCTGCGCGAAGACCGTCCACAGGAGCAGGCAGACGGCAAGCCGGACCGTGAAGAAGGTCGGGTTCATGTAGATCGCACGGTGCCGCAGGATCTCGTCGCCAGCGACCCGGGCCGGATCGGCCCACGGGTAGAGATGCCTGAGCCCGAAAAGGAGCGGGACCGCGAAGAGAGCGACGAGCGGGAGCGTGCGCGACGACGCCTCGAGGATGCGACGGATGACGAGGCCCCACGCGCCGCCCGACATGTGGTGGAGCATCGAGATCGCGAGGCTTCCCAGGGCCACGCCGAGGACGAAGACGAACGCCACGAGGTACGAGCGGTAGAACTGGGCGGGGTTCAAAACGAGGCCGGCCGCCGAGACGACGCCGGCAAGCGCCCCGACGACGAGGCCGCGCCGGCCGAGAACGGCGAGATCGGCGAGGGGGGGGGCCCAGGGGGATTCGGTCATTTTGTTTCGGAAGAAGAAAGAGAAGATTTCTTAGAAGGGGAATGTCCGGAGGCGGCGGGTTCCGGCTGGCTCGCGAGCGCCGCCGTGTCGAGGTGTTCCCGATCTCCCTTTTCCAGAAAATCCCCGGGCATGTGCTGCGAGGCCTGGAGCGTGCGGATCCACGCGACGACGGCCCAGCGGTCCTCGGGGGTCACCTGCACGGCGTATCCCGACATCTGGCCGAAGCCGTTCGTGATGACGTCGAAGAAGTAGCCCGCGCGCTCGGCTCTCAGGCGGTCCGCGTGGAAGGAGGTCGGGCGCTTGAAGCCGCGCTGCACGATCATGCCCTGGCCCTGGCCCGTTCGGCCGTGGCACGGAGAGCAGAAGACGTTGAAGCGCTCCTGGCCGCGCAGGAGGAGCGCGCGCGTGAGCGGCACGGGGATCTGCTCGACGAACTTGCCGTCGGGGCCATGGCCGCGCCAGAGCGCGGAGTCTTCGCGGAGGAAGCCGCGGGCCACGGTGCCTTCGGGCAGCGCGCGCGCCGACGCGCCGTCCGCGAAGAACTTGCTCTCGCGAAAGGGCTTGATCTTGGCCTGATGGTGCATGTCGTTCCGGCAACCGGAAAGAGCGAGCGCGAGAACCGGTCCGCCTGCCAGGAAGAGAAGCCGGCGCATCAGTCCTCCACGTCCGAGACGAGGCTCGCGCCGAGCGTCTCCATGAAGCGGAACGTGTCGCCGGCGCGGAAGCGCGGGTCGCGCGCGAGGATCAGGAGGAAGTACCGGTCGCGCGAGGCGAGCTGGAAGCGCGGCACGGAGAACACCGGGTGGTACGGCATCGGCAGGCCGTTCAACACGAGCATGCCGAGCACCGCCGCGATGCCCGCGAAGAGGATCGTGCACTCGAACGTGATCGGGATGAAGGACACCCAGCTGTTGTATGGGCGCCCTCCGACGTTCAGCGGGTAAGCGACGACCGAGGTCCAGTACTGGAGAAAAAACCCGAACAGCCCGCCCACGATCCCGCCGATCAGGACGAGGAGCGGCACGCGCGAAGGGCCGTGGCCGATCGCGTCGTGCAACTCCTCGATGGGATAGGGCGTGTAGGCCTCGATCACCTGGTACCCCTCCTTGCGGGTCGCGTGAACC
The DNA here is from genome assembly GCA_937888435.1 of uncultured Acidobacteriota bacterium. GTDB lineage: Bacteria > Acidobacteriota > Thermoanaerobaculia > UBA5066 > UBA5066 > Fen-183. The sequence goes on from CALAQS010000223.1 coordinate 31,503, forward strand.
GCGTGAACGAGCGTCTCCGGTTTCCCGAACTCGGCGATGACGCCGTAAAGGTGCGGGGGCAGGTCTCCGCCCTCCTGGCGCGGGCCCGGCTTGCCGAACTCCGGCTTGACGTGGCGCGCGAACAGACGGGACAGGACGCTCACGGCTTCACTTCTCCGGCCTGCTCCTCGAAATCGTGTCCCGTCGTGATCCCGCGCATCTCGAAGATCGAGATGACGGGGAGGAACCGGATGAAAAGAAACATGAGCGAGAAAAAGAGGCCGAGCGTGCCCACGAAGAAGGACCAGTCCCACCGCGTCGGCGTGTACATGCCCCAGGAAGAGGGCAGGAAGTCGCGATGGAGGCTCGTGACGATGATGACGAACCGCTCGAGCCACATGCCGATGTTCACGATGATCGAGATGAAGAAGAGCCCGAGGACCGAGTTGCGGACCTTCTTCAGCCACAGGAACTGCGGCGTGAGGACGTTGCACAGGAGAAGGAGGAGCCAGATCCACCCGTACGGCCCGAGAATCCGATTGTGGATCATGTATTGCTCGAACGTGTTCCCGCTGTACCAGGCCATGAACAGCTCGATCCCGTAGCCGTAGGCCACGATGAGGCCGGTCGCGAGCATGATCTTGGCCATGTTCTGCAGGTGCCGCATCGTGATGAAGTCCTCGAGCCCGAACACCTTGCGGAGCGGGATGGCGAGCGTCATCACCATCGCGAAGCCGGAGTAGATCGCGCCTGCGACGAAGTAAGGCGGGAAGATCGTGGCGTGCCATCCGGGAATGATGCCGACCGCGAAGTCGAAGCTCACGACGGTGTGGACGGAGACGACGAGCGGCGTCGCGAGCCCGGCGAGGAGGAGGCTCGCCGTCTCGTAGTTGTGCCAGTGCCGTGCCGAGCCACGCCAGCCCATCGCGAGCATCCCGTACGTGATCTTCCCGAACCAGTGCTTGCTGCGGTCGCGCAGCGTGGCGAGGTCGGGGATGAGGCCCACGAACCAGAAGAGAGCCGAGATCGTGGCGTACGTCGAGACCGCAAAGACGTCCCACATGAGGGGGCTGCGGAACTGCGGCCACACGCCCATGGTGTTCGGATAGGGAAAGAGCCAGTACACCGCGAGCCACTGGCGGCCCGTGTGGAACAGGACGAACTGCGCGGCCGCGGCGACCGCGAAGAGCGTCATCGCCTCGGCGAAGCGGTTGATGGACGTGCGCCACGTCTGGCGGAGCAGGAGCAGGATCGCCGAAATGAGCGTGCCGGCGTGGCCGATGCCGATCCACCACACGAAGTTGACGATGTCGATGCCCCAGGCCACCGGGATGTTTATTCCCCAGATCCCGACGGTCAGGACGAGAAGCTTCGCGATCGTGATGAAGAGGAGTTGGGCCGCGAGGAACGAGATCGCGAAGCCGACGTACCACCACCTCGGCGTCTTGTTGAGGACGACCGCGCTGATCTTGTCGGTGACCGTCGCGGGCGTGTAGCCAGGCGCGATGACGGGGGGACGATCGGCGTTCGCGGACATCAGAAGAGATCCGGAAAATTCTGCTTCGGAAAAGAGAAGAAGAAGATTTTCTTAGAAGGGCAATAGGGCATTGCCCCGACCGCCGAGGTGCATGAGAAGCATGCGGGGACCGACGACGACGGCATGGGAGCTCTATCCCTCTTCCTTTCTAAGCAAATCCTCATTCGGATTCGTCAGCTTGGCGAGATAGGTCGTGCGCGGCCGCGTGTTCAATTCTTCGAGCAATCCGTAATTCAGCTTTTCATTCCTCAGCTTCGCGACCTTCGAGGTCGGATCGTTGATGTCGCCGAAGACGAGCGCTTCCGTCGGGCACACCTGCTGGCAGGCCGTGAGGATCTCGCCGTCCCGGAGAGGCCGGTTCTCCTTCTCTGCGTCCATGCGCGCGCGGTTCACGCGCTGAATGCAGTAGTTGCACTTCTCCATGACGCCCTTCTGGCGGACCGTGACGTTCGGGTTCGCGAGGAGCGTGAGGACGGGGAGGTGCTTGTCCTTGTTGTAGTCGAAGAAATTGAAGCGGCGCACCTTGTACGGGCAGTTGTTCGAGCAGTACTTCGTCCCGATACAGCGGTTGTAGGTCATCTCGTTGATGCCTTCCTCGCTGTGCGTCGTGGCGGCGACCGGGCAGACGACCTCGCAGGGCGCCTGCTCGCAGTGCATGCACATGACGGGCTGGTTGTGCACGAGAGGGTTGTCGGGGGAGCCCTCGTAATAGCGGTCGATCCGGATCCAGTGCATCTCTCGGCCGCGCCGCACTTCCTCCTTGCCGATCGTCGGGATGTTGTTCTCGGACTGGCAGGCGACGACGCAGGCGTTGCAGCCGGTGCAGGACGACAGGTTCACCGCGAGGCCCCACGCGTGCCCGTCGTACTTGAACCCGGGGTACAGGCTGATCGTGGGAACTTCTTCGAGCCTGCGGGCGAACTCGGGGTCCTTGCGGTACTCCTCGAACGTGCCCGTGCGAACGAGGTGGCGCCCTTCCATGTTGAAGTGGTGCTGCGTCGTGGCGAGTTCGGTGGTCCCGCCGGCCTTCTGCACCGAGGCCGTCGCGAGCCAGAGGCCCGTGGCCGCGCGTAGGCGGTAGGCGTTCACGCCGGTGCCGTTGCCGACGCGGCCGGCGCGCGTGCGCCCGTGGCCGAAGTGCAGCGTCACGACGTCGTCGGGCTGGCCGGGGAGGATCCACACCGGGGCCGTGAGCGTCGCGCCCCCCGCGGTGATGGCGACGAGGTCCTCGTTCTTCACGCCAAGCCTTTTCGCCGTCGCGAGGCTAACGTGCGCGGCGTTGTCCCACGTGAGCTTCGTGAGGGGCTTCGGGACTTCCTGAAGCCAGCCGTTGTTCGCGAAGCGGCCGTCGAAGATGCCGGGATCGGTTCGAAAGACGACTTCGAGACCGGCCGCGTCCGCCGCCGCGGCTGGAGCCGGGACGTTCGCCACGGGCTTGAAGGCCCTGGCCGGCAGCGCGCTGCCTTCGACGAAGCCGTCGTGAAGCGACTTCCGGAAAAAAGCGTCGAAGCCGTCGGGGTGCTGCTTCTGCCAGTGCGCCCGGAGAAGGTCGAGCCCCTTCGCGGCCGGCTGCCCGAGCGCCGCCGCGAGCACCTCGAGCGCCGTCTTTCCGCCGTAGAGAGGCTCGATGAGAGGCTGGAGGATCGTGACGGTGCCGTCGAAGGCGCGCGCATCGCCCCAGGCCTCGAGCTCGTGCGCCTCGTTCACGTGCCACGGGCAGTATTGGCTCGTCTCGTCGTCGTAGAGCCCGAGGCGCGCGCGGAAAGCGACCTTCTTCAGCCCCTCGACGAAGCCGAGGTCCGCTGGCGCGTCGAACGCGGGGTTGCCGCCGAGGATGAGAAGCGTGTCGACGCGGCCCGCCTTCATGTCGGAGACGAGAGCGGTGAGAGAGGCGAGCTGGTCGACGGGCTCGGCCTCGACGGGATCCGTGAGGATGGCGGTCGCGCCGAGGTTGGAGAGCGCGTCGTTGAGAAGGTGCGCGAGCGCGTGGACCTCGGCCGGCGCGTGCTCGCCGGGGATTACGAGGCTGCGGCCCGCGTGCGCGATCAGGTCGGCCGCGCACGAGGCGACCCACGGGAAGCTTGAATCCGCGCTCTTCCCGGCGACGGCCGCGAAAAGGGCGGCGGCCGCGGCGTGAAGCTCGGACGGCTTCAGGGAGATCCGATGGTCGGCGAGCGCCCCGGAGCTCGTGGGCGTCGTCTCGATCGCGTAGTAGCGCGGGGGGGCGAAGGACCCGGTCGCAGCCTCGCGCCTTCGCCGTGCGAACGCGCGGGCGTAAACGAGAGAGCCGGGCCCGAAGGTGAAGGGATCCGCGTCGAGGGACACGATGACGTCGGCCTTGCTGAAGTCGTAGCGGGTCTCGATGGGCTGACCGAACGCAAGGCGCGCGCCGGCGCGCACGAGGTCGCGGCCCGCCGGCTCCCACTGGTGCCAGCGCGCCTTCGGGAGAAGCGCGTTGAGCTCCCTGATCTTCGCGGCGAGAGCAGGCGACGTGACCGTCGGCGTCAGCAGGCGGAAACCCTCGCCGAAGATCGCCCGGTGCGTCTTCACGCGCGCCTGAAGCTCCTCGGCGAACGCCGGCCACGTGCGGATCTGGCCGAGCTTCGTGATCGTCTGCGAGCGGTCCGGGTCGTACAGAGAGAGAATCGACGCCTGCGCGAAGAGGTCCGTCGCGCCGAGGCTCGCGGGGTGCTCCGGGTTGCCTTCGACCTTCGTGGGGCGGCCCGTGTGGCTTTCTACGAGGATGCCGGTTGCGTACCCTGAGAGCGTCGACGCGGTCGCGAAGAAGAGCGGCCGGCCCGGAATGACCTCCTCGGGCTGCTTGACGTACGGGACGAGGCCCTCGCGCGGCTGCTTCACACAGGCCGTCAGGCCGGCGAGCGCGAGCGAGGCGCCCGAAAGCTCCAGGAAGCGCCGGCGACTCACGCCTGCGTCCCACTCGGAAGCGTACTGCGGGAACTCGCGGCCGAGCTGCTCGGCGAACTCGGGCGTGTCGGCGTACTCCTCGAGGCTGCGCCAGAAATCGGGACCGTCGAGTGTCTTCATCGATGGCACGTGCTGCAGTTCGTGAGCGCGACCGTCGATCGGAGGTGGTTCTGTTTCGCGAGGTCTCGTCCGAGCGTCTCTTGATCGGCCGCCGCCCAGGTCAGGTCGAAGATCCTGTCTTTCGGGCGCAGGAATTTCTCCGGGTTGCGGTGGCAGGCGATGCACCACTCCATCTGGAGCGACGGGAACTGCGCCGTGAGGCGCATCTTGTCGACGCGGCCGTGGCACGAGACGCACCCGACTCCCTTCGCCACGTGAATGCTGTGGTCGAAGTACACGAAGTCGGGCAGGTCGTAGACCTTCCTCCAGTTCAGCGGCTTTCCGGTTCGGAAGCTCTCGCGGACGGGCTCGAGCATGGGGCTGTCGCTCCAGATGAGCTTGTGGCAGTTGATGCAGGTCGCCGTCGGCGGGATGCCGGCCGAGGCGCTCTTCTCGACGAAGGAATGACAGTAGCGGCAGTCGATGCCGAGGCCGGCCACGTGATGCTCGTGGCCGAAGGGCACGGGCTGCTTCACCGTGACGCCCTGGTTCGTGTTGTAGGCGGAGCGATTCAGGATGGACGCCGCCCACCCGACGCCACCGAGGATGAAGACCGCGCCCCAGATCGAGAGGCGCGCGATGGCGTTCGTGCTCCGATTGAAGATCTGTGACATCTCGATTTGTTCTTGAGTCTCTCTCGCCCGGGCGCGGGGAATTTACCAGATAAAGGAAGTGCCGCCGGTCGCCCGGCGGCCCTTCGAGAAAGCACACGCCTCTAGAATCCCCGTGTGCTCTCCCGCGCCACCCGCTCGCGCGTCACGGCGCCCCTCGCCGTGTTCGCGCTCGTCCTCGCGTTGCGCGCCGCCTCGCTCGCGTCGCTCGTCGCGACGCCGCTCGCGTCGTGGCACCTCTGGATGGAGACGGACGAGCACGCGTACGTCGAGTGGTCGGCCCGTCTCGCGGCCGGGAACTGGGCCGACGTTCCCGCGTACCGGGCGTACTTCAACTGGCAGAAGGGCTACGGTCCGCCAGAAACGTGGGAGCGCTGGTATCAGAAGAACGCGTACTACGCGGGACCGCTGTACCCGTACGGGCTCGCGCTCGTGCGGGTCGTCTTCGGGTCGCCGTTTCTGCCTGCGCGGCTCCTGCAGCTGCTCCTCGCGTGCGCCGCCTCGGCGCTCCTGGCGATGGCGGTGCAAAAACTCATAGAAGATTCTCTTCGAGATGGGAGAGAGGGTGGCGTTCGCGTCGCGTTCTGGTGTGCCCTGGCAGCGGGCGTCTTCTACGGCGCGTACGGCCCGCTCGTCTTCCACGACTTCTTCCTCTACCGCGACGGGCCCGTCGCGCACGTGTCGACCCTTCTGGTCGCTCTGCCGCTGATTGCGAGGGGGAGGTCCGAGGAGAAGAAAGAAAAGAAAGAGATTTCTTCGAATGAGGAAAGCGGGAGATGGATGCGCCGCGCCGGCTGGTCCGCGCTTCTTCTCGGGCTCCTCGGCGGCCTTGCGATGCTCCTCAAGCAGACCACGGCGCCGCTGGCGCTCGCCTCTCTCTATTCACTCTCTAAGAAATCCCCGGTCGGCGGCGGTCGCCGCCGCTCTCTCGTCTTCGGGCTCCTCGGTCTTGCGATCCCGCTCAGCGTCCTCGCGGCGCGGAACGTCTCCGCCGGAGTCCCGCCGCTCACGTTCGACACGCGGCAGGCGATCGGCCTCGCGTGGGGCAACGGCCTCGGCGCGGACGCGACGACGAACCCGCCTCCGGACATGAAGGAGATCCTCGAGGAGGCGGGCGGGTCGACGCTGAAGACCGCGAAGCTCGTCCTCGAGGAATACCGGCAGGAGCCGTTCGAGATGCCGAAGCTGCTCCTCAAGAAGCTCGCGACGTTCTTTAACGCCTACGAGGTCCCGGACAACGCGAACTTCTACTTCTTCCGGGACCGGCTGCCGCTGCTGAAGGCGCTGCCCGTCTTCCCCTGCCTCCTCGGGATCGGGGGAGTCGGACTTTGCGCGGCGCTCGCGCGCCGCGTGCTCAGAAGGGAAGAAGGACTCCTGGCGTTCGTCGCGATCCTCGCCCCTCTCGCGGCGTGTCTCCTCGTCCAGACGACGTCCCGTTACCGGGTGGGAGCGATCGGGCCGCTGGCCCTTGGGGCCGGCCTCTTTCTTTTCTTCGCATTCGAAGAAATCCGCCGGCGCCGCTGGCGAGCTGCCTGCACTCTTGCCGCGGCGGCGGGTGCGCTGTCCTTCGTCCCAATGCTTCCCTCCGTCATTCCCGTGGAAAGGCACCGCTTCTCGGACACGCTCGTCTACGCGACGATCGTCGAGGGGCAGGACGGGCCGGCCGCGGCGGCGGTCGAGGTGCGCCGCTACCTCGAGGAGGGGGGCGACGACACGCGACGGCAGGTCGGCATCGCGGCCGTGCGGTACTGGGTCGAAAGCGGCGACCGCTCGAGCTCGCTCGTCGAGCCCTCCGGCATCGCGCCGCCCGGGAAGAGGCTGCGCGAGAGGAAATGAAAACGGCGGGCCCGTGGGCCCGCCGCAAGGAATCGAGGAACCCCGCGCTCAGCGCGGGCGGAAGCCGCCGCCACCCGGCCGGCCGCCGCGGAAGCCGCCACCGCCGCCCGGCCGCCGATCGCGGTCGAAGTGGCGGGG
>CALAQS010000224.1 GCA_937888435.1 uncultured Acidobacteriota bacterium
GCCGAGGCGCCGAACCCGATGGAGATGACGCCCGCGATGCGGGTCGCGGCGCGGGACCTCGGCAGCGCGGGCAGCGACGAGCAGGTGCTCGAGCGCCTGCGCGCTGCACTCCTCGACGGGCGCGACTTCACGTTCGAGTACGAAAGGTCCTCGACGTTCTCGGCCGCCGAGGCCTTCGAGAATCGGCGGGGAAACTGCGTCTCCTTCACGAACCTCCTCATCGCGTTCGCGCGTTCTCTCGGGATCCAGCTTCAGGCGGCGCTCGTTTCGACGCGCGGCATTTCGGAGCGCGAGGGCGACGTCATCGTGACGTACAACCACATGGTCGCCGTCCACCCGGTCGCGGGGACCCCGGACGTCAAGGTCTACGACTTCTACCGCATGGCCGAGGAGAAAGGCCCGCGCCTCACGCTCCTCGACGACTTCTCCGTGGCCGCGATCCGCGCGAGCAACGACGGGGTCGAGCACCTCGGCCGCGGCGAGTATGCGGAGGCGCAGCACGACCTCGAGATCGCCGTGAAGCTGGGCTCGCAGCTCGGATCGCTCTACGCGAACCTCGGCCTTGCGAGGTGGCGCAACGGGGACGTCGCCGGCGCCTTCGCGGTCTTCCGGAAGGGGCTCGAGATCGAGCCCCGCTGCCCTCCCCTCCTCCAGAACCTCGCGGCTCTCGACCTCGAACAGCACAGGCCGGCCGAGGCACGGGCCGCGCTGGCCGCGCTCGACATGCACCGCGCCTCACCGTACGTTCTCATCGTGCGCGGGGACCTCGCGCTGCGCGAGGGCAATGTCAAAGGCGCGATCCGGAACTACCGGCAGGCCGCGTCCCTCGACTCGAAGATCGCCGACCCGTGGCTCGCGATCGCGCGCGCCGAGCTTGCCCGCGGGCATCGGGGCGCCGCCCACAAGGCCGCGCGGAAGGCCCTCAAGCGCGACCCCTCGAGCTCCGAGGCGCGAACGCTGGCCACGTCGACAGAGTGAGGAGGCAGGCAGGCCGCGCCGCGCCGTGCGTAAAGGTCGAGCGCCATCTCAGGGCGCTTTTCCCTTTTCGAACCCGCCCCCGAGCGCTCGGACGAGGTTCACGCTTGCCGTCATGTGGCGCGTGAGCAGATCGACGGCGGTACGTTCGTTCGAAAGTGCGACCGTCTGCGCCGTCACGACTTCGAGGTAGGTCGTGATGCCGCCCTGGTAGCGGTTCTCGGCGAGCTTTACGGCGTTCTCGGCGGCGGCGACGGCCGCGGCCTGCTGCTTCTCCTCGAGAGCGAGGAGGCGCAGCGCGACGAGCTGGTCCTCGACTTCCTGGAATGCCGTGAGGGCGGTTTCGCGGTACGCGCCGACGGCCGCGTCGTACTCGGCGCGCCGCTGCGCGGTGACGCCGCGGCGGCGGCCAGCGTCGAAGAGCGTCGCGAGGGCCGAGGGGCCGAGGGACCAGATGAAGGCCGGTGCCGTGAAGAGCTTCGACAACGTGGTGCTGACGAAACCGGCTGAGGCATTGAGGGAGACGGTGGGGAAATACGCGGCGATGGCGACGCCGATGAGCGCGCTCGCGGCGGCCGCCCGGCGCTCGGCGGCGGCCACGTCGGGCCGGCGCTCGAGAAGCTCGGAGGGCAGGAGGCCGGGGATGACGGGCGGCGCCACGGCGATCTTCGCGGGCGGGATCGTGAGGTCGGCCGGCGCCTTGCCGACGAGGAAAGCGATCGCGTGCTCGGTCTGGGCCCGCGAGATGCCCACGTCGATCGCCTGGGCGCGCGTGGTCTCGAGCAGGGTCTCGGCCTGCGCGACGTCCACGCCCGACACGACACCCTGGTTGTGGCGGTTGACGGTGAGCTTGAGGGCTTCCGCCTCGGCATCGGCGTTCGTCGTCAGAAGAGCGATCTGCGCGTCGAAGCCGTGGAGCTGGTACCAGTCGACGGCGAGCTCGGCCTGCATGGAAAGCCGTACGTTCTCGAGGTCGTCCTGCGCGGCGGCGGCGTTGGCGACGCTCGACTCCACGTTGCGCCTCACGCGGCCCCAGACGTCGAGCTCCCACGACGCATCGCCGGTCGCGGCATACGTCGTGGCCGTGACGGGCACCGGCCCCGGCGCTCCGGCCTGGGAGGTCAGGGTGCGCGCGCGCGTGACTCCGGCGGCGGCCGTCACCGTCGGGTAGATGTCGGCGCGCGTTTGCCTCAGGATGGCGCGCGCGGCGCGAAATCGGGCCTCGGCCTGCGCGATGGTGGTGTTGGCCGACGAGACCTGCTCCTCGAGCGCGTCGAGGCCCGGGTCTCCGTAGATTTTCCACCACGACCCGCGCGGAAAAGCGTCCTCCGGCTGCGCGAGCTTCCACTCCGAAGGCTCGACGCTCGCCTCCTTGAAGGCGGCCGGTGCCGCGGTCGAGGGCTTCACGTAGTTCGGACCCACCGCGCACCCGGGCGCGAGAAGCGCGAGGGTGAGCGCGAGGGCGCGGCGGAGCGGATCAGGCCGCGGGCTCATGTGAAAGGTCCGGAGCCGCGCGCGCACGCCGGATTCTCTCCCAGCGCAGGCGCATGCGGTCGAAGTAGAGATAGATGACGGGCGTCGTGTAGAGCGTCAGCATCTGGCTGAAGATCAGGCCACCCACGATCGCGATGCCGAGCGGACGGCGCAGCTCGGACCCCGGGCCGCTACCGAGAGCGAGCGGCAGGCCGCCGAGGAGCGCGGCCATCGTCGTCATCGTGATCGGCCGGAACCGCAGAAGGCAGGCCTGGAAGATCGCGTCCTCGGGCTTCTTGTTCTCCTTGCGCTCGGCCTCGAGCGCGAAGTCGATCATCAGGATCGCGTTCTTCTTGACGATGCCGATGAGAAGGATGATGCCGATGAGCGCGATCACGCTGAGGTCCGTCCCCGTGAGGAGAAGCGCGAGAAGCGCGCCAACGCCCGCCGACGGCAGGGTCGAGAGGATCGTGACCGGGTGTATCAGGCTTTCGTACAGGACGCCGAGGACGATGTAGACCGCCACCAGCGCCGCGAGAATGAGAAGCGGCTCGTTGGCGAGCGACTCCTGAAACGCCTTCGCCGTGCCCTGGTAGCTCGCGCGGATTCCGGACGGGACGCCGATCTCGCGCTCGGCGCGGTCGATCTCGTTCACCGCGTCGCCGAGCGCGACTCCGGGCGCGAGGTTGAACGAGAGCGTCACGGCCGGGAACTGTCCCTGGTGGTTGATCGCGAGCGGCGCCGTGGAGCGCTCGAACCGCGTAAAGGCCGAAAGAGGCACCTGCGTTCCGCTCTTCGCTTGCACCCAGATCGACCTGAGGCTCTCGGGATCCTGCCAGAACCTCGGATCGACCTCCATCACGACGTGGTACTGATTCAGAGGCGTGTACATCGTCGACACCTGCCGCTGGCCGAACGCGTCGTATAGGGCGTCGTCGATCTGCTGCGGCGCGATGCCGAGACGCGAGGCCGTCGCGCGGTCGATGACGACGGTCGCCTCGAGGCCCTTCGTCTGCTGGTCGCTGTTGAGGTCCGCGAGGCCTTTGACGGACCGGAGCTTCTGAAGCACCTTCGGCGCCCATTCTTCGAGGTCCTTCTGGTTGTCGGCGGAAAGCGTGTACTGGTATTGGGCGTTCGACGCGAAGCCGCCGATGCGGAGGTCCTGCACGGCCTGTAGAAAAAGGCTGCCGCCGGCCACGGAGCCGAGCTGTCCCCTCAGGCGGCCGATTATCTGGTCCGCGGTGGCCTTGCGCTCGCCGAGAGGCTTCAGCGTGACGAACATCCGGCCCTGGTTCAGCACCCCCTGTCCACCCGCGAAAGCCTGCACGTACTGGACGGCCGGGTCCTTCATGACGACGCCCACGAAGTCGGCGACGCGCCGCGACATTGCCGAAAAGGACGTGTTCTGGTCGCCCAGGATGGAGCCCGAAAGGCGGCCGGTGTCCTGCTGCGGGAAAAAGCCCTTCGGCACCTTGACGTAAAGGAAGACCGTCGCCGCCATCGTCACGAGCGTCACGGCGAGCGTGAGCGGCTGGTGGCGCAGCACCCAGCGGAGCGTCGTCTCGTACCCGTCGAGAATCCACTGGAACGCGCGCTCGCTCGCGGCGTACAGCCGGCCGTGCTTCTGCTCCTCTTTTCCCTTGAGCAGCCAGGCGCACATCATCGGGGTCGTCGTGAGCGAGATGAGCATCGAGACGAAGATTGCGACCGAAAGCGTCACGGCGAACTCGCGGAAGAGCCGGCCCACGATGCCCCCCATGAGGAGGATCGGAATGAACACGGCGATGAGCGACATGCTCATCGAGAAGACCGTGAACCCGATCTCGCGCGCGCCCTCGAGCGCGGCTTCGAACGGTTTCATGCCCGCTTCGATGTGCCGCGTGATGTTCTCGATGACGACGATGGCGTCGTCCACGACAAAGCCGGTCGCGATCGTCATGGCCATGAGAGACAGGTTGTCGATGCTGTAGCCGAGGAGATACATCGCGCCGAACGTTCCAATGAGCGAAACGGGCACGGCGACGCTCGGGATGAGGGTCGAGCGGACACTCCTGAGGAACGCGAAGACGACGAGGACGACGAGGGAGATCGAGATCAGGAGCGTGATCTCGACGTCCTTCACGGACGCCCGGATCGTCGTCGTCCGGTCGAGCATGACGGTGACCGCGACCGTCGGCGGCACCTCGGCCTGGAGCTGCGGCATGAGGGCATAGATGCTGTCGACGGTTTCGATGATGTTCGCGCCGGGCTGGCGGAAGACGATGATGAGAATCGCCGGCTTGTTGTTCGCAACGCCGGTCGTCCTCACGTCCTCGACGGAATCCGTCGCGGTGGCGATGTCGGAGAGCCGGAGGGCCGCCCCGTTCTTGTACGAGACGACGAGCGGCTCGTACTGGGCGGCCTTGAAGAGCTGGTCGGTCGCCGCGATGGACCAGAGGCGGTCCCCGCGGCCGACTTCGCCTTTCGGCCGGTTCGTGTTCACGCTCGCGAGAAACGTCCTCACGTCCTCCAGGCCGAGGCCCGTGCGCGAAAGAGCGGTCGGGTTCAGTTCCACGCGCACCGCCGGAAGCGCGCCCCCGCCCACGAAAACCTGCCCGACGCCCGGAACCTGTGCGAGCTTCTGCTGGAGGACGGAGGACGCGAGGTCGTACATCCGCGACCTCTCGACGGTGTCCGAGGTCAGACCGATCAGCATGATCGGGGCGTCGGCGGGATTCACCTTCCGGTAACGGGGATTGTTCGGGAGGTTCGAGGGGAGCTGGCCGCGCGCCGCGTTGATCGCGGCCTGGATGTCCCGCCCGGCGGCGTCGATGTTCCTCGTCAGGTCGAACTGGAGCGTGATCGACGTCGAGCCGAGGGAGCTCTGCGACGTCATCTCCGTGATCCCCGCGATCCGCCCGAACTGCCGCTCGAGCGGCGTCGCGACCGACGAGGCCATCGTCTCGGGACTCGCGCCGGGCAGGTTCGCCGAAACCGAGATCGTCGGGAACTCCACCTGAGGGAGCGGCGCCACCGGGAGGAAGAAGTACGCGATGCCGCCCGCGAGCGCGAGCGCCACGGTGAGAAGGCTCGTGCCGATCGGCCGGCGGATGAACGGAGCCGAGAGGCTCATCGGCCCCCCGCCGGCACCGGCTCGGGCACGGGCCCCGGCGCTCTCTCGTTCGTCCGGCCCCGCTTCTTCATGAGCCGGGCCGCGAGGCGGTCGAAGGCGAGGTAGATGACCGGCGTCGTGTAGAGCGTCAGGAGCTGGCTGAAGATGAGGCCGCCCACGATCGCGATCCCGAGCGGTTTCCTCAGCTCCGAGCCGGTGCCGCCCCCGAGCGCGAGAGGCACGCCGGCGAGCAGCGCGGCCATCGTCGTCATGATGATCGGCCGGAATCTCTGCAGCGCGGCCTGGGTGATGGCTTCGAGGGGGGCCTTCTTGTCCTTCCGCTCGGCGTCGAGGGCGAAGTCGATCATCATGATCGCGTTCTTCTCGACGATGCCGATGAGAAGAATGATGCCGATGAGCGCGACGACCGAGAAGTCTTGACGGCAGAGAATGAGCGAGAGGAGAGCCCCGACGCCCGCGGACGGAAGCGTCGAAAGGATCGTGATGGGGTGGATCGTGCTCTCGTACAGGACGCCGAGAAGGATGTAGACCGTCACGAGCGCCGCGAGAATGAGGAGCGGCGTGTTCGTGAGCGACGCACCGAACGCCCGCGCGGTTCCCTGGAATCCCGCCTCGATGCTCTCGGGAAGGCCGAGCTGCTTTCGCGCCTTTTCGATGGCTCGGACAGCCCCTCCGAGCGAGGCGTCCGGAGCGAGGTTGAAAGACACCGTCGCGACGGGGAACTGCCCCTGATGGTTCACGGCGAGAGGCGTGTTCGCCGTCTCGACGGTCGCGAGCGAGCGCAGAGGCACCGAGCCGCCGGCCGAAGAGCGCAGGTAGACGTTCTGGAGGTCTTCCGGACGGACCTGCAGCTCGGGCTTCCCTTCGAGGACGACGCGGTACTGGTTGAGCTGAGTGAACATCGTCGAGACCTGGCGCTGCCCGAACGTGTCGTAGAGCGCGTTGTCGATCTGCTGCGGCGTGATGCCGAACCGCGCCGCCGCGTTCCGGTCGATGACGACGCGCGCCTGAAGCCCCGCGTTCTGCATGTCGCTCGCGACGTCGCGCAGCTCGGGCAGGCCTTTCAGCTTCTCGACGAATCGCGGGACCCACGTGTTCAGCTCGGCGGTGTCGGCGTCCTCGAGGCTGTACTGGTACTGCGTCCGGCTGACCCGATCCTCCACCGTGAGGTCCTGCACGGGCTGAAGGAAGAGCGTCATTCCGGCGACCTTCTGCAGCTCCGGTTGGAGCCGGCGGATCAGGTCGTCCGCGCGAATCTTGCGCTCGTCGAGCGGCTTGAGGTTGATCTGGATTCGCCCGCTGTTCGGCGTCTGGTTCGTGCCGTCGACGCCGATGAACGACGAGAGGCTCTCGACGGCGGGGTCCTTCAGGATAACGGCCGCGAGCTGCTGCTGCCTCTCCGACATCGTCTCGAAGGAGGCGGACTGCGGCGCCTCCGAGATGCCGAGGAGGACGCCGGTGTCCTGAACCGGGAAGAAGCCCTTCGGGATCACGATGTACAGGAGGATCGTCGCGACGAACGTGGCGACCGCGACGACGAGCGTCGCCGTCTGGTGCCTGAGGACCCAGTGCAGCGTGCGGTCGTAGAAGTCGATGATCCGATTGAAGGCGCGCTCGGAAGCCCGGTAGAGGCGGCTCTGCTCCGACTCGGACTTGTGGCGCAGGAGGCGCGCACACATCATCGGCGTGAGCGTGAGCGAGACGACCGCGGAGATGAGGATCGTCACCGACAGCGTCACCGCGAATTCGCGGAACAGCCGCCCCACGATGTCGCCCATGAAGAGGAGCGGGATGAGGACGGCGATGAGGGACACGGTCAGCGACAGGATCGTGAACCCGATCTGCTCGGACCCCTTCAGCGCGGCCTCGAGAGGCTTCTCCCCTGCCTCGATGTACCGCGTGATGTTCTCGATCATGACGATCGCGTCGTCCACGACGAAGCCGGTCGAGATCGTCAGCGCCATGAGCGTGAGGTTGTTCAGGCTGTAGCCGAGGGCGTACATCACGGCGAACGTGCCCACGAGGGAGAGCGGAACCGCGACGCTCGGGATGATCGTGGCCGCGACGCTCCTCAGGAACAGGAAGATGACCATGACGACGAGAGCGACCACGAGCATCAGCTCGAACTCGACGTCCTTGACCGACGCGCGGATCGTCGTCGTGCGGTCCGTCAGGATCGCGAGGTCGATCGCGGCCGGCAGGCCGCTCTTGAGCTGCGGGAGGAGCGCCTTGATGCGGTCGACGACCGCGATGATGTTCGCGCCCGGCTGCCGCTGGATGTTCAGGATCACGGCGGGCGTCTGGTTCATCCAAGCCGCCTGCTTCACGTTCTCGGCACTGTCGACGACCGTCGCCACGTCGGAGAGATGAACGGGCGCGCCGTTCTTGTAGGCGACGACGAGCGGGCGGTAGTCGGCGCTCTTGAGGAGCTGGTCGTTCGCGCCGATCGTGTACGACTGCGTGGACCCGTCGAAGCTCCCCTTCGCCTGGTTGACGTTCGCCTGCGCGAGAGCCGTCCGAACGTCCTCCATCGTGAGGCCGTAGGAGGACAGAGCCGCGGGGTTCACTTGAACACGGACCGCCGGCTTCTGGCCGCCGCTGATCGACACGAGGCCTACTCCAGGAAGCTGCGAGATCTTCTGGGCGAGGCGCGTGTCGGCGATGTCCTCCACCTGCGAGAGCGGCAGCGTCTTCGACGTGAGGGCGAGCGTGAGAATCGGGGCGTCGGCCGGGTTCGTCTTGCTGTAGATCGGCGGGTTCGGCAGGTCGACGGGGAGGAATGTCCCCGCGGCGTTGATCGCGGCCTGTACCTGCTGCTCGGCGACGTCGATGTTGAGCTCGAGCGTGAACTGGAGCGTGATGACGGAAGCTCCCTGCGAGCTCGTCGACGTCATCTGGTTGAGGCCCGGCACCTGGCCGAACTGCCTTTCGAGCGGAGCGGTGACGGAGGACGCCATCACGTCGGGGCTCGCGCCCGGGTAGAACGTCAGGACCTGGATCGTCGGGTAGTCGACCTGGGGCAGCGCCGAGACCGGCAGAAACTGGAAACCCACGATGCCCACCAAAAGCAGGCCGGCCATCAGGAGCGACGTCGCGACCGGCCGCAGAATGAATGGACGGGAGGGGTTCATCGGTGCGCTGCGGAGGTGGCGCCCTTGCTCTGCGGCGCGGGGGTGCCGGCGGGGGCGGGTGCGCCGGGCTTGCCCGCCTCCACTTTCACGCCGGCCTGCAGCTTGTCGACGCCTTCGGTCACCACGGTCTCGCCCGCGGCAATGCCTTTCGCGACCGCGGTCGTATCGCCCTCCGTGAGCCGCACCTCGACGGGGCGCGCATCGACCGTCTGATCCTCTTTCACGACGAAAGCGAACGTGGACTGCGTGCCGCGCTGGATCGCGGCGTTTGGCACGAGGACGACGCCCTTGAGTGTGTCGATGAGGAGCCGCGGGTTCACGAACTGGTTCGGAAAGAGCCCGTCGTCGGCGTTCGAGAAAATGGCCTTGAGCTTCACCGTGCCCGTCGTCGTGTCGATCTGGTTGTCCACCGTCGCGAGCTCGCCTGTCGCGAGCTTGTGCTTGAGGTCGCGGTCGAACGCTTCGACGGGCAGCTTCCGGCCCTGGCGGAGGCGGTCGCGCACTGCGTTGAGCTGATCCTCGGGCAGCGTGAAGATGACGGCGATGGGCTGCACCTCCGTGAGGACGACGAGCCCGTTCGGGTCCGCGGCGTGCACCATGTTGCCCGCGTCCACGAGCCGGAGCCCGGCGCGGCCGCTGATCGGGGCCGTGATGCGCGTATACGTGAGGTTCAGCCGAGCGGCGTCGACCTGTCCCTGATCGGTCTTGAGCGCGCCCTCGCTTTGCGCGACGGTCGCGGCCTGCGTGTCGAGCTGCTGCTTCGGAATGGAGTCCTGCGCCGCGAGAACCCGATAGCGCTCGAGGTCCAGCTTCGCGTTCTGCAGGGTGGCTTCGTCCTTGGCGAGCTGCCCCGAGGCCTGTTCGAGCTGCACCTGGAAGGGACGAGGGTCGATCTCGGCCAGTAGGTCGCCCTTCTGGACGTTCTGCCCTTCCCGAAAGGCGACGTTCAGGAGCTGGCCGTCCACGCGGCTCCTCACCGTGACCGTGTTCAGCGCCGTGACGGTTCCGAGCCCCGTCAGGTAGACCGGCATGTCGCCCGTGCGCGCGACCGCGGTCACGACTGACACCGCCCGGGGACGTGCCTTTGCATCCGCGTCGCGCTGTGTGCGCTTCCGATGAGCGCCGATCAAAAGGATGATCGCCACGACCGCGAGAACCACGGCCCCCACTATCCAGGGCCACCGGCGCGGCTTTCCGGACGGTTGGTCAGGCGGCTTCTCGTCCCGTTCGTCCCGCTTTTCTTCCGGCCTGTGTTCCTCCGGGGGCGTCTTCGCGGCGTTCTCCGGCGCGCGTTTTTCGGGCCGCGCGGCAGTCCTCGCCGCGGGCGGGGCCGAAGGACCTTCGGTCTCAATGGGAGTCATTTATTCCTCGGGACCGGGACACACCCCGGTTCTGAAACGTGGGGTGCAAATTCCGGACCCCTCTTGACGGAGAGGATTTTCAAGGCGCGTAGTTTAGCTGCTCGCCCCCGCCCCGCGCGAGGCTTTCAAAGGGCGCTCAGGACGGCATTTCGTCATCCTCGAGTCCGAAGTAATGCCCAAGCTCGTGGACGAGCGTGTCCTTGATCTCCTTGACGGCCTCCCGGTTGCTGCCGGTGTTGCGCAGGATGGGGCCGCGGAAGACGACGGCCTGCGGCGGAAGCGTCGGGAGCATGTTCCAGGACATCTCCGTACGCATCGGTCCTCGGAAGATGCCGAAGAGGTCTTCATCCTCGGGCGTGCCGGTGAGCTCGTAGTCCTCGTCGGTCGGCTCGTCCTCGATGGCGATGACGACGTTGTCCAGGCGTGACCGGAACGACTCTGGCAGCTCTCCGATCGCCTTTTCGACCAGCTTCTCGAACTCGGTGCGGGAAAGATGCGGGGGCCGAGCCATCGAGACCTCATCCTAGGACACGCGGAAGAGGCGCCTGAAGTTGTCCGTCGTGACGCGCGCGACTTCTTCGACGGGCACGTCTTTCACCTCGGCCAGCCTCGCGGCCGTGCGCGGCAGGAACGACGACTCGTTCGGCTTGCCCCGGAACGGCGTGGGCGCGAGATACGGCGCGTCCGTTTCGAGGAGCATCGACGCGAGCGGCAGTGCCGCCGCGGCGTTGCGGACGTTGTCCGCGGTCTTGAACGTGATCATCCCCGAGAAGCTGACGAGGTAGCCGAGCGCGAGCACCCGCCGCCCCGTCTCTTGGTCCGCGCAAAAGGAATGGAAGACGCCGCGCAGATTCCCGGAGTCTCCGGGGTGAAGCCGCTCGAGGATCGGGAGAAGGTCCTGCTCGGATTCGCGGTTGTGGAGGAGAACGGGCAGCCCCTTCTCTCGCGCGAAACGCAGCTGCGCCTCGAGGGCGTATCGCTGCGCTTCTTTCGGCGAATGGTCGTAGTGGTAGTCGAGGCCGATCTCCCCGACCGCGACGACCTTCTTCGATGCCGAAAGCTCCTCGAAGAGCTTCAGGTCCTCGTCCTCGTCGAACTCCTTCGCCTCGTGCGGGTGGATTCCGACGGCCGCGTAAACACCGTCGTACTGCTCGGCGATGTCGACGGCAAGGCGCAGGTCCCCGCGCCGGGTTCCAGGCACGAGGATGCGCGTGACGCCGGCGTCCCTCGCGCGATTCACCAGCTCCTTCACCTCGGCCGCGCTCGACGCCCGCGGCGCGCCCTTCATCTCGTCGCCTTCGAACAGCATCGTGAGATGCCCGTGCGAGTCCGCGTACTCGATCGTCATCCGAAGAGCGCCATCAGCGCAGGCGCGAGCCGGGCGGGGCCGGATGCCGGGTGTAGAAGTCCACGATCGCGTTCCACGCCTCGGCGCCGCCCTCGGCCCAGGAAATGAGATCCAGGTCCTCGGGCGCGATCCCGCCCTCGTCGACGAGCAACTGCCAGTTGACGAGCTTCTCCCAGTACGCGCGGCCCACGAGGATTATCGGGACGCGCTTCATCTTCCCGGTCTGGACGAGCGTGAGCGTCTCGAAGAGCTCGTCCAGCGTGCCGTAGCCGCCCGGGAACGCGACGAGCGCGCGGGCGCGCATGAGCAGGTGCATCTTGCGGATGCCGAAGTAGTGGAACTTGAAGCAGAGGGACGGCGTGATGTACGCGTTCGGAAACTGCTCGTGCGGAAGCTGGATGTTGAAGCCCACGGTCTTGGCACCGGCGTCCCACGCGCCGCGGTTCGCGGCCTCCATCGCGCCCGGGCCGCCGCCCGTCGTGATCACGAAATCGCCCATCCCGTTCGCCTGGCAGATCGCCGAGACGATGCGCCCGAACTCCCGCGCCTCGGCGTACCATCGGTCCCCCTCCTTGAGCCGCGCGCCGCCGAAGACCACGATCGTGGTCCGGATACCTTCCTGGTCCATCTGGAGGTCGGCCTTCTCGAGCTCGAGCATGAGGCGCACGCCGCGCAGCTCGCGGCGCGCGAGGAAGGTGAGATCCTGCTGCGCAAGCGCGTAGGTCGGCGACGCGAGGATGGCGTCGAGGTTCGCCTTCGCGGCCGGGTCGGCCGGGACCGGGGGCGCCGGCGGCAGCGGCCGGTGGTTGCCGGGATCGTCGCCGATGGGATCGGACACTACTTGACCTTCGCACCCGAGGGGACCGACGCGTCCACGGCGAGGAGCGAAGCCTCGCCCGTCTCGGGCAGCGTCGCGGCGAGAACCATTCCGTTCGACTCGATGCCCATCAGCTTCGCGGGCTGGAGATTCGCGACGAAGACGAGCTTCCGGCCGACGAGCTGCTCGGCCGTGTACGCCGTCGCGATGCCGCCGACGATCGTCCGCACTTCCTCGCCGAGCTTCACGGTCATCTTCATCAGCTTCTTCGACTTTTCCACCTTCTCCGCCGCGATCACCTCTCCCACGCGGAGATCGATCTTCATGAAGTCGTCGATGGAGATTTTGCTTTCGGA
>CALAQS010000225.1 GCA_937888435.1 uncultured Acidobacteriota bacterium
CTCGGGATGGGCCTTGAGGTCGGCCTCGGTCTTCTCGTACGGGTGCGTCTTCCTCGCGTCGAGCGCGTCCGGCCGCCCGTCGGCCCATCCTGTCTGCGAGAAGTGAACGTGCGCATCGATCAGCCCCGGCGTGATCCACGCGCCCTTCACGTCCTCGACGCCCACTCCTTCGGGAACCCGGCAGGACGCCCGGGGCCCGGCACAGTCGATCTTCCCCGCCCGCACGAGCACCACGGCGTCGGGAACGGGCGGAGCTCCCGTGCCGTCCACGAGGGTCGCGCCGACGAACGCGCGCGGCGGGGGAGGCGTGCCGGGCGGCGCCTCGAAGGCGGACGTCACGGCGATCCGCCAGCCTTTCGGCGTTTTCAGGAAGAGACGCTCGGAGAGGCCCGAGTGCTCGTCGCCTCCGTAGCGGACGCGGTAGCGGTAGGTCCCGTAGACGAGTCCCGGCTGAACGGCCACGAGGCGGAGGTCGTCTGCCTCGAGCGTGTCCGGCCACTTCGTCCCCGCCTGCTTCTCGAAGTCCGCGAAGCCGAGGGCCGGTCCGTCGGGCGACGTCCGCACGAGGCGGTCGGAGTCGAGGTAGCAGGCGAGATAGGCCGCCCGATCGCGGTGCTGGATGGCCACTAGGTTCTTCTCGAACACCGCCCGCGCCTCGTCGAGGTCGGACGAGGACGAAGATTTCTTAGAAGGTGACGAGGGCGTCGGTTGGGCCGGAGCAGCGGCGGCGAGCAGCGACGCGAGGGCGAGGCACGCCGCCGGCCTCCCGATTCCTTTTCTAAGCAGTTCTTTCGTCGTTCCTTTCATCTTCACCTCAACGGGTTTTCGTGTTGGAAGGGGGTTCTGCGGACGCGGCCTTTGCGATGCCGTCTCCGCGGTTCGCGAGGCCGGGGATGGTGATCGGGAGCCTGCCGCCGATCGCCGATTCGCCGAACAGCGCCTGAGCGGCGGCAACCTGCGCGATGTCCTGTCCGCCCCACGCACAGAGGTACGTCTTGAGGTCGGGGAAGTCCCGAAGCAGATAGGGGCTTCCGAACGAAACGACGACGACGGGCTTGCCGAGCGCGAGGAGCTGCGGGATCGCAGTTCTCCCCGCCTCCGGTACGGTGATCTTTCCCAGCCCCGAACGCGTCCTCACGAAGAGCGAGACGAGGATCGCGTCCGCATCCTTCGCGGCTTCGACGGCCGCTCCCGTCTCCTCCGGCGTCGAGCGCGGGTCGAGCGTCACCGTCTTCACGGACAGGACGCGCGCCCTGACCTCTGCCCCGAGCGGGCCGGCCGGGCCGTTCTTCGTCGCCTCGTCGGCGACGACGAGCGAAAGCAGCTTCGTGCTCTTCTGGAGCGGCAGCGCGTCGGGCTGCTCGCGCACGAGCGTGAGCGAGCGCCGCGCAATCTCGGCATCGAGCGCCTGGACGGGCAGCGTATCGACGATCTTCGCGAGGCCGCCCACGAAGGGAATCCGCTTCTCGTACAGCTTCAGCTTTTTCTTACAGTCGAGAATCCGCGTCACGGACTCGTCGAGGCGTTTCTCGGCGATCCGGCCCGACTTCACCGCCTCGCGCACCGCGGCGATTGCGGCGTCCGTGTCGGCCGACAAGAGGATCTGATCCGCTCCCGCAAGGATTGCGCGCACGGCAGCCTCGCCGGCCGTGAAATGCGACGTGATGCCGCCCATCTGCATCGAGTCGGTCACGACGAGTCCTGTGAAACCGAGCTCCTTGCGGAGGACTCCCGTGACGACGGGCTCGGACAGCGACGCCGGCATCGTGCCCTTCGTCTCGACTTCCACGTTCTCTCCGATCGCGTCCGGGCTCTTCGGAGGCGACGCGAGAGCCGGTGCCGGCATCGGGTCGAGCGCGGGGATCGAGAGGTGCGCGATCATGACGGACTCGGCCCCGGCCTTGATGCCCGCGCGAAACGACACGAGCTCGACGGACTCGAGGCGCGGGCGGTCCGCGCCCACGATCGCGAGCGCGCGGTGCGAATCGACGGCGGTGTCGCCGTGCCCGGGGAAATGCTTGAGCGTCGCGAGGACGCCGCCGTCCTTCAAGCCCTTCACGGTCGCTTCGACGTACCGCGAGACCTCGCCTGGATCCTCGCCGAAGCTCCTGACGTTGATGACGGGATTGTCGGGATTCACGTTGACGTCGGCGACAGGCGCGAAAACCTGTGCGATGCCGATCGCGCGGGCCTCGCGGGCCGTGGCGAGCGCGCCGCGCTCGGCGAGCGTCGGGTCGCCCGCCGCGGCGATCGCCATCGCCCACGGGCCGTACGTCACGTCCTCGAAACGCATCCCGAGGCCGGCCTCGAGGTCGGCCGAGACGAGGAGGGGAACCCTGGCGAGCTCCTGAAGCTTTCCGACGAGGACGGCGGCCCCGTACACGTTCGAGCGGAACAGGATGACCCCGCCGACGTGGTTGTCCACGACGTGGTGGCGCAGCGTCTGAAAGTCTTTCGACTGCTCGCTCAGGTACACGCCGTGCGCCGGCACGACGAAGAGCTGGCCGATCTTCTCGTCGAGCGACAGCGAGAGGGCGCGCGGGGCGTCCGGTGCGACCTGCCCGGGGTCGATCGTCGCGGGCGGAAACGGGTTGCCGCCCGCGCACGACACGAGGAGCGCCGCCGAGACGAGCATCGAGAGCAGCCGTGCGGCCTTCAGCATGAGCGTCACCTCTCGGGGGAAGGGATTTCGTCCCGGAAAAGGTCCTCGAACGTCCCGCGGCGGCGGATGAGCGTGGCCGTGTCGCCGTCGACGAGAACCTCCGCCGGAAGCGGCCGGGCGTTGTACGTCGACGCCATCGAAAAGCCGTAAGCGCCTGCGTCGAGGAAGACGACGAAATCGCCGGCTTCGGGCCGTGGGAGCCGGCGCTCGGCGGCGAGAATGTCTCCGGTCTCGCAGACGTCGCCCGCGATGTCGAGGGTCTCGGGCGCTCCCGTGCGGCCCA
>CALAQS010000226.1 GCA_937888435.1 uncultured Acidobacteriota bacterium
CGGCGTACTCCGTCTCCCCCGACTTCGCGAGGGAGCCGTACGCCTTCGTCACGGCGTGGTCGGCGTCGGAGAGGAGCTTGAAGTTCAGGCCTTCCTTCGCGCAGAAATCCTTGTGCGAGGTCACGCTGTCGAGGCTGACGCCGAGGATGACGGCATTCAGCTTCTCGTACTTCGCGAGATCGCGCTGGAAGTTGTGCGCCTCGACCGTGCAGCCGGACGTGAAGTCCTTCGGGTAGAAGTACAGGACGACCCACTTCCCCTTGTTCTGGTCGAGGGTGACCGTCTGGCCTTCCTGATTCGCAAGCGAGACGGCGGGGGCCTTCGTGCCGACCGCCGGAGGCTCGGCGGCGGCGGGATGCGACGTGGCGACGACGAGGAGGGCAGGTGCGACGGCTCGGAGAAGACTTTTCATGCGGGCAGCCTAGCAGAGTGAGACACCGTCTCAGACGTGTCGCAGCTCACAAGAAAAGTGCGGGCGACACCTTTTCCTCGTCCGTGCGTCATGTGACAAGAGAGAGCGTCCCTCGAATGATGAGAACGACCGCGCTTCGCGTTTCTTCCCTTCCGCTCGCCGTGCTCGTCGCGCTCCTCACGGGCTTCGCCGGACGCTGCCGGGCCGACGCCGACTTCGAGGTCCCGTCACCCGAGCTTCGGGAGGCGGAGAGGGCGTCGCACGACGGCCGCTTCAAGGACGCCCGCCCGCTCCTCGAGGCCATCGTCGCATCGCCGTCGGCTCGGCGCGGGGACCGCGACGCGGCCGAGCAGGAGATGGCCCGCATCGCATGGCGGATCGACGGGAAGCTCGATGCCGCTCGCGAACGTCTGGAGAGGATCGCTCAGGGCGCCCGCAAGAAAGTCCCGCCCCTCCTTCTTCTCTCGCGCATGGAGCGGACGGTCGGGCGCTTCGAGGCGGCCCGGGCTGCCGCGCGGCGTGCGCTCGCCGCCGCCGGAACGGAGGCCGAGCGGCGAAGCGCGACGACTGCCCTTTCATCCGCTCTCGTCGACGAGGAAGTCGAGGCCGCTCGCCTCGGCAAAAGCGACGCTTACGGCGAGGAGGGACGGCGGAGGCTGATCGAGGCTCTCGGCCTCCTGACGCCTTTCGTTCGCGACGAGCCGGGCCTGCTGGAGCCTTCGAACTCCGCGCTCGACGCAGCCCTCCTCCTGGACGACGGTCCGGCGGCGCTCACCGCGTGGAGCTCCTACTACCTGGCGGCAGGGGCGGCCGATTCGACGCTTCTTGCAGGCCCGCGAACCATCCTGTCGGCGTCCTTGCCTGGCTGGAAGGGTCCCGCGGCCAGCCGACGGGAGCGCGAGTCGGTCGTCGAGGCGCTCGCCGGCTCACGGTTCTTCACCGAGGCCGTGATCCTCGCGAAGGATCCCCGCGCGCCGCGGGACGCCCGGGTGGATCGACTTCCCCGTATCAGGGACCTCGTCCTCTACGAGTCCTTCATCCGCGATGCCCGCGGCACAACTGACCTCTACTACCGCGACGTGGCGCGTGGAACGTCAGATCCCGATGCGTGGATGAAAAAGCTGAGACGGCGGGCGACGCGTCTCTGGAAAGGCCTCTCGTGGCCGGCGGGTCGGCCTCCCTTCGACGAGAAGGTCCTCGAGCGTTCCGCCGACACCGAGCTCGGGACCCGCTTCGGGACGGCCGGAGGGGCGGGAACGACAGGCGGCTACCGGGACCTCCACATGGGTCACCGCGTCGTGGACGAGAAGCGCGTCGCGGACCAGTATGGCCGCCGGGCGGAAATCCGGTTCATGGCGCTCGACGCGATGATCTCGAACGGGTACGAGACCTGGATGTGGGACGGCGAGGGCTCGCACGGTGGCTGGGGAGGCGTCGGGCTCGTGGTTCAGGTCCGGCCGGCCTACGCCGAGGGCGGCCCGTGGAGGTGGCAGGAGCTGACCGATCCCGAGCGGCGCGCGAAGGCTTCCGCGAAGATGGCGGAAGAGACGGAGCGCGACCGCGAGCGTGCCGAGAAGGACCCGTATGCGTATCTGCCGGGCCTCTCCCAGCGGCTTCTCGAGCAGGGCCTTGTGACGTTTCTCGACGAGGAGAAGGCCCGCGGGATATCCGGCGGGGCACTGCGATCCGCCTTCGTGGCGGCGACCGACCGGGCCGTCATCGAGTCCTCCATCTTCGCCCACGAAGGCCGGCACGCCATCGACTCCCAGTTCTTCGAGGACATGAAGGACCGCGCTACGCGCGAATATCGGGCCAAGCTCTCCGAAATCGCCTTCGCGCCTGCCCCGCGCCTTGCCTTCGGCGGGATCCTGACCGACGGCATCGGCAACCCGACCCCCCACGGCCAGGCGAACCTGATGCTCATGAAGGGGCTCGTCGCCTGGATGGACGCACACCGGGCTGCGATTGCCGGGCTCGAGGCCGGAGCGCCGCTCCTCCCTCAGCTCGACAAGCTCACGGACGAGCAGCTCCGCGCGGCCGCCCGCTCACTCGATCCGATGGCGGCGGCGGTCCCCACCGACTGACTCGCGGGCCGCCGCCCTTCCGCGTCACATCCCCGGGTCGTCCGCCGAAGGCCCGTAGATCGAAGGCACCTTCGCGCCC
>CALAQS010000227.1 GCA_937888435.1 uncultured Acidobacteriota bacterium
CGCTTCCGGCGTGGGCGGTGATCGCCCCGCGCCACTCGTGGCGGCGCATCAGCCCCTCAGCGGCGGAGAATAGGTCGAGCGTCTTTCCGATCGGCACGGCGATCTTGGCGATCACGCGCCCCATCGGCAGCTTCGCCTGTACGTCGCGGATCGCCCGCCAAGCCACGTCCGCCTGTTCCACCCCCAGGGTTTCGACCTTCAGCGCCTTGCCCTCGCCGAAGAGCGCGCAAAAGTCCCGGACCTGCCGCTCAACGGTCTCCCGGCTGCCGGCGACGGACACGGCCAGTCCGTATCCCGGGGCGCCGTCCAGCCCGAGGGCCGGGCCGAGGATGGCGAGGGCCTGGGGATCGAGCGCCTCGAGCGCCTCGGGGAGGAGGAACGACTCGAGCGTCCGGCC
This sequence comes from uncultured Acidobacteriota bacterium, assembly GCA_937888435.1. Classification (GTDB taxonomy): domain Bacteria; phylum Acidobacteriota; class Thermoanaerobaculia; order UBA5066; family UBA5066; genus Fen-183. Next base: position 398 of record CALAQS010000227.1, read on the forward strand.
GACGGCGGCACGCACCTCGGACAGCTGGGCGAAGGCGCCCACGACCGTGGCGCGCATCGCCGGGGCCGGGAGGAGCTTGAACGTCGCCTCCGTGACGATCCCCAGCGTTCCGAGGTTGCCGATGAAGATCTTGTTCATGTCGTAACCGGAGACGTTCTTGATGACCTTGCCCCCGCAGCGGATCCTCTCGCCGCCGGGGAGGACGACCCTCAGCCCCAGCACCCAGTCGCGCAGCGACCCATAGAGCAGGCGGCTCGGACCGCTTGCGTTGGTCTGGACGAGCCCACCCACCGTGAGCTGGTCCGACTGGGCGGGGTCGAGCGGCAGGAACTCCCCCTTGGCTGAGAGCACGGCCTGGAGGGCGTCGAGCCGCACCCCGGCCTCGGCGGACACGTTCAGATTGGCGTCGTCGAACTCGACGATCCGGGTGAGCCGGTCGAGACAGACGACCACCTCGAGGCGGCTCGGCGGGTTCCCGAGACCCATCAGGGCGTCGTCGGTCCACTGGAGCATCGACGCCTCGGCGGCGCTGCACGCCGCCACGACCGAGGCCACCTCCTGCTGGGAGGCGGGACGGACGACCAGGGCGGGCGCCACCTCGTCCACCGCGTAGAGCGCCGCGGCAGGACCGGTCAGGACGTACTCCTCCCCCACGAGGGAGGAGAGCTTCTGGGCCAGGCCGCTCGGGTCAGCCAGCATGGGCCACCTCCTGCGCGACTGGGAAGATCTTGCCGGGGTTCGAGAGGTCCTTCGGGTCGAAGGCCCGCTTCACCTTCACCTGGGCCTCGATGTCCTCCTCGGTGAAGCAGAGCCGCATGGCGTCCATCTTCTCGATGCCGATCCCGTGCTCCCCGCTGATCGTCCCGCCCACTTGGACGCAGAGCTCGAGGATCTCCATGCCGGCCTTCATCACCCGGGCCTTCTGCTCGGCATCGCGCCAGTCGAACAGGATCAGCGGGTGGAGGTTCCCGTCCCCGGCGTGGAAGACGTTCGGGATCTTGAGGTCGTACTTCTTGCTGACCTCGGCCACTTTGCGAAGGACCACGGGGAGGGCGGTGCGGGGCACCGTACCGTCGCAGACGAGGTAGCTCGGGGTGATGCGGGCCACCGCCCCGAACGCGCCCCTGCGCCCTGCCCAGAGGGCCGCCCGCTCGGCGTCGTTCCGGGCCACGCGGACCTCGCGGGCGCCGTGCTTCTTGCAGATGTCGGTGATGGCCTGGGCCTGCTGCTCGAGGTCGTCCTTCAGCCCGTCCAGCTCGATGATGAGCACCGTGGCGCAGTCGAGCGGGAAGCCGCACTTGATAGACGCCTCGACCGCCTCGATGACGAGCTGGTCCATCATCTCGAGGGTCGCCGGGACCATGCCTGCCGCCACGATGGCCGAGACGGTCTCGCTTCCCTCCTCGATGCTGTCGTAGATGGCGAGGAGCGTCTTCACCCCCTCGGGCACGCGGACGATCTTCGCCACGATCTCGGTGCAGATGCCGAACGTCCCCTCGCTGCCGACGAAGACCCCGGTGAGGTCGTAGCCCGGCGTGTCGGGCGCCTTCCCGCCCAGGCGCGCCACCTCGCCGTCCGGCAGGACGACGGTCATCCCGAGGACGTGGTTCGTGGTGACGCCGTACTTGAAGCAGTGGGGTCCGCCGGAGTTCTCCGCCACGTTGCCGCCGAGCGTCGCGGCCTTCTGGCTCGCGGGGTCCGGCAGGTACTGATAGCCCAGCGGCGCCAGGGCGCTGCCGAACTCGAGGTTGAACATCCCGGGCTGCACCCGGGCCCTCAGGTTGGCCACGTCCACCTCGAGGAGCTTGTTCATCCGAATCATCTCGATGACGACCCCGCCCTTGACGGGGATCGTCCCGCCGCTCAGGTTCGTGCCGCCGCCCCGGGCGACGAAGGGGGCGCCCCACTTGTTGCAGACCTTGACCACTCCGACAACCTCGTCTGTCGAATGGACGAAGGCCACGGCGTCAGGGCGCCTCTCCTCTAGGTAGGCGTCGTACCCATAGAGCGCCAGGTTCACGCCGGAATCCAGCACGTTGGCCTTGCCGACGACCTGACGCAGATCCTCCGCGAGACTGGATGCTCTCATGGCCTTCGTCCTCCTTCTTTCGGGGCGAACGGGCTGTCGTTCCTGACGAGGTAAGCCAGGATGAAGATAGCGCCACGCACTGTCCTTGAATCTGGTTCAGCTGCATCAGTCTCATATACGGGCCTTCAAGCCCCGAGCAGGCGTCCTTGAAGCGGCGAGGCGTTCGGGAAGCGGTACCTTTCCCGCCCTCACGGCTTCCGGCTGACGGCGACCAGAGCTTCCTTCACGCGTTCGGCCGTCATCGGCATCTGGAACAGCCGGGCGCCCGTCGCGTCGAAGATGGCGTTCGCCACGACCGCCCCGACCGGGACGATCGCCGGTTCGCCTCCTCCCTGCGGGGTCAGCTCGTCGTTCTTCACGAGGACTGTCTCGATCTCGGGCATCCCTGAGAACCGCGGCAGCTCGTACGTGTCGAAATTCCTGGTGAGGATCCGGCCGCCGTCGAAGCGGACTTCCTCCGACAGCGTGTATCCGAGACCCATCATGACGCAGCCTTCCATTTGCATCTTGGCTCCGTCGGGATTGATCACGACGCCCATGTCCTGGGCGCAGACGATTCGTCCGACCTTCACGCTTCCGGTGGCGGCGTCGACCCGCACCTCGGCCATCAGGGCCACGTACGTTCCGGCGTCAATTCCGCAGGCTACCCCGAGGCCGCGGCGGCTGGGCGCCGCGGCCTTCTTCCAGCCGAATCGCCCTGCCGCGGCTTCGAGCACGCGGCGCATTCTCTTGTCGGAGGTGTTGTTCAGGCGAAATTCGAGCGGATCGACCCTGGCCTTCGCCGCCATCGCGTCGATCTGCGATTCGCGCGCGAACACGTTGAGGTTGGCCCCCGGCGCGCGCCACGGACCCGTGGCGAAGAGGTGCATCTTCGGGGTCTCGCTTCCCCAGCGCCCGTACGTCCGGATCAGGTTGTTCGGGACGTCGTAGAACTGCTCGGAGCTCCGCGATCCGGCCGCGTAGACCTGGTAGTCCCACAGGCAGATCCTGCCCGCGCCGTCGAGTCCCGACCGGATCCTGACGACCGCCGCAGGCCGGAACGAGTCGAGGAAGAACTCCTCGGCGCGGCTCCAGCACACCTGGACCGGCTTGCCGGTCAGCTTCGCGAGCTTCGCCGCCTCGATCGCCTGGAGGCCGGCGCTCTTGCCGCCGAATCCGCCACCCACGAAGGGGGTGATGACGCGGACGTTCTCCGTTGCGAACCCGATCGCCTGCGCAATCGCCTGCTGGCTCGGAAACGGGGTCTGTGTGGACGACCAGACCGTCATCGTCCCGCCTTCGAGCCGGGCCAGGGCGGTGTGGGTCTCGATCGGCGCGTGCGCGCCATACCCATTCAGGTACTTTGCTTCGAAGAGCGAGACGGACCTCTTTTCTCCCTCGGCGAGATCCCCCTTCTTCTCCCTCTCCTCGCCCTCGCCCGCCACCGAGAGGAGATGGGCGAAGACGGTCTTGTCGTCGAAGGCCGGCTTGGGCACTTCGAAATCGGCCCGGACGAGGGCGAGCGCCTTCTCCGCCGCTTCGGGATCCGAATGAAGCACGGCGACCATGCCGCCTTCGTTGACGACGACAACCCCCGGCAGGCGCGCCGCGGCGGATGTGTCGACGCTCTTCAGCGCGGCGCCGTGCGCCGGCGGGCGGAGGACCTTGGCGTAGAGCATTCCCGGCAGGCGGATGTCCCCGGCGAACTGGGCCTTGCCGGTCACCTTCGCCCTCGCGTCGCGGCGCTTCTCCGGTCTCCCCATCACGCGGAACTCGGAGACGGACTTCGTGACCGCCTTCCCGTCCAGCGTGCGGACGATCTTCTGCCCCTTGGCGAGCTGACCGAACGTGACCCGGGTCTTTCGATCGGAGGTGAGGAAGACCATCCCATCCTCGACGCTCAACGTGTCCGGCGGCGTCTTGAGGTGCTCCGAGGCAAGCGTGAGCAGAACGGCCTTCGCTTCCGCCGCCGCCGCCCTCAGGGCCGGCCCGAAGAACCGGGTCGACATCGAGCCGTACGTCCCCATGTCGAACGGACAGAGGGCCGTGTCTCCCATGACCATGTCGATGGAATCCAGGGATACGGCGAGCTCGTCGGCCGCCATCTGCGCGAGAGAGGTGACGACGCCTTGCCCCATCTCGATCTTCCCGGAGTAGATGGTGACCCGGCCGTCGCCGGCGATCCTCAGATAGGCGTTGAAGTCGGTGGGGTAGCCCCTCGTGCGGGTTTCCTGCCCCAGGAGGTCAGACAGGTCCGCGTTGAAGAGGACGATGATCCCCCCGCCGAGAAGCCTGACGAAGTCGCGGCGGTGGAGGGAACTCCCGGCGGACGGAAGCGGCGGTGCGACGACAACGGAGGGATCGTCTGTCATGACACGCCTCACGCGGGAGCGGAAACCCGTTCGATGGCCTGGACGATCCGATGATGGGCGGCGCAGCGGCAGAGGTTGTCATCCATTCCCGCACGGATCTGGCTCCGCGTGGGTTTCGGGGTCTTCAGCAGGAGGGCGTAGGCATTCATGATCATTCCGGGCGTGCAGAAGCCGCACTGCAGCCCACCGGAATCCGCGAACGCCGCCTGGAGCGGGTGGAGCTTCCCGTTCTGCTCCAGGCCTTCGATCGTCGTGACGTCCTTGCCGCGGACGGCCTTCACCGGCATCTGGCACGACCTCACCGCCTCCTTGTCCACGACCACGGTGCAGGCGCCGCAAAAGCTCTCACCGCACCCGAACTTCGTCCCCGTGAGGCCGAGGTCGGTGCGCAGCACCCACAGGAGAGTTCGATCGCCGTCCACATCCAGATGGATGGGCTTGCCGTTGAGCCGGAACGAGATGGAGTCTCTCATCGGTTTCCTTTCTGTCTCGGAGATGCTCCGTTCGACGACCCACAGAGCGTGACGAGATCGCGGCTTTCCGCACGAAACAACGATAGCGCGCTCAGCGGCGAGCGCAAGCGAGTTCGCCTCAGTGCCGGGTCAGGCTTCGCGGTAGAGTGACGTATCTGAAGCTCTTGCGAATAGTCTTCGTTGAAACTTCCGCCGAAAGCACCTGATTTGGGGAGAACCTCATGAGCGTTATGACCGCACCCGTCCTTCCATTCTGGATTGGCGGCGCGGAGGTCATGGGGACGAGCGGCCGGGTCGGCGACGTCTTCGACCCGGCTCTCGGCCAGGTCATCCGCCGAGTTTCTTTCGCTGGTCCATCCGACGTCGATCGCGCCGTGGTCGCGGCCCAGGCGGCGCTCCCCGGCTGGAGAGGGACGCCGCCCCTCCGCCGTGCCCGCATCCTGGCCCGCTACCGTGAGCTGCTCGAGTCGCACCGGGCGGAGCTGGCACGCCTGATCACCCAGGAGCACGGCAAGACGCTGCCCGACGCGGCTGGCTCCCTTCAGCGAGGAATCGAGGTGGTGGAGTTCGCCGAGGGGATCCCCCACCTCCTGAAGGGCGAGCATTCCGAGGACGTGGCCGGAGGGGTAGACAGCCACTCGGTCCTCCAGCCCGTCGGCGTCTGCGCCGGCATCACCCCCTTCAACTTCCCGGCGATGGTGCCGATGTGGATGTTCCCGATGGCCATCGCCTGCGGGAACACTTTCGTCCTGAAGCCGTCGGAGAAAGACCCCTCCACGTCCCTTCTCCTGGCGCGGCTCTTCCACGAGGCGGGCCTTCCGGCCGGCGTTCTGAACGTGCTCCTGGGCGACGGCGATGCGGTGAACGCCCTCCTGTCACATCCCGGCGTTAACGCCGTGTCGTTCGTCGGCTCGACTCCGATCGCGCGGCACGTCTACGAAACGTCCGCCAGGGCCGGCAAGCGGGTACAGGCGCTCGCGGGGGCGAAGAACCACGCCGTGGTCCTGCCGGACTGCGAGCTGGAGTTCACGGCCAATGCGCTCATCGGCGCCGCCTACGGGTCGGCCGGCGAGCGCTGCATGGCGATCTCGGCAGTCGTGGCGGTGGGAGAGGTCGGCGACCGCCTCGTGGAACGGCTGCGCCAGAAGGCAGTGGCGCTGAAAGTCGGCCCTGGTACCGAGGCGGGCGTGGAGATGGGGCCTCTCGTCACCGCCGCTCACCGCGACCGGGTTCGCGGGCTCATCGAGAAAGGGACCCTGGAGGGGGCGAAGCCGGTCCTCGACGGGCGGGGCCTGAAAGTTCCCGGCTCGGAGAACGGATTTTTTCTCGGTCCGACGCTCTTCGACGGCGTGACGACGTCGATGACGGTCTACCGTGAGGAGATTTTCGGGCCGGTGCTGGTCGTTCTCCGGGCACGCACCCTGGACGAGGCGATCGCCATCGTGAACCAGAACCCCTACGGCAACGGGACGGCGATCTTCACGAATTCCGGCCATGCCGCCCGGATCTTCGAGCACGAGGTCGAGGTCGGGATGGTGGGGGTCAACGTCCCGATCCCCGTACCGATGGCTTTCTACTCGTTCGGCGGATGGAAGCAGTCCCTCTTCGGCGATCTCCACGTCCACGGCGCGGAGGGGGTGAAGTTCTACACTCGAACGAAGGCCGTCACCACACGCTGGCCCGAGCCCGAGGAAAAGGGGAAGGCCGGCTTCACCATGCCGACGCTCGGCTGAAGCGGCGGCGAATTCGACTGAAGGAAAGGGAGAACGTGATGCGCAAACTGGTTTGCTCGACTCTGGCCGCGATCGGCGTCCTGGTCTCGACCTCAGTGCTGGCGCAGCCGATAAAGATCGGTGCCCCCCAGCCGATGACCGGGCCCGACGCCCCGTTCGGCGACAAGTTCAAGAAGGCCTACACGATGGCTCTGGAGGAGATCAACGCGGCCGGGGGCGTCAACGGCCGAAAGCTGGAGATCCTCATCGAGGACCACCAGGCCAAGAACCAGCTCGCGGCCACGG
>CALAQS010000228.1 GCA_937888435.1 uncultured Acidobacteriota bacterium
GCATGCGACGCCCCACGCGTTCGTCCACGTTTCCGGGTCGATGCCGAGCGCGAACGCGGGCGCGGTCCACAGCACCCAAAAGAAATTCGTGAAGCCTTCCACGCGTTCGCCGGCGTTGAAGACGAGCCCGACGCCGTTCACGAGGTTCCGCGCGTAGCGGAACACGATGTAGGCGTCGTCGCACGTCCACGCGGCGCGGCAGGCAGCACTCACGCCCCAGAGAACGGCGGCGGCGCCGAGGCCGAGGACGAACGTCCGGCGCGGAGCGCGCGACGCGGTCTCGGCGTGCGTGTTCATCGCGGAATCACGTTTCGCAGTCTACCCGCCGATATACTGGCCTTCGTGATGGCCGACGTCCTGGGGACCGTAGGAGGCGTCCTCTTTGGGCTCGCCCTCCTGACCGGGCTGGGTTTCGCCGCGGCAGCCGTAGCGCGCGCGCTCCTCGCGCACGCGGACTTGTCGGCGCGATTCTGCGGGTTCCTTCTCGTCGCTGCGTGGCTCGCGACCGTGGCGTTTCATCTCCTCGCGGCAGCAGGGCTCTTTCGCCTCTGGGCGGGACTCGTCGTCGCCGCCGCAGGAGCGGCAGCGGCCGCGCGCTGGCTCCGCGCCGATCCGTCGCGTCTGGAGGAGCTGCGCGCCGATTCGAGGGCCCTCGGGACGGCGATCCTCGACGCGGCGCGCTCTGCGCCGCTCCTGTCGGGCCTCGCGGCTCTCCTCGTCTTCGCGCGCCTCTCTCGCGGCCTCGCCGCTCCGCCGCTCGCGTGGGACATGCTCACCTACCACCTCGTCAAGGTCGCACGCTGGATCCGGACCGGAGGCCTCGCGCCGGAGCTCGCTCCGGATCGCTGGGACGGATACGAGTACTCCCCGTACGGCGGCGACACCCTGTGGGCATGGGCGATGCTCCCGTTTCATTCGGACGCACCGCTCGCTGCCGCGTCGGTCCTCGTCTGGCTCGCGGCGCTCGCCGCAGCCTGGGCTCTCGCTCGCGAGCTCGGGGCTTCGACACGACTCGCGACCGCCGGGGCGCTCGCGCTTCTCCTCAATCCCGCCTCCGCCAGCTTCCTTACGAGCGGCTACGTCGAGAACACTTCGCTCTTTTTCTTCCTCGCCGGGTCGCTCTTCGCGGTCCGCGCCCTGAAGCGAAATGCCCTTCCCGCCGATCTGGCCCTCTCCGCGGGCGCCTTCGCGCTGGGTGCTGGGGTCAAGACGGCCGGCCTCCCAATCCTCGTCCTTGCGCTCGCAGTTCTCGCGGGCGCGGTCGTCGCGAAACGCCCGCGGCCGGCGGGCCGAGCGTTACTTCTGCTGGCTCTCGCGGTGCTCGGCGGCCTTCCCCCCTACTTTCGCGCCCTCGCCGACCGCGGCTCCCCGCTTTATCCGCAGGCGCTGCGCGTGGGCGGCCGCACCGTTCTTTCGGGACATCCGATGACGGAGCAGGCGGTCACGGGAGCGCTGGACCCGCCCGTGGGCGCCTTCGACGCGAAGAGCTTCCTCCGTGACCTCTTCGTACGCAGGCCGGATCGCGACTTCCTGAACCCGGGGTGGGGCGGGGCCGCGCTCGCCGCTCTCGGCGCCGCGGGCCTATTCGCACTCGCGCGCCGCGGCTCTCCGGGGCTCGCCGTTTTCCTCGCAGCGGAAGCCGCTGTCACGCTATTGCTCCTCTTCTCGCCGGAGGCGCTCGCGCTGCGGACGCGCTGGGCGTTGATCATCGGCCGATTCATGCTTCCGGCGCTCGGAGTCTGCGCGATCGCCGCCGCAGCCACGAACCACGCGGTGGTCCGCGCCGGGCTCGGACTCGCGGCTCTCGTCGGGCTCTGGGGAGCGCTACCACACGGGTTCTCGCGGGAGGACATCTCGGGAGCGTTCGAGGTCGCGGGCGTGTTCCTCGCCGGGGCCGCTCTTGCGGGCATCGCAGCGTCGTTCGCGGCCCGGCGGAGGGGCCTCGTGGGAGGCGCCTTTGCCGGGATGGCCGTCCTCCTCGTCACCGCTGCCCTGTGGAGCGGGATCCGCGCACAGGAGCGCCCCCTGACCTGGCAGGCCGCGTACGAGCGGCGCGCGTTCGAACTCCACCCCTTCCCGCAGGTCTACGCGTCGGCCCACGTAATCTGGCGGGCGCTGGACGACGGAACTCCCCGCCACATTGCCGCTTCCGCGGGGTGGTACCCGCCGGGTGACAACTGGTTTCGCTATCCCCTCTTCGGGCGGCGACTCCAGAACGACGTCGTGTACGTTCCCGTGACGGCGGACGGATCGATCTTGGACAGCCGCGACGCAGCAACGAGCGGGCGGCTGTCGCGCGAGGCGTGGGTTCGCCGCCTCGTCGAACGACGGATCGACGTCGTCGTCCTCCTCGCGCCGGAGCCGACGGAGGCTGCGTGGGTTCGCGGGCTCCCGGCCGTCTTCTCGCCTCTCGCCGTGAGCCCGGACGGCCTCAACGCCGCTTTCGGCGTCGACAGCGTCGCTGCGAAAGCCTTCCTCGCCCACCGTATGATGACGGCACATGAGCCGAACGTCCGTTTTCGTCACCGGGGCTGCAGGCTATGTCGGTTCCGTACTCTGCGAGCGGCTTCTCGCAGCGGGATATCGCGTCGTCGCACTCGACAACCTGTACTTCGGAGCGCAGACGCTCTTTCACCTCGCCGGCCACTCGTCCTTCGAATTCACCCTTGGCGACGCGCGCGACGAGCGGGTGGTCAAGGATCTCGTCTCGACCTGTGACGTGATCTTGCCGCTCGCGGCGCTCGTCGGGGCGCCGCTCTGTGACCGGGACCCCGACGCGGCCGCTTCGACGAACCTCGCAGCCATCCGTCTCCTGAACCGCCTTCGGACACCCTCGCAGCTGCTGGTCTATCCGACGACGAACAGCGGCTATGGAACCAGGAGCGGCGAGGTCCTCTGCACCGAAGACACGCCCCTCGAGCCGATCTCCCTCTATGGCCGGACGAAGGTGGAAGCCGAAGCCGACGTCCTCGGCGCACCGAATGCGCTCTCGCTGCGTCTCGCAACCATATTCGGCACCTCTCCGCGAATGCGCATCGATTTGCTCGTGAACCACTTCGTCTGGGCGGCCGTGACGGACGGCTATCTCGTCGTTTTCGAAAAGGGCTTCCGGCGAAACTACCTCCACATCCGCGATGCCGCCGACGCGTTCCTCTTTGCGATCCAGAACTCCGGCCGCCTCGTGGGGAAGCCGTATAACCTCGGGCTGGATTCCGCAAACCTCTCGAAAGAGCAGCTCGCCTTGAAGGTCAAGGAGCACGTCCCCCGCTTCCACGTCCATTTCGCGGAGGTCGGCAGCGATCCCGACCGGAGGGACTACATCGTATCGAGCCAGCGTTTGCGGGAGGCGGGATTCGAGGCGACACGCACACTCGACGACGGAATTCGAGAATTGATCAAGGGCTACCGCATGATGGGGCGCGGAGCATGGAAAAACGTATGAAGCGTGCGAAGTCGCGAGACGAGGAGCGCCGCTCTCTCTGGAAGCTTCAGGAGGACATCCTCGAGCCAGCCGACCTCGACGCGCTCGTAGACTTCATCCGGACGACATCCCGGTTCACCCAGTTCGTGAAAGTGCGCGCCTTCGAGGAGGCATGGTCCAGCTGGCAGAACTGCCGTTATAGCGTGTTCGTGAACTCGGGAAGCTCGGCCAACCTCGTCATGATGAGCGTCATGAAGCAGACCCGCGGCTGGGCCGATGGCGACGAAGTGCTCGTCCCCGCCGTCACGTGGGTGACGAACATCACTCCGGTCATACAGTGCGGCCTTCGACCGGTCTTCGTCGACGTGAATCTGCAGGATTTCTCTTTCGACTATGACGCCCTCGAGCGGGCGGTCGGACCTCGCACGAGGGCCATCCTCGTCACACACCTGATCGGATTCCCCGCCGACATGCCCCGTATCCGCGCCATCGCCGGTGCCCGCGGGCTGACCGTCCTGGAAGACTGCTGCGAGTCTCATGGGGCGCATCTCGGGGGTGTGAAAGTCGGCAATCACGGGTCCTGCAGCACGTTCAGTTTCTACTGGGGCCACCATATGACGACCGTCGAAGGCGGGATGGTATGCACCGACGACGAGGCGCTTTACCATCTCGCCCTCCTCAAGCGCTCGCATGGCCTCGCTCGGGAGCTTCCGGCCCGCCTGCACCCGGAGCTCGGCCGAGAGCATCCCGACGTCGACTTCAACTTCCTGTTCCTCACGGACGGTTTCAACGTCCGAAACACCGAGTTCGGTGCCGTGCTCGGCCTCGCCCAGCTCCGGAAACTCGACGGCTACATCGAGAAGCGCAACGCCAACCACCGCCGGTTTCTCGAGATCCTCGCGGCGTACCGGGAACACCTTCTGCTCCCGGACAAGCCCGGCGTCTCGTCGTTCTGCCTCCCCTTTCTGTTTCGCGAGCGCCCCCGCATGGAGCGGTTCCTCGGCGTCCTTCGCGCGCGTCGTATCGAGTTTCGGCCGATCATCGGAGGGAATCTGCTTCGACAGCCGCCTTTCGCCCCGTTCGGCAGGCCGGCGGACTTCCCGAACGCGGAGTTCCTCCACACAAACGCCTGCTACATCGGGAACAACCAGTTCGTCGGGCCGACGCGCCTTGCACGGCTCCGGCCACTCCTCCGGGAAACGTTCGGGGGATGAGGACCTCCCTCATCATCCCGACCCTGAACGAAATCGACGGCGTCCGGACCGTCATGCCGAGGATCGACCGTTCCTGGTGTGACGAGATCCTCGTTGTCGACGGCGGCTCGTCGGACGGCACCGTCGAGTGGCTTCGCGCGAATGGGTACCCCGTCGTCCTCCAGGACGAGCCGGGAATCGGGAACGCTTACCGGAAGGCCTATGCGCACACGACCGGTGACGTGATTCTTACCTTCAGCCCGGACGGCAATTCGATCCCCGAACTCATTCCCGAGCTCATCGCGGCCATGTCCAGCGGGCACGACCTCGTCATCGTGTCGCGCTACCTGGGCAAGGCTCGGAGCGAGGACGACGACCGCCTCACCTCAGTGGGGAACGTGTTCTTCACGACGGCGATCAACCTTCTCTTCGGTGGACACTACACCGACGCCCTCGTGATCTTCCGCGCTTACCGCCGCAACCTCATCCGGCGCCTCGAGACCGATGCGCCCAGATCGGAA
>CALAQS010000229.1 GCA_937888435.1 uncultured Acidobacteriota bacterium
TCGTGGAAGCGGGACTCGCGGCGAGCAAGAACATCGCGCGCCAGAAGATCCGCGAAGGGGCGGTGTCGACTTCAGCTGACGGACAGACCTGGACGAAGGTGGAGTCCCCGGCGGACGTGCTGCGCGTGGGTTCAGGCGAGGGTGTTTTTCTTCGAATGGGCAAGAGGTTCGTTCGGGTGACGCGGTGACGCGCCGACTCGCGCTGCGAAAGCCGAAACGCCGCACGAAGCGCACTCTCCTCCTTGTCGGTGGCGCGGGGCGGATGGGGCGGCCCTTCGCGCGCCTCTTTCGCCGGAAGGGCTTCGCCGTCCGCATCGCCGACCCCGCCGGCGCGCCGCGCGGCTTCCCCGCTGGCACGTTCGACGACGCCGCGGAGGCCGACGTCGTCCTGATCGCTGCCTCTCTCGACCATGCGGCGGCCGCGCTCACGGCCGTCCTCGACCGCAATCCGACGGGACTCGTCTTCGACATCGCGAGCGTGAAGGCTCCGCTCCTTCCGCTTTTTTCGCGCGCGCGCGAAGGCGGTGTCGCGATCGCCTCGGCGCACCCGATGTTCGGCCCCGACGCGCGCCTTTCGGGCCGCGACTTTCTCGTTCTCGATGCCGGCGACAAGGCGGCCGCGCGCCGTGTGGCGCGCCTGTTCGCCGGCGAAGGCCTGAAGATCCGGACGATGCCCGCCGCCGAGCACGACCGCTGGGTCGGGCGCACGATGGGCTTCGCGCACCTCGTCGCGCTCGTCTCGGCCTTCTCACTCGCCGAGCTCGGCATCTCGCGCGACGACGTGGACGGCCGCGCGACGACCACGTTCCGGCATCTCCTCGCGCTCGTCGGGCCCATTCTCGATCAGGATCCGGCGCTGACGCGCGCGATCCAGACGGAGAATCCCGAGGCGCCGTCCGTGATCGACCATCTCGCCGAGCAGGTCGAAGCTCTCCGGCATCTTCTCTTCGAAGGCGACGGCTCGCACCTGGAGGCGAGGCTCGCGGCCGTGCGCGCCGCGCTGCGATGAGCCTGTCCGTCCGGCGCGCGGCGGCTCTCCTGGTCGCCCTCGCGGCCCTCGCGCTTCTCGCCGCGCGTGCGGTCGAATCCGTCACGCCCTTGGGCGCTTCGCTCTCGGTGGCGAAGAGGTTCTGGCGCGCGGGCAGCCAGACGCGCCTCCTCAACTCGCGCCTCTTTCGGCGCGACCCCGATCTCGGCGCCGTGCTCGTGACGCGCGACCGCTTCCTGCCGCTCGACGCGGACGTCGTCCTCACGGTGCCGCCGTCGCTTCCGGAGGACGCGGCCGAGGAGATGCGCCGCAAGGCGGCCTTCGTCCTCGCGCCGCGGCGGGTGACGCTCGCGCGCGGCGAGACGGGCCGCGAGGGGTTCGCGCTGGCCCCAGCCCCACGGTAACGCCGTGAACCGCACCATGTCCCGCCTACTCCTCGCCGTCGCGGCGCTGCTCCTCGGGATCGGCGTCCTGACGGCGGCCGTCGTCGCGATGCGCGAGCCCTTCGCGCTGAACGACTACGCGGCGATCTGGGGGCTGAAGGCGCGGGCCCTTTCGCGGTCGCTCTCCCTCGACTCTCTCTTCCGCGTGGACCCGGACGGCGCGTTCTCGCACCCGGAGTACCCGCCGCTCTGGCCGCTCCTCCTCGCGGGAGCGTCGAGCGCGGTGCGCCGGTACGACGACCTCGCCGTGACGCCGCTCTGGCCGGCCCTCACCCTGTCGGCGTCGCTTCTTGCGGTGCGGGCCGCGCGCTCGATGCGCGTCGCGGCGCCCTTCGCGCTCCTGGCGGGCGCCGCCGTGTCGCTCCTTCCGTACTGGAGGCGTTACCCGGGGTATGCCGAGGGCCTCCTCGTCGTCTTCGTCCTCGGCGCACTAGCCCAGATGCGGCGCATCGACGAGGAGCCCGGGGCGGGCGTTCGGATCGCGATCTTCCTCACGCTCGCGGCCTGGACGAAGCCCGAGGGGCTCGTGGCGGCGTTCGCGGCCGCGGCCGTCCTCGTTTTCGCGCGGCGCACACAGGCCGCGCTTCTCGTCGCGCTCTCGGCCGTGTTGTTCGCGGCGGCCCCCTGGGCGCTCGTCGTCTCGCGCCTCGCACCGAAGAGACCGCCCACGGCTTTCGCGCTCTCCTCGTTCTCGGTCGCGAGTCTCGCCGGCGCGATCGGGGCGCTCGCCTCGGAGGCTGCGCCGCACGCGGGCTGGGCTGCGGCGGCGGCCCTCCTTCTCGCGCTCGCGCCCGCGACGCGGCGCGCGCGCCGGCCGGTCCTCGCGTGGTGCGGCCTCTACGCCGCGGCGCTCATCGGCTCCTTTGCGTTCACGCGGCTCACACCCGCGTGGCACGTGCGCTGGTCCTGGGACCGCCTCGCGTTCATCCCGGTCGCCGTCCTTCTGCCGGTCCTTGCCGAGGCTCTCGCGGAATGCGTGCGGGGGAAAAGTGCGCCCGCGCTTCCCTCAGCATCTCCGGGGACGTCCCCTCCGGAGGCTCCTGCCCCAGCGCTCTGAGAGCGAACGCGAGGGTCGCCCTGAGGCACGCCTCGTCGAGCGCCTCGAGCGGCAGCGCGCCGTCTCTCTTGCCGAGCTTTTTTCCGTCGGGCCCGAGGACGAGTGGAAGATGTGCGTACGCAGGGGTCGGAAGGGCGAGCGCCCGAGACGTCTTCGGAGAACGGAGGATCTCGTCCGCGGCGGCCGGCATGACGCGCGGCGTGTCGAGATCCTCGGCGAGGTTAACTCGCGAAACATCAGCTGCTTGACGCGGCCCCGCCCGTTCCTTACGATCCACCGCTCTTTCGCATCTTCTGCGCGGCCCGCAGCGCGCCGAAAAGCGGTGGTCTTTTACATTCCGCAGTAGCTCAATGGTAGAGCATTCGGCTGTTAACCGAAGGGTTGTAGGTTCGAGTCCTACCTGCGGAGCCACTCAATTTCCCCGCGAACAAAAGTGTCCGCGGTTGACACGAGACCCCGCGACAACTGGCGGGGTTTTCGCTTTTGGCGCAGAGGTCAGGGTCGAACTGAGAACGTTCGGGGCTCCCAGAGAGGCTGGCGTCAGGCCCACGGCCGCTCTCCAAGGGCCGTTCTTGTCGAGAGCGGTTGAGAGCGTTTAACAGGTCGCCCCTCGAGCGTGTGAACGCGGTTAACTGAGTACGCTGGCGGCGAGTAAATAACCCACCTCAGGGCGTCAGTTTCGAGCGCGCGTGCGGTCGAAATCGATCTCGACGAATTCAATCACGGTCCCATTGAAGTGATTCATTAATAGACACTTAATGCTGTGGTCTGAACCCGCTCGGGAGCGTCCTCTCGCGCGCAACACGGGTGGTTCATAAATAACCCAGGGTTATTTACTCGCCTCTCCTGAATCGCCCCGACGTGGGCCGACGTCGTGCGAGAAATGCGCGCCGTCGGGGGCAAAACCGGCCCGCCCAAGTCACTTCCGACTCGGCTGCGACGCCCTCTGGTTTACCTTGCCTTGTTCACCAGAGAGAGCGTTCATGTCTGTCGCCGGCGGCTGACAAGCCGCCGGGCGGAGGGGAAGCATGGGTCGCCCGACGCCCACGGTACGATGCGATAAAGGGGCCGTTGTGG
This sequence comes from uncultured Acidobacteriota bacterium, assembly GCA_937888435.1. GTDB lineage: Bacteria > Acidobacteriota > Thermoanaerobaculia > UBA5066 > UBA5066 > Fen-183. The sequence continues at coordinate 3,566 of CALAQS010000229.1, forward strand.
CGCGAATGGGGGCCGATCTCGCGGCTCTCAGCCGCTTTACCGGCCCAGAACTGACGGAAAAGTACCTCGTTCTCTTCGGACAGCCCGCCCGTTCCCGCAACAAGGATTTCCTGAGGAAGCGCCTCG